>DAOPWT010000102.1:0-6181 GCA_035351775.1 Bacillota bacterium | reverse complement strand
TCGGCGGCCTGCCCGCACGATCCCGGCGGCGGAACGATGACCTTCTCGCCCGGGCGCCAGTCTGCCGGGGTGGCTACCTTGAACTTATCGGAAGTCTGCATGGCGCAGAGCAACCGCTTGATCTCGTCGAAATTGCGTCCATTCGAGAGCGGGTAGTATACTAGGGCGCGTATCGTCCCCTCGGGGTCGATGAAGAAGACGGCGCGCACGGCCTGTGTGTCGCTGGCTGAGGGCTGGACCATGCCGTACTTCTTGGCAACCTCCATTTTGAGGTCGGCGATGAGTGGGAACTTGACCTCTACATTCTCCATGTCGCGGAACTTGATCTTCTCCTTGATCGTCCGCAGCCATGCGATGTGGCTGAAGTTGCTGTCGATGGAGAGGCCGATCAGCTCGCAGTTGAGTGCCTTGAACTCCTCCGCCATGGACGCGAAGGTCATGAACTCGGTGGTGCATACTGGGGTGAAGTCGGCTGGGTGACTGAACAGGATGACCCACTTGCCCTTGTAGTCGTCGGGGAACGAGATCTTGCCCTGGGTGGTTACGGCCTCAAAGCTCGGAGCCTTCTCTCCGATCAGCGGAATACGTACGATCTCCTGGCAGCACGGGGTATTTGCGTTTTCACTCATATGTACATTCTCCTCTCGTGAGCACCTTTCAGCGATGCCCTGTGTGTTGTGTTGACTGTTTTGGCTTCGCCGACTGAATCGGCTAGACTTGCCCTGCGCAGTGCCGGCAAAGCCCGCGTAGTTCCAGACGAACTGACTCCACATGCCCAACCCCGTCTATTTCGTCGGGCGCATCGAGCGGGTCGAGCTCGGGGCAGTGGACATCGTATACCGCGCCACACCGTGAGCACACAAAATGGTGATGAGGCGACACATCTGCATCGAAACGCGCCTTCTCACGCGGCGGGCCCACAGTCGTTATCAGCCCGATGTCGTTGAGCATCCACAGGTTCCGGTAGACAGTATCCAAAGAGATGGTTGGGATCTTGCGGCGGACACCATGGAAGATACTCTCCGCGTCGGGATGATCCCGCGATTTTGCGACCTCCTCGAAGATGACCATACGCTGGTATGTCAGCTTCAGGCCCTTACATTTGCACATTTCCCTGAAGCGATCGAGACGTTGCTCAGTCTCGCCCTCGTTCATCTGTGCATGCTCCTTCAAATAAGAGTAGTTCTTAGTTAAGACCATATCGTAATTGTGGAGCAATGTCAAGTGCCGACGCATCGTTTGTACCGACGCCTCGTCTGTACCGGCGCCTCGTGCAGCTGAGAGATTGCCGTGTCGGACCAACCAACGTCTGATTCCATGAAAATAACCGACGGAAAACCAACTACTAAAGAAGGACTTTCACTAGTACTGCAGAAACCATTAGATATTCAATTAGACTGAAAGGATGACGTGGCCGAAGCATGATTGAGATAGGCAGCAGGATCAGGACGCTAAGGAAATCCAAGGCCATGACAATAACGCAGTTGGCCGGCGTCACCGGGCTATCCGCAAGCCTTTTGAGCCAGATTGAAACCGGCAAAACGTCTCCATCTATCGCTACGCTGCGCAAGATCGCCATGGCTCTTGAGACATCTCTGGTCCAGTTCTTCGAGGGCGACCAGAGCACTGATATCGTGGTTAGGAGAGGTCGGCGGAAGTACCTGGGGCATGAGGGGTCGCAGATAAGATATCAACTACTGTCTCCGGACCTCAACCGAGCTATGGAGCCGGTGCTTCTCGAGCTGGAACCCGGAGAGTCGGAATTTGAGGGTCCGGCCCTAACTCACAAGGGTGAGGAATGTATGTACGTGGTCGAAGGGAGGCTCAAGTTCGAACTGGGCGGAGTGCTGTATGTCTTGGATACAGGAGACTCGGTGTACTTTGACGCCGCCATGGGTCACAGAATTGCCAATGGATCCGACAAGAAGACCGTTGTGATCGGCGTGGTAACGCCGCCGTCGTTCTGATGTTCTGGAGTTAATCAAACGGAAGGTGAAAGCCAATGGATGCCGCTGAGTTGAAGCAGAGGATCAAGCAGGGGAAACAGGCAGTGGGAACATGGGCGCAGATGGCCAGCGCAGAAGCTGTTGAGATGGCTGGCAAGGCGGGGTTCGATTTCGTCATCATTGATACTGAGCACGGCTATTTCGGTCTCGACATAGCCGAAGGCCTGGTCCGCGCTGCGGACGCGACGGGCATAGTCCCGTTCATAAGGGTGGCAGAGAAGAACCCCACGCTGATCATGAAGTCCCTTGACATGGGAGCTCGGGGTATCGTTGTCCCCGGCGTATCGACGCAGGAAGATGCGGAAATGGCAGTCCGCGCCGCGAAGTACCCTCCGGCAGGAGACCGCGGAGCATGTCCTTACGTTCGCGCTGCGGGTCACACGGCGTGGGATTGGGCCGCTTACGCCAAGGATTCTAACGAGAACAACATGGTGTGTCTGCTAGTGGAAGGCACTGAGGGCGTAGCGAACTTCGAGAAGATCATCACGGTTCCCGGTGTTGATGTGGTGATACTGGGTCCTTTTGACCTTTCTGTGTCGCTTGGAGTCGGTGGAGAGGTTCATCACCCTCTGGTGGAGGAGAAACTCTCGTCCATGTGCCGGCTTGCCAGCAAGAACGGCGTAGCGCTGGCAGGCGTGATTTTCGAGCTGCAACCGTCGGACATAAAGGCTCAGCTTGCGAAGTGGACCGGTATGGGTTCATCAGTCGCGATAGTGGGCGGCGACAAGATGTTCCTCGCCAGCGCCATGCGGCTTGCCGCTCAAGCTGCGAGCGAGTTCAAGTAGTGATCAAGGTGTCGTCACGCTACACTTTAAGGAGGCCATTGCAGTGAAGAACGCAGCACTAGTACGAAGAATTCTACCGCTCATGGCATGCATCATCCTGATCGCTGTTAGCTCTGGGTTGGGCCAGGCCGCTCCCCGTGTCGAGAAGATGAACCTTGCCCATGTTCTCGCGTCCAGTCACCCGTGTCACCAGGCTCTCATTCAGTTTGCCGAGGCAGTTGAGAAGGAGACTAACGGTAGAATACAGATATCCATCATCAGCGGTGGCGCTCTTGGGGGAGAAAAGGACGAAATTGACCAGATAAAGATGGGCGCTCTGGACTTTGCGCTGCTGTATGGAGTGTCTTTGTTCCAGGGGATGGCGCCTGTGACCGCCATAGAAGAGCTGCCTTTCCTCTGGAGTTCTAGGGAGCAGGCGTACGCAGCATATGACGGTGAACTCGGGGCCAAGCTCACGGAGGCCATAGGGAAGAATGGGGTTCGAGTGCTCGCCTACTGGGAGAATGGTTTCAGGCACTTCACAAACAACGTGAAACCCATTGTTCGCCCTGCCGACATGAAGTCCATCAAGTTCCGTACCGCAGAATCGGCAATACGTCTTGACATGTTTAAGCAGCTTGGGGCGGCGGCCGTGCCCATGCCCTTCACTGAGCTGTTCACAGCCCTGCAGCAGGGTACGGTGGATGGCCAGGAGAACCCGCTTTCGATCATTGACTCCTCTCGTCTTTACGAAGTTCAGAAGTACCTATCGCTGTCAGGACACATCTGGAACGCTTCTCTGATGGTTGTATCCCCCGGCAGATGGAA
Organism: Bacillota bacterium; assembly: GCA_035351775.1. GTDB lineage: Bacteria > Bacillota > DTU025 > DTU025 > DTU025 > UBA5389. The sequence continues at coordinate 2,583 of DAOPWT010000102.1, read as the reverse complement.
CAAGCTGTCTGCTGAAGACCGAAAGGTCATTGAGGCTAATGCACTCAAGTATCGGCTAGTTGCCCGCGAGCTCATAAGGGAGCAGGACGACAAGCTTCTGACAGAGCTCAAAGCGAAGGGTATTGCGGTAAACGAAGTAGACAAGGCAGCATTCAAGAAAGCAGTCGAGCCCGTGTGGGCTAAGTACGAGGCTAAGTTCGGAAAAGACATCATGGACATCGTCCGCAAGTACTCGGGCAACTAGTCGAGCGATGGGCCCGCACGGTGGGCGGTTTGGCACCCCCCGCGGGCCCGTCATTATCATGTGCAGGGTACACACTACCAGGGAGGATGAGACACATGACCTCGCGAACCCCGCGTTCCTTGCGATTCCTTCAGTCGCTTTCTGCGATTCTGTTCATCACGATCGTTGTTGTCACTTTCGGCCAGGTGGTCCTGAGATATGTGTTCAAGTCGCCCGTCTTCTGGGCTGAGGAAGTTGCGCGTTATGCATTCATATGGATGTCGTTCATCGGCGCCGCCGTTGCCATTGCGCTTGATGCCCACGCCAACATCAGTTTCGTCCTGAATGCCCTGCCGCACAAGGCGCGCAAAGTGGTTCAGGCAATAGGCCGAGTGTTGAGCATCGCGTTCTTCGCTGTGGTTGGGTATAGCGCACTGCGCATCGCAGTGTCGGCAGCGTCAGATCGTTCGCCGGCGCTCGGACTGCCTATGAGTGCGGTCTACCTTGCTCTTCCGTTCGCTTCCGTGTTCGCAGTTGCATATCTGGTCATCAGCATGTGGCAGGAGCTACGCCAGGACAACCAGGGCAATGAGCGGTAGACATTCACTAGGGTATAGGGAGTGAAATGATCATGGTCTGGGTGCTTTTCGGTTCGCTTGCCGTTGCGCTTTTGATGGGTATCCCCGTTGCGATATCGATAGGCTTGAGCAGTCTGACGTATCTGCTCCTCAAAGGCTTTCCGCCTGTTGCCGTGATATCTCAGCGGATGGTGATGGGCATAGATTCGTTCCCTCTGTTGGCTCTCCCGCTGTTCATGCTCGCGGGCAACCTGATGGAGAGGGGAAGCACGCCACGCCTGATGAAACTGGCCAATGCGCTGATTGGGCACATAACGGGCGGACTTGCAGCAGTCTCGGTAGCCGCAAGTTGTTTCTTCGGCGCAGTTTCGGGATCGGGCGTTGCGACAGTGGCGGCCGTCGGGTCAATCGTGGAGCCTGAAATGGTCCGCAAAGGGTATGGCAGAGGTTTCACCGCGTCCCTCGTGGCGGGCGCCGGGGGCCTTGGTGTCGTAATACCTCCCAGCCTTACGATGGTGGTATACGGAGTTGCCAGCGGTGCGTCGATCGCTGCGATGTTTCTTGGCGGTTTCATACCCGGGCTGATCGCTGGGTTAGCTCTGATCATCTACGCGATCGTTGTGTCCAAGAAGAGAGGCTATAGAGGAACCGAACACAGAGCTACGAGCAAGGAGATTATGGAGGCCCTTCGTGGGGCTATAGCCCCGCTAATGATGCCCGTTATTGTGTTGGGCGGAGTGCTGAGCGGCATATTCACCCCCACTGAAGCAGCTGTGGTATCGGCGGTATACGCGCTGATCCTGGCGGCGCTCGTGTATAAGGAGCTCAACTGGAAGGATTTCATTGACGTCCTGACCAAGTCGGCATTGCAGAGCGCGACTATAGTGCTCATTGTGGCCACAGCCGCAACATTTAGCTGGATTATGGCCTATGAGCACATACCGGACGCCATGACGTCTGCCCTTCTTTCGGTAACCACAAACCGCATTGTGATCTTGTTGCTGATCAACCTGTTGATGCTGGTGCTTGGAACGTTTATGGAGACGATCGCGGTGGTCTTGATAATGACTCCGATCATCGTGCCGGTGCTCCAGCATTTCGGCATCGATCTAGTCCACTTCGGCGTCGCACTCATGCTCAACTTGGCGATAGGCGGCGCAACACCTCCCTTGGCGGTCAGCCTGTTCACGTCCACAAAGATACTTGGCATATCCATTGAGGATACTTTCCCCGACATCTTGTGGGTGTGCGCCGTGATGATCATCGCACTGGTAGTCATCCTGATGGTGCCGGATACCGTGCTGTTGCTTCCAAGACTCTTCATGCACTGAAGCTCTGTGAAAGGGCTCTGGCAGGGTTCGGGTGTGGTCCTGGCGACCGACCCGAACCCTGCTGCCGTTTCTTTTGGGCCTTTGGCTAGCCGATCCGGACAGGGACTAGAGGAAGAAGCATCAAGATGGCGAATGGTGCAAGACTATGTTAGGGAGTGGGTAACTTGGGCTATGAGATAGTGACAGATTCATCCGCGGACCTCACGGACGAGCTGATTGAGCAATATGGAATTCACATCGTTTCCCTTAGCTTTCGTATCGGCGGGGAGGAATTTCCCTGCTATGTAAGAGGGCAGAAAACCGAGTACAAGCAGTTTTACGACAGGATGAGGAAAGGGGAGATGGTGGACACCTCGCTCATCGACATGTCGGCTTGCAAAGACACGTTCGAGGGGATTCTGAAAAGAGGCAACGACGTACTTCACATAGGCTTTTCATCGGCACTGAGCGG
>DAOPWT010000101.1:0-6182 GCA_035351775.1 Bacillota bacterium | reverse complement strand
TGATTATACGTTTGGTCCACCGCGTTGTCAATCAGCTCCGGATCAGCTCCGGATCAAGAGTTGGTCGCGCGAATTGACTGGCCTGGCAGCCAATGGTACAATTGTGAAAGGCGCTCGAGGAGGAAGTGATGCAGACCATGTTTAGCGTGGGCGATAGAGTGGTCTACCCCATGCATGGAGCTGGGGTGGTTGAGGCCATCGAAGAGCGGGAAGTCCTCGGGCTGCGGGACAACTACTACATCATGCGTCTACAAGTCGGCGATATGAAGGTAATGGTTCCCCGGTCAAGCGCTTCGGAAGTGGGCCTGAGGCCGGTCATTGGGCCTGAGGATGTCCCCAGGGTGTACGAAGTGCTCAGCGGGGAGAAGACCGCGATGAGCCAGAACTGGAATCGCAGATACCGGGCGAACATGGAGAAGATGAAGACGGGCGACATCTTCTCTGTGGCCGAGGTAGTGCGCAATCTGGGCATCAGGGATAGGGAAAAGGGACTTTCCACTGGTGAACGCCGCATGCTCGAGAACGCCAAGCAGATATTGACAAGCGAGATGGCTATGGTGGAGAAGCGCTCCATCGACGACATATCTCGAACAATCGACTCGATACTAGATTCGGCCTGAGCGGGCTGCCCATTTTCATACTTGACCATCCACTGGAGATACTAACCTGGAACAGCCGGGTTCAATTGTCGCCGGCTGGAGGGAGGTGAGGCACTCAGTGCGTCATGTGACCACGCGAGTACTGATGGTCGGGGCGGGGGTCGCCATAGGTTTCTTTGTTCATCGGGCGCTTCCGACTGCCGTGATGGCGCCCCAGGGCCAGGGCGCCGGGCTTAGGATCATGTTGGGCGCAATGACTGGCGGAGGGCTGATTGGGTTCGCCATTACGCCGATATTGCACCAAGTGGCTTCACGGTTCGGCAAGTACGTGGATTCGGGAGTTCGGAACATCTCAGCCAGCGGGATAATCTCCGGCGCTGTGGGCATGATAGTCGGCCTAATAATAGCTAACTTACTCGCTATTCCTATAGCCCTGATACCATCGCTGGGCAGCTACGTTGGGATATCTCTGAACGTCTTTTTCGGCGTGGCCGGAATGGTCATCGGCTCGCATAAGCGTGAGGAAATCATGTCCATCCTGGCGCCGCTTCCGCGAAGCGGCGAACTCGTGCGGTCGGCAGTAGCGCGCGACCGTGGCATGAAGAGCTATGCCGGCAAGGCCAAGCCGAAAATACTTGATACGAGCGTCATCATTGATGGCCGCATTGCCGACATCGCCGACAGTGGATTTGTCGAAGGGGTGCTGGTCGTTCCAGGCTTTGTTCTGGAGGAACTTCAGCATATAGCGGATTCGTCCGACGTCCTGAAGCGCAACAGGGGCAGAAGGGGCCTTGACATCCTGAACAGGATGCAGAAAGACGGAAACCTCTCCGTCCAGATTGTGGACAGGGCTATCGACGACGCCGAGGTAGACGCCAAACTCATTAAGCTCGCTCGTCTGATGGACGCCACTATACTGACCAACGACTTCAACCTGAACAAGGTGGCCGAGCTTCATGGCGTTGTCGTTCTGAACATCAATGAACTGGCCAACGCGTTGAAGCCTGTGGTCTTGCCGGGTGAGGAGATGACCGTCCATGTAGTGAAGGACGGCAAGGAGTCTGGGCAGGGCGTAGCGTATCTAGATGATGGCACCATGGTTGTGGTTGACGGAGGAAGGCGCCATATCGGCGACTCCGTCGGCGTTCTCGTAACCAGCGTCCTGCAGACTTCTGCAGGCAGGATGATCTTTGCTAAACTCAAGGCCGTCGACCGCGCTGTGTGAGGGCGCAGTCTCGCCGCACCGGAGGTGTATGTGCATGGTTGCCCGTCGTCCGTGTGCGTCAGCCGTCGTGGCGGCTGCGGGCTCCGGAACACGCATGGGGGCCGCGGTTCCCAAACAGTATCTGGATCTAGGCGGAGTGCCGATTGTGGTCCGTTCCATAGCAGCTCTGGCCGCGTCAGGGGCTGTGGGCGAGGTAGTGGCGTCTGTACCGCCAGGCGATGAGGGCCAGTTTGAGAGGGATATCGTAAACCGATACTCCCTCTCTTCGCTATTTGAGCGCGGATGCACTGTGGTAGCAGGCGGCCCGAGTAGGCAGGCGTCGGTGGCGCACGCTCTTGAGGCTGTTTCGGGCGAATACGAGATTGTCATGGTGCATGATGCAGCGCGCCCGCTCGTCACCGCGCGCGAAGTATGGGCCGTGGTGGAAGCTGCCATGGAATGGGGCGCTGCAACCTGTGCCATTCAGCCCACTGACACTGTGAAGAGCGTTAGGGCTGCGGGCGCGCAGGCGGTGAGCTTCGTCGCGGAAACGCTGGATCGGCGCTGTCTTCGGATGATTCAGACTCCTCAGGCCTTCAGGCTTTCGGTGTTGCGCGACGCGCATGAGGGTTCAGGCGATCTTGCAGCCACTGACGATTGTGCTCTAGTGGAACGATTGGGCCTGCCTGTGGCCGTAGTGCCGGGCTCACGGCGGAATGTCAAGATAACTAACCCTCTCGATCTGGCAGTGGCAGAGGCGCTGCTCGCGTCGGAGCCGGCGCCGGGGGCGGGGAGGTTGGCCGAATCCGGACCCCTGCCGTTACGCGTGGGGCAGGGTTTCGATCTTCACCGGCTGGCGGTTGGCAGGCCTTTAGTGCTCGGCGGTGTCCAGATTCCGTTCGACTCCGGGCTGGTGGGGCACTCTGATGCGGATGTGCTGACTCATGCTGTGATCGATGCCTTGCTGGGCGCGGCGGGATTGGGCGACATTGGGCAGCATTACCCCGACACTGATCCTGCCTATGCCGGCATCTCCAGCATGGCGCTGCTGGCGCACACAGTGGATATGCTGCGGGCGGCGGGGTACCGCGTGTCCAGCCTGGACACTGTGGTCATTGCCGAGCGCCCCAAGATCGCCCCATTTGTGGCGCGTATACGTGAGTCGCTGGCAAATGCAATGAAGGTGAGCCTGGGATGTGTTAATATAAAGGGAAAGACCACCGAGGGCCTGGGGCCGACGGGAACAGGCGAAGCCATTGCGGCGCTGGCTGTGGCGATGGTAGTCGATATGCGCGACGGCGGTGCCGCTCGGTAGAGTATCGGTGGAGCATTTCGAAGGGAGGCCTGGACCATGGCGATTAGGATCTATAATACCCAGAGCCGACGCAAGGAGGACTTCGTCCCTGTAAGTCAGGGCAAGGTGGGTATGTACAGCTGTGGCCCGACGGTTTACGACTACTTCCACATCGGCAACGCCCGCGCTTTTGTGGTGCCCGATGTTATCCGTAGATACCTGCAGTATCGCGGCTACGAGGTGACGTTGGTTCAGAACATCACCGACATAGACGACAAGATAATTCGACGGGCGGCTGAGCGCGGCGTGCCCACCGACGATATCGTGAGCCAGTACACGCAGGCCTTCATCGATGACCGAAATGCCCTCGGCATCAAGGCCCCCGACATCCAGCCCCGCGCCACTCTGCATGTGGCTGAGATGATCGAGATCATCAGCAAGCTCGTCCAAAACGGGCTGGCGTACGAGCGCGACGGAGATGTGTATTACGATGTGTCTGAGTTTGCAGAGTATGGCCGTCTGTCCAACCAGAACATCGACGATTTAGTGGCGGGGGCGCGCGTGGGCGTTGGGGAAGCCAAGGACGACGCTCTCGACTTCACGCTGTGGAAGGCGGCCAAACCCGGGGAGCCGTCATGGCAAAGCCCTTGGGGTCCCGGCCGGCCCGGCTGGCACATTGAATGCAGCGCGATGTCGACGAAGTATCTGGGTCCCACCTTCGACATACATACAGGAGGCGTCGACCTGGTCTTCCCGCATCATGAGAACGAAGTGGCTCAGAGCCATGGTGCCAACGGAACGCCTCCGGTCAAATACTGGGTGCACAACGGGTTCATCAACATCGACGGCCAGCGTATGGGCAAGTCGCTGGGCAATTTCCGAACGGTTCGCGACATCCTGAAGCAATACCCCGGGAAGGTAGTACGCTACTTCCTCATATCCAACCACTACCGCAAGCCCATCAACTTCAGCGACGAGGAGTTGCGCATGTGCGCCAAGGCTCTGGGGCGTCTGGAGGACGCGGTGTCAAATGCCCTGTTTGCACTGGGCGTGGGGGCGGGCGTGGGGGCGGGCGTGGGGTTGGCCGAAACGCAAGGATCAGAGTTGCCGGCATGGGATGAACTGCGGCGATTGGCGGCAAGCGGGCCTTGCGCAAAGGCCGCTGTGCAGAAGTTGGATGCCGCTGCCGCGGCCGCTAAGGCGCAATTTGAGGAGTCAATGGATGATGACTTCAATACTGCCGGCGCCATAGCCGCTCTGCACGAGCTGGCTACCGCGATCAACACCTTCGTCAACCAGGATATGCATGGGCAGGGCCAGGCGGCGGACGCGGAGCGAAGCGCCGTTGCCCGGGCTGTGCTGGCCATGATGGAACTGGGAGACGTCGTGGGCATAATCGAGCCGGAGTCGGTTACGGCGAAACGCACGGCCGGCGCTCAGGCGGATGAGGGCGCTCTGGATGGCGGCGATGCCGGGGCGAGCGCAGATCGCCTGATCCAGCTGCTCTTGGACGTCAGGGCCGAGGTTAGGGCTGCGAAGCTATACCAAGTATCCGACATGATCCGCGACAGGCTGGGCGAGCTTGGCGTGGTTGTGGAGGATACTCGTGACGGGGCGAGGTGGAAGCTTGTCGGGAGGTGAGCCCGACGGGGCGGGCAAGAGCGACCGGCGGCAGGCTGCTGAGATATCGCCGTTGGTGCTGGCGTATGTGGGCGATGCTGTGTGGGAGCTGTTCATCAGGTCAGAGCTCGTGGCCGAACGCGGGCCCGACTCGCGGGTGAACGAGCTGCACGGTCTGGCTAAGCAAGCAGTCAATGCCGAGTCCCAGTCGGCCATGGTTCATTGCCTCGTAGAGCACCTTGATGATGATGAGCGAGACGTGGTGAGGCGAGGACGGAATGTGAGGCCCGGTCATGTCCCCAGGACATCCGGGCCTGCTGACTATCGTTATGCTACTGGCTTTGAGGCGCTTTTGGGGTTTCTGTACTTGACAGGCAGGACTGAGCGACTCGGCGAAGTGCTGGCTCTCGCGAGGCGCCTTACGGACGGTGCTTCCAGATGAACGATGCGCAGTATGGATCGGGATATGTGATATGGGGGCGACGCCCGGTAGCCGAAGCGCTGGAGTCGGGGCGGGACTTCAACCGCATCGTCATCGCGCGCGGTGGAGCCGATCCCAGGATAGTCGCGATGGCGCGACAAAGAGGCGTGCCTGTTGCCGAGGTTGATAGGGCTGCCCTGGACCGGATGGTGCGCGAGGCCGGAGGGGGAGCACATCAGGGAGTGGCCGCTTACGTCTCTCCTATCAACTACGTTGACCTTGATGAACTTGTCAGGAGGGCTCACGATGCTGGGGAGGAGCTCTTCGTATCGGTCCTGGACGGCATAGAGGATCCTCAGAACCTTGGCTCAATCATCCGCACTGCAAATGCGGCAGGCGCCCACGGGGTAGTCATTCCTTCGCGCCGTGGATCTCAGGTGAGCCCCGCGGTGGCTGCAGCGTCTGCCGGCGCAGTGGTGTATACGCCCGTCGCACGCGTGACCAATCTCACCAGAGGAATCCAGCAACTGAAGCAGGCGGGCGCCTGGGTGGTCGGCACCGCTCCTGATGCCGATAGGAGCCTGCTAGAGGCGGACCTAACCGGCCCAATCGCGGTAGTGGTGGGAAACGAGGGCAGGGGAATGTCTCGCCTGGTCGGGGAGGCGTGTGATTTCACAGTCTCCATACCTATGGCAGGGCGAGTAGGCTCTCTCAATGCTGGGGTAGCATGGGCGGTAATGGCGTTCGAGATCGTTCGACAACGCGCAGCGAGCAGGGCGTAGTTGGGGGGCCGGCGGCAGTCGCCGGTGGCGTGGCCATAAAGAGCTAATTCGACTGGAAGCTGACGCCATGCACCTAGCTTGACTGGGTCTGATACGCTAGGGTATAATGACGGTGGTTTACGGGTCAGCCTCAAGGTTATTCCTGCCAGCCACAATGGAACTTCTCTTTACGCCTGCGGTGGCGTAATCAAAGAGATCCAGCATCACAGTCCCGCCGGGGGTGATTCATCACAGCCAGCCTTGAGCATAGATGCTCTCCTTT
>DAOPWT010000100.1:5281-6473 GCA_035351775.1 Bacillota bacterium | reverse complement strand
TGACCATATCGTGTTCGCCTGCGGGCCAATGGCCACCATCGAAGGCCGAAAATAGGCAATTGGACGGCATAAATCGTAATGCGGCGCCGGCTGGTGCAAATACCCACGGCGAGAGGGTCGAAATGGGACATAGGGCGATGCGTCTCGGCCGTGCGTCTCCCATGATACTCCTGGATAATGCCATAACCAGGGAATATATGCCGCGTAATGCCTCCCGGTGGCGTTGGGCGGCGGTGCGAGCACGAGGGCGCAAATCGATGTACTCAAAAATTGCGGGTATCTCGAAAACTATCGTCAAAAATTGAGTACACCAATTTCTGGATCGCATACGCGCCTCACTCCGCAGTACGCGATCGGATCACGCTGTCGATGTACGACCTGTAGCCGGTGCCGAATTCCTCGAGCTTTGCAGTGAGTGGGCTGTCAGGCAAGCTGAATCTGCGAGGAACGTGCGATGGAATCTTGAGATCCATTCCAGCCGAAGTCAGATCGGCAGCTCGCACCTCCACATACGTGTACTGGTGACGAGCACAGAGCCAGGCTTTGAGGTTGTCCCGCATCTGGAGTCGCTCGAACTGCTCTTGCTCAGGAAAGAGATCGGTGGGGCCGTAGTGTTGTTCGCCCTGGAACTCGAAGACCAGCTTCAGATCGGGGTACAGGCGGTCAAACTCCATACGCTTTCCCGTCTCCTGGTTCCTGAGCCAGTCAGGTCTGGCCCCGTCGATGTGCCTTGCCGGCGTGATTTTGAAGTCCAGGAAACCGAGCATGATCCATTCGCCTACCTTAGCTGCGTCATTTCTCTCTGCGGCCATTTTCTCGGCAGCAGACGCCTCTACTGGCCTTGGCAAGACGGGCACTATGAGCCTGCGTCGCCCATCCTGCAGCTTCATCCGCACTGCCCAGCCTGTTGTTATCAGTTTCCGACAAGAGTTGAGCACCGTATTAGACGCCATGTTCAGCGCCTGCTGTATCTCACCGACCGCCATCGGACCTCGCCTGTGTAGCAGTATCCGAATGCGGACCGCGCTGTCAGGGATCCCATCGCAAATGATGAGGGCGTCTTGCATGGCTGCCTCGATGTGGCTCGCAAGAGACATGGGAATCGCCTCCGTCAAGTTCCGGTCGTGGGTGCACAGACCTTCGGCTATCATTGTACCACGAAATGTAACAAAATCCAACTTGAGGGACAAAG
>DAOPWT010000100.1:0-5181 GCA_035351775.1 Bacillota bacterium | reverse complement strand
CCTGCAACGTCCTGGGCGCGGGCGAGCAAGGGGAGGGAAAGCAGAGGCTGATCTAGAATACACGACAAGCTGCATCGACTGCATTTTGGCTGCTTACGCACTGCTGATGTGTACGGCACAGGCCCAGACTAGGAGGGATTCCCACTTGGCGCCGTCCAAATACACAGCCCGTGACTCGGTGTTCATCGCCTTGATGGCGGCTGCGGGGATCGCGATAAAGCCGCTGATTGTTCCGGTGATACGGGTCGTGGCGGTTCCGTTGGGGTTGCCCGGCGGTTCGCTGGTCGGCGGCATCTACATGATGTGGCTGATCCTTGGGCATGCATTCACCGGCAGAACATGGGCGGCCACTCTGGTAGGGGTGGTGCAGGCGATTCTGGCGTGGGCTATGGGTATCCCGGGGCCTCAGGGCCCGTGGATGCTGGTCATGTACATGGCGCCTGGAATGGCGGCCGATCTGGTGCTGCGTCTCAGTCCGGGCAGCGCGGGCGCGACCACCCTGTCGCCTGGGGTCGCCATGCTTGCGGGGGCTGCGGCCAATGTTGCCGGGATAGCCCTCATGTGCGTCATCATTTATCGGATCTCTTTTCCGGTTCTTGTGCTGTCTATGGCCGTGGGAGCACTGTCGGGCGCCATTGGCGGTGTTCTCGCATACGCCATACACCGTCGGGTATCGCAGATCGCAAGGCAGACGCATGGAGGTTGACTGCATGAGAGTGTTCGCGGTCTCGGGAGTGCATCACTCCGGCAAGACGACTACTATAGAGCATTTGATCAGGGAGCTTGTTGGGCGCGGGTACAGCGTAGGCACGGTGAAAAGCGTGCACCGGGAGAGATTCTCCATCGACCGGGCCGGAACAAATACCGATAGGCACCGCACGGCCGGCGCCACGGCTGTCGCCGCTCGGAGCGATGCGCAGACCGCTATCATGTGGTCGGGCCGGCTTGACTACGAAGAGATACTGCGTCTTTACGATACTGATTGGGTCATCATTGAGGGCGCCCACCGGGAAGCGTATCCGCGCATAGTTGCCGCCGGCACAGAACACCATATCGAGCAGCGCTTCGATGGAAGCACGTTTCTCATATGCGGAGCGGTGGCACAGAGGCTTGACTCATGGCGCGGAGTGCCCGTGATGGATGCCACTACGCGGGCTAAGGAGGTAGTTGATCTGTTGGAACGCAGTGTACCGGAGTATGACCGCCCCAAGGAGGGCCAAGCCGTGCAGCGAACTTTGGAACCAGGCCCTGAAGAGAGGTTTGAGGTTGAGGTGCGTGTTGATGGAGAGGAACTGCACCTGGCCCCATTTGTGCAGGATTTTGTGTCGCGCACGGTACTCGGCATGCTCTCTTCATTGAAAGGGTACAAGCCGGGAAGCGAATTCACGATCGAGATCAGGCGGTTCTGAGCGCATGTTCCCGCGTGAACCTGGAACGGGGGGGGTTCGGGAAAGCCTGCGCGTTCTCATGGAGCTGAGTCCAGCGCAGCCGGCACATACAACACAGCCCTTGCTGACTGCGGCAATCGAGTCCGCCAGGATAGTTGTGGCGCTGGCAGATCGCAAGAGCGACACTCTCTTGCTGGCATTGAGCTCAGACGAGTATGACCAGCCTTTAGTCCTCAAGGTGTACGACGAGATGCACCCCGGACAGGGCGGGAGCATCGGCCGGGCAAGGAGGGAGGCGGACGCGCTACTCCGTCTTGAGCAGGCGGACGTCTGTGTTCCCGGGCTAGTGGCGTCGGGAGAACGCGCACTGTTGCGCCGCTATGTTGAAGGACCGGTGGTACGGGACCTGCATTGGGACGTGGCGCTCGCCCGTCGGCTGGCAGAGTGGGTTTTCCGGTGCCACTCGGCGCTTTCGGTCGGCGCGATCGACGCCGCTTGTGTGCATCGCGACGCGCACGCGACTGGCGCCGCGCACGCGAGTTCCGACGCGGACACGACTGGCGACGCACATTACGGCCTTGGGCGCTCGTGGTTGGTGGGCGACATGAACCTGGGCAATTTCGTGCTCGATGTTGCGTCCGGAAGGCTGTGCGGGATTGACCTGGGCGATACCGTGATCGGCGATCCGCTGGACGATGTTGGTGAGGGATGCATGCGCATCATCGGACGGAGGCCGGGATTTACAGCCGACAGGTGGGCATGCGCTCTGGCTTTTGCCTCCTGGTACGGCAGGCTCGCCACAGATGTGAGATATGTGCTCTCGGAAGTCCCCAAGCGTGCATCTGCATCATTTCGGAAGATGGCTGTATGGCGAAGCGACCCCTTCATGGCGGAGATCGCAGATGCTTTTCCAGTTCTCTGGCGGGAGGCACTGCTTTCGCTTGAGATGTCTACAACTGCTTCAGAAACGGCTGGGCCTCCTCAAGACGGGGGTTGTCTGCTGAGCCGATGAGCTCCAAAGCCACGACCCGTCGCCTCTTCCGACAGTCCAACGACACAACACTTGACGCCTCAGGATGCAGCGTGAGCATGCTGCTTGCCGGCCGGGGGACTCACCGTGTGCGAATGCGCGTGGTGCTCTGGTCAGGTGTAGAGGAGATGTCGAGATTTCGGTGAACAACACATGGCCGGGTGGACAGTTGGGGTTCGGGGATGACTGGAGGGCAAGGCATGGATCTTGTGATAGGCATGGACGGCGGCGGAACCAAGACCGCCTGCCTTGTGGCGGACATGAAAGGCAATCTCCTGGGCCTGGGGTTCGGCGGACCGTCCAACTACCTGAGGCTGGCAGGGGGCGCCCGTGAGGCTGCGGAAGCGGTGCGCAGCAGTGTGGAAGCAGCCATGCGTGATGCAGGCCTCTATGCGTCGATGCCTGGCTTCAGGATACGCGTGGCGCAGCTGGCGGTCGCCGGGGTCGGAATTGATGGGGTGAATGCCCCCATGACTGAAGCGACCCGCACCGTGCTGGATGCTGAGGTCGATGCTGACGTGGATGCTGAGGGTGTCTATGTTGACAATGATGCCTCCGCCGGGCTGGCGGCAGCCGTGGGCGAGCTTTACGGCGTGGTGATTGTGGCCGGCACGGGTAGCATTGCCATGGCAGTAGATAGGGCAGGCCGGCGCGCGCGGTCGGGCGGATGGGGTTACCGTATGGGCGATGAGGGAAGCGGGCAGGACATAGGCCGCTTGGGCTTGGCCGCCGCCACGCGGGCTCACGATGGACGCGGCCCGGTGACAAGCCTAGTGGAACGGGCACTCGAGCGTTATCGAGTTGATACTCTCGATGGCCTGAGGAGTGTACTGTACACGCAGCCTGTGAAGAACCGTGATATAGCGGACTTCTGCGTTGATGTGATGGCGGCTGCGCAGGACGGAGATGCGGTAGCGCTGGGGATCGCGGAGTACGCCGGGCGCGAACTGGCCCTGGCTTCGTTCACCGCAGCGCGGGCGCTTGGCATGGACGCCGGGGAGTTCCCGGTGGCTCCTTGCGGCAGTGTTTTCCGGGCGGGAGAAGTGATCATGAGCCCGTTTACGGGGGAACTAGCGCAGCTTGCGCCCGGGGCGCGGGTCGTGAACGCGCCGTATCCGCCTGTGGTGGGGGCGGTCATCATGGCCCTATTGCGGGCGGGCGTGACCTGCGACGAAGCCGTTCGGCATCGACTTGCCGAATCGTGGAAAGAAGTCGGAGGGCGGTATAAATGAGCTCCTGCGAGCCGCCATACTTGCCCAAGCTGCCGCATGATACTCTGATTGAGCAGCGCAGATATGAGGTGTCATGAAGATGGGGGACTACGCCGATACGGCGGAGGGCGCGGGGTTTCGGTCGGGCCACGGTGAACTGGACGGGCCGCGCGCGCCGCGCCGCGACGAGCTTGACGCGGTATTGGACCTTGTGAACAGCACATTCAGCCCCGTGCAGCGCAGCATGGAGCTGGAGTTCCCTCAGCTTCTCGGCGATGCGAACTTGGCAAGGCTCAGGGTGTTTGCAGACCCGAGAACCGGTCGGCCTGTGGCGCACGCGGGGTATGTCCGCTGCGAACTCGCCATTGAGGGCTGCCGTATCCCTGTGGCCGGCCTTGGGTCGGTCTGCACCGAGTCGGCCTACAGGGGCATGGGGCTTGCCTCGGAGCTCGTTCGGAGCATTATCCACCAGGCTGTGGCCGAAGGGCTGGCCATGATGGTGATATCAGGGGGCTCCAACGTGTACAGGCGTCTGGGCGCCACCGATGCCGGAGTCTTCCTGAGGGTAGAGGCGGACCGAAAGCAGATATCGGATCTGAGGAGAGCCGCAGCCGACCAGCCGTTGCACCCGAGCACTTTGATACGGGTCGGTTCGGAGGACGATATCCCCGCGATGGCGTCCATCTACAGGCGTGAACCGGTCCGCTACATCCGGAGCGTTTCCGACTTTCGGGAACTGGCCTGGCAGAGGCCTGACGTGAAGCGCCTGGGGGCGCTGGAGCGGACGTGGGTGGGCGGGCTGGCCGGGAATGACGGCTGCGGGCCGGCCTGCGACAGGTTGGCCTATGCCGTAGTACGGATCCGAACAGCCGACGACGGCACAAAAGGGCTGCACGTAGCCGAATTCGCCGGGGCCAGATGGTGCGTGCTGCAGATGATCGCGCACGCGTGCGCCGAGTATGCCCCGGACTCACTCACCATAACCGTGCCTGGGTCCGACCTCGAAATGGCGGCCTTGCTTCATCATGTGGGCCTGACAGCTCAACGTGTGAGCCTTCTGGGCCATACCTTGATGTCTTTGGACGACCGTGCTCTGCTCGAGTGTGTTCAACCCGTCATGAGCGAACGATTCGGCGCCCACCGGACGGCCCCGAGCCCGCCTCCGGCCGGGCCAGAACTGATTCGATGGCTGTTTTCTGCTCTTCAGGTCCCACTACCCGTGCCCGGCCTGAACTACGTGTAGCGCACACACCCACACCGACACCCACACCCACACCCACACCCACGCCCACTCCGACATCCACACCCACACACCATACTCCCCGAACCCGACAGATGCGGCAGCAACGGTCCATGACATGCCCGCCTCGTCTGGGTTCGACATAATCCCCTTTTTAGTCCGATCATGCTCGCACCGGTGCGCGTACGCACGTGTTCTAACGACTACGTACTGCGTGTTGTGCTTCTTGGGCATTTGTGCAGAGCGCAATAGTATTCTGTGGCCTAGTATCGACATTTATGGGAGGAAATGGTACAAGCCTGTCGAAATCCC
>DAOPWT010000099.1:0-6542 GCA_035351775.1 Bacillota bacterium | reverse complement strand
TGATCTTCTACACGATATTCCGAAATCAGATCACTAAGGGCGTTTCGGCTGGGGCAGTCAAGGGCTGAGCAAGCGTCGGGAGACTGTCTGTGAATACCCTTGTTTGCAGGGAGGGAGAATACAGGGGATAAAGTAGCAGGGTGGGAAAAAAGCTGCTGGCAAGGTTCCTGTTGAGGCTTACAAGAGCGATAGCTGGACGGAAGAGCGCGCCCCGAGGCTTGGCTTCCGGTTCCGGTCGGCCTGATGGCGCCGGGCTCAGCCCCGACCTGGAAGCGAACATCGAAGGCATCGTTCAGGCATTTGGGGGGAGCGGCGACCTTGTCGTCCGCCGCCTTCGGGCGGGGAGATCCGGTTCAGTTTCGGCTGCCGTGGTTCATCTCGAAGGCCTGGTGGACAAGGACCTTGTGGCTCAATGCATAATCCGTCCTGTGACCCTCATGACCGAGAACCTTGCTTCGCCGTCAGAGGTGTTGGACAGGCTGTGTGATGCCTTGTTATCGGTCACGGTTGTTGATCAGATCGCCGATGCGCATGAGGTTGCGCTGGCCGTGGCCGAAGGATTGTGTGTGGTGCTGATTGATTCAGCCCGCACGGCGCTTGCATGCGCCGTACAGGGATGGGCGCAGCGAAGCCCGGAGGAGCCCACCACCGAGGCGACAGTCCGTGGGCCCAAAGAAGGGTTCGTCGAGTCGCTCAGAATCAACACTTCGATGCTGAGGAGACGAATCGCGGATCCCCGCCTGCATATCGAAGAGCGCCGGCTGGGCAGGGTAACACGCACTCTGGTGGCGATGGCGTACGTCCAGGGCATCGCCCGACCGAGCGTCATACAGGAGGTGCGATCCAGGCTCGATAAGGTCGATGTCGACTCCATCCAGGAATCGGGGCAGCTGGAGGAGCTCATCATGGACGCCCCGCTCTCGCCTTTTCCCACCATTGCCCGCTCCGAGCGGCCCGACAGAATCGTCGGCGCTCTGCTTGACGGGAGAATAGCCATCATCGTGGATGGTACTCCCTTCGTGCTGATTATGCCGGCCACCTTCATGATGTATCTCACGACTTCAGAGGATTACTTTGAGCTGTTCTACTCAGGCACCTTGATCAGGTTTACCAGGCTGCTGGCGCTGACCCTGTCGCTTCTGCTCCCTTCTGTGTATATTGCGGTGACCACATTCCATCAGGAGATGCTTCCCACCCCGCTGATACTGAGCATCGCTGCCCAAAGGGAAGGCATACCGTTTCCCGCTTTCTTCGAGGCGCTGATTATGGAGATAATGTTCGAATTAGTTAGGGAGGCTGGAATAAGGCTGCCCCGGGTAATAGGTCCGGCCATAAGCATAGTCGGAGTGCTGGTGCTTGGCGATGCGGCCATCCGCGCCGGGCTGGTTTCGCCCATCATGGTGATCGTTGTGGCCGCCACGGGCATTGCGTCATTGGGCACTCCTGAGTTCAGCTTGGCCATAAGCATCAGGCTATTGCGGTTCGTCTTCCTCGCCGCGGCGGCATCATTGGGCTTTTTCGGAATAGCCGTAGGCGTGCTTGCCCTCTATGCTCACCTCACGGCGCTGGAGTCATTCGGAGTTCCATACATGTCGCCCATTGCGCCTGTCATCGACTCAGAGCTCAAAGACACCATGGTCCGGGCTCCATGGTGGGCTATGAAGCAGCGTCCTCGCTCGCTTGTCTGGTACAACGACACTAGACTTGGCCAGGGCTCATCAGGCAAGGATGGCGACGGCGAGAGATGACGATAACGCACAAGACGACGGCAAGGCAACTGGGGTCGGTTCTCTTCCTTTTGAGGGTTGCGACGATGACGCTGACGTTGCCGAGCGTCATAGGCATGCCTTCTTCCCAGGGGCTGTGGCTGGCAGGCATTGTGGGCACTGTGATTTCACTGCCATTGCTTGCGTGGATGGTTACGCTATCCAGAGCAGAAGGACTAGATGACGTCGTCCGGATCTCCCGCCGTCTTCTGGGGCCGATTGGCGGCTCGACGGTGGGATGGCTGTTTGTCCTTTACTGGCTGATTCTCGCCGCCTTCGAGCTCCGCTACATAAGCGAAGCATACCTGACCGGGACCATGCCTGAGACTCCGATCGTAGTCTTCATGGCGCTCACGGCCTTAGTCAGCGCAGGCATAGCCAGACGCGGCATCAGGCTGATTGCCATGATGGCGGAGCTCATAGCCTTCCTTGTCCTCATATCGTTGCTGCTCACCATGGTTTTGCCTCTGGATGTGGTGCGGCTTAGGAACCTCCTTCCCGTTTTCCCCGAAGGACTGCAGCCACTAATATTGCCCACAGCGACCGCAGTTCCTCTGTTCCTCGACATGGTCGTTCTGATGATGATAGCGCCTTCCATGACCAGCGGCGTTGGCCTGATGCAGGGGACGGTCTGGTCGGCACTGGTGAGCGGCGCTGTACTGACTCTCCTGATAGTTGTCGTCACTGCTGTGTTCGGCCCAATCAGCACTGCATTGGAACTGCCCGCTCTCAGCCTGACTCGGATGATAAGTATCGGAGGGGCTGTCGAAAGGCTGGAGCTAATTACGGTGGTCTCTTGGACATTCGGTATCGGTCTGGCCCTAGCTACAGTACTCTGGGCTGCTGCGACCGCCAGCGCACACCTGCTCGGCCTGAGATGTTTTGAACCCCTGGTCTATCCTCTGGGCGGATTGGCTGTGTTTCTGGGAATACGGATGTGGCCTGATGTCAGCAACTTCGACAAATCCACTACGGCTATCAGCGGAGGCCTAGTCACCTCATTGTTCATCCTGGCCGTTCTGGCCGTTCTTACTGCCGCGAGGTGGTTGAGACGCCGAGCGGGCGGGGGCGGCGACTCGGGCCGTCGGGGTGAGACCGAGTGACACGAAAGGTGGTCGCTATCGTAGCTCTCGTGCTCCTCTTTTCCCTTTCTACGGGGTGCTGGAATCGCAGGGAAATCGAGACCCTTGGGTTTGTGGTAGCCGTTGGCGTGGACACGTCGCTGGGTGCGACTCACTGGGAAAGCCCGGACGTCGACGGCGATTCCATGCCGCGCATGCAGTGCACGGTTCAGATCGTCAAGCCCTCCGCGGTAGTCTCTGGAGAGCGTAGTCAGACGCTAGAGAGGCCGTTCTGGGCGGTCAGCGCGACCGGACGCACGATCTTAGAATGCATACGCAACTTGAGTGAAGTGTCTCCGCGCATCCTCTACTGGCCACATAACAGATGGTTTCTGATTGGCGAGGAATACGCCAAAGGCGGTGTGACAAGGGTACTTGACTTGATGGAGCGCGATCAGGAGACTCGGCGACGGACTGCTATCCTGGTAGTCATGGGAGGCCGAGCATGGGATGTGCTCCAAACCGAGTTCGAGCTGGAACGGACGCCGAGCGAGGCAGGGAGGGGGATCGTGTCGAATGCCTCTGGCAGGTTCTCTACCGTTGCTGTCGCCACAGTCAACGACTTTCTAGTGACGTTGGCCTCAGAGGGAATTGATCCAGTCGCCATGTGTGTCGAGGTCATTCCGTACACGTTCCCCTATGAGATTACCGGCGATGTCGTCCGGGAAGGGGTAAAGGCCACGGCCAGGCTTTCGGGCGCCGCTGTATTCCGAAGCGATAAGCTCGTGGGGTGGCTCGATGGGCGTGAAGCTAGGGGCTACAACTGGGTGGTCGGCAAGGTGAAGTCGGCGGTCCTCGTGGTGGATGCGCCGCAGAGCAGTGTCGAGCTGGACCCCTCAGCATCGCTCATAGGGCTCGAGATAATCAGGTCGAAAGGCGCATTCAGACCCAGGATAACCGATGATGGGCGGCGTATCGGGATGGAAGTGAAGATCAGCGCCGAGGCGAATATCGCGGATGTACAGCCATACATCGACTCATACAGCGACGCCGAGCTCTGGACGTCACTGGAGCAGCGATTGGAGGAGGCGATCAAGAGCGAGGCCATGGCTGCTATCAGGAAGGCTCAGGAGCTAAGGGCAGACATATTCGGCTTCGGAAGAGAGGTGTATCGCACTAATCCCAGAGTGTGGAAGCAAGTGAAAGATCAATGGTACGAGATATTTGCCGACATGGAACCGGAGATCGAGGTAACCGCGAAGATCGTCCGCAGCGGGCTGAAGGTGCGCAGTGTGAAGCTTGAAGAGATGGGCGGCGCAGGTGAAGGAAGATGAACGTGATCGGGCTTGTCCTTGCTCTCGCGGCCGTCTGCCTCTATGAGATTCCTAGTCTGGTCAGGGAGAAATACTGGCGCGAGCTGGCTGCATTCCTCTGTACGGCGGGGCTCGCCTTCACTCTGGCGCTGCTTATGCTGATTGGAGTGGAGACTCCAAATCCCGGGGACTGGATGGACAAGGCGGCGAAGTGGGTGCTCTCCCTCTTTCGCTAGCACAAGATGTACGGTCGGCATCGACCGCGCGAGTGGGGCCGCGATGGCGGGCTGCGCTGGCACACGCGGCAACGACAAGGGTCATCGTCTCCGAGAATATCATGGTCGCCCATATCCCCGCCTCGCCCAGTAACCGGGGCAGAATCACCAGGCCGGCCTTGACGAACAGAAATCCTCTCATCAGGCAGATGACATTCGCCCACCTGGGCATGTAGACTGACTGCAAGTACGCCTGGTATGTCAGGTTCATACCGAGCATGATATAGGCTACGTTGGTATAGTTCAGTATCGTATACGCTAGACTGACCACGCCCGGTGAGGACGCGAATACCCTTATTATGGGCCTGCCCAGAAGCAGACAGAGGATCAAGAACGAGGCCGACACCGTGATCGATGCTCTGATACCGAGCCTGCGATACTTCTTGCTCTCCTCCGGCTTCCCGCAACCGTAGTAGTAGCTCATCAGCGGCTGGATGCCCTGACATATGCCGAGCAGCGCCATGTATGCCAGGTTATTGATGTAGTTGACTACGCCGTATGCCGTCACTCCGATTTCCCCGACGCGGCAGGCGATTTCGATGTTGTGCATGTACATCAACACTGAATACGAAACCTCTGCGAGAAACGACGGAATGCCTAGACGCACGATCTCCTTGATATCCCGGGCTCGAATCCTGACGCAGCCGATTGTGAGGACACCTCGACGCTCAACAAAGTGCCTCATACACGCGAGCACGGTGACGAGCTGGCCGAGCCCCGTGGCGATGGCTGCGCCCTTAAGGCCCATCTTAAGCGGAAAGACGAACACGTAGTCCAGCAGAATGTTGGTTATCGCTCCCCACATCATGGACCGCATGGACAGCCGCGGCGAACCATCGTGCCTGATGAATGTGGCTAGGGCCATAGCGAGCAGAACTGGGATTGTGAACACCATGTAGTACCTCATGTACTCTGTAGCCGGCAACCTGAGCCTGCCCGTCGCTCCCAGCGCGGCCGCTATGTCCCCTGCGAATGCGGCGCCCACAAGGCTGAACGCGGCGCCGATGATAATGAGTGTACACACAGACTGGCGGAAGATGCTGACTGCGCGGTCCGGGTCGTCTGACCCTAGGCTAATGGATACCAGATTGGCCCCGCCCACCGAGAATACCATGCTCATGGCGACGAAGGCCATCGTGAGAGGCAGGACCAGAGTCACTGCGGCGACGCCGACTTCCCCGACGCCTCTGGCTATGAACACGCCATCAACGATCAAGTAGAGTGAGGTAACCGCCGATCCCACGACGGATGGAACGACATACCTTGCGAATCTCCCGAGTATCATGAAAGATCTCCTCACAGACTAGTAAGGAGTATACAGTCTATGGCGGGTATAGAGTCAAGGTCACTTCAGGGGTACTGGGGAGAGGGCACGCGTGGGGTGAGGGGCGGAATGGGAGTGGAGACAAGATAATACACCCAGAAATGGCCTGCAGGAACCAAGCCTGTATTGGGCGAATGCCTTTGTAGGTAAATGTTTCCCTGTGACAAGCCGATCATGAGCTGGGAGGAGTGGCCGATGCCTGCGCGAAACCGCGTGACCAGGCCGCGCGGCGCTGTCGTCCTGGCCATAGCGGCCACAGCGTGTATCTGGTGGATTGCAGCTCCGCATGGGGCGAACGCTGCGGGCTCTCTTTCTGTGCCGACGTTCGAGGTGGACGCGACGAGCATCATGTGGACTATTCGTGAGCTTGCATCGCCGCGGTACGATGGACGTCTGGCCGGAACGGGTGGCAACTGGGCAGCCGTCGCTTACGTGGCGGGCAAGTTCGAAGAGCTCGGGTTGGAGTGCCCCGCTGGATTGGTCGGCTACCTTCAGCACTATACGCAGCCGAACCGGCTTATCTACAGCGCCCCGACGCTCGAGATTGTCAATGAGCATGGGGAGGCCGTCAGCCAATTTGCCTATGTTACTCAGTTCACCGTGAGGACCTGCCCGGGGTCGACCGTAAAGGGGAGCGTGACGGCTCCTGGAGTCGTACTGCCGAGTGTCAATCAGCTAGACAGTATGGATAAGGGAGCAATACTTCTGGTCCCGGAGTCCATTGTAGAGAGCATGGCCGACATGTGGACGGTGATGACCTGGCTCTCGTCGCCTGAGCGGGAGACATCTGGATCGTTTGCAGG
>DAOPWT010000098.1:0-6692 GCA_035351775.1 Bacillota bacterium | reverse complement strand
GCTGCGGCAGCGGGGGCATATGGGGCCATGGGGCATGAGCACGTCGCGAATTTCCCCGACATACAGCTCCTGCCGAGGGCCTCTTGCAGGTAGCTCGCCGCGCCGGTCGCTAATTGAGAGCGCGAGCACGGCGAGCTTCTCCTCACTGGGCCTGAGACAGGCGATAGGCGACTCGGAGTCGGCACGAAGCAGGCATGCTGGGAACACCGGCATCACCGTCTTGATGTTGTCACCTAAGGTGCAAATTACCACATGGCCTGGGGCCTGTCAACCACTAAGTGGGACACTGGATACGGAAATGGTGAGCACTATCGGCGAAAACCACGGACCTAAGCGGCTCAGCACTGCGCAACGCGGTCGCAGGATCGCCAATCACCACTTGCGCGATCTGCCCTCGCGTGCTATGATCATGCTTAACATCCAGCCATATGCATTAAAGCGATGATCGGGAAGAGTAGGCGCGCAAAGCTCGGGCAGCGAGCCGGGGGACGGTGTGAGCCCGGTCCGAGAAAGCGACTGAACCACACCCGGGAGTGCGGACCAAACGCGGTCGCGAAAGTAATGCCGCAAGTAGGCTCCGACGGAGGCTTTCACCGTTACAGGAAAGGGGGTATAACGCAGCGGCTTTCCGTGCCGATCGCGCTGACACGGTGCGCCACTGTCCGTATCCTTGATGAGTGGGCCTTTGGCGCGAGCTTTGGGCCAATTAGGGTGGGACCACGGGAACATCTGCTTCTCGTCCCTTTGGGGGGACGGGAAGCTTTTTGTTTGTCAAGACAGCAAGACAGCAGACAGGAGCGTGTCGACACATGGACAACCAGCTTCTTTCGGGCAGATACTACCTCCCCGCCGAGGCCCTCGCCAGGCGGAGCATCGAAACAGGTCTGTCACGGACTTTCGAGGCTCGGGGTTACAGCGAGATAATCCCGCCGATGCTGGTGGGGCTAGGACTCGCGCAGCTCGGGCCGGATGGCCAGGGCAGCTTGGGGGGCACTGACAGCTTGTGCGATCTGAATAACGCGGGCACGGGTTGCGCGGGGCCGTCTGACCAGCATTTGCAGGGCGCATGTACATCGTACGTGGTCCTGACTCGGGATGGAAACCTCCTAACGCTGCGTTCTGACCTTACTACGCCAGTTGCTGCCCTGGCAGCGCGCCATCTGCTGTCGCCGGATGAACCAACGCGTCTGTATTACTCCGGCACCGTATTCCGCGCCCAGAAGCCGGGAAGCGGCAAGCCTCTTGAGCGGCGGCAGGTGGGAGCCGAACTTATCGGACATGGCGCCACCGGAGTCCAGGCAGATGTAGAGATACTGTCGATGGCCGCCGAAGGACTCATCAGCATCAGGTTGCGTGATTTCTGCATCGGCCTGAGTGACGCTGGGCTTCTCTCGGCGATCCTTGATGCCGCAGGCGCCCAGGGCGATGCGGGAGAACGCATCCGCTCTGCACTGGCAGCGCGCGACTACGTCCTCTACGGGGAGCTAGTCTCGTCGCTGGATGGCGCTGCTAGATGCCATGAACCCCGCTGCGCAGATCTTCTCAAGCGCCTGCCCCACCTCCACGACCGCGCTGAGGTTCTGCAAGCGCTGCAGACGGCCGGTGTGTGCGAAGCAGCGGCAGGACTCATCCAGACCCTCGACGCCCTGGACAACCGAGGCCTGGGCAGGCATTTCCGCCTGGATCTGGCCATTACTCGGCGATTTCGCTACTACACCGGAGTTGTCTTTGAAGGATATGCTCCCGGATGCGGAAATGCGGTGATCGGAGGTGGGCGCTATGACAACCTGTTGGCCCACTTCGGCGCATCCGCTCCCGCGGCCGGGTTCGCGGTGGATATCGATTCTGTGGCATCGGCGCTCGACGCGCTGGGCGGGCCCGCGGAGTCAGAAGGGGGTGCGAGGCAATGGAGTCGGAGATCGTGGACGAATCCTGCGTCATTCGAAGCCGTCAGGTCACGCCACTGAGCATCGCGCTTCCCAAGGGTCGGCTGCTCCAACCGTCGCTGGATGCTCTCAGGGGAATCGGCCTCAACTGCCCGGACACTGACGAGCTCGATAGGAGGCTCGTGTACGAAACAGCAGATGGGCGTGTGAGGTTCGTCATTGCCCGCCCGGCGGACGTACCCGCCTATGTAGAGCACGGCGCCGCCGATCTGGGCATAACGGGCAAGGATGTTCTCGTTGAGGGCGACTGGAACGTGTGCGAACTGCTTGACCTAGGATTCGGGAAATGCCGCATGGCTGTTGCTGTGCCTGCCCCCGCAGACGGGCCCGGCTGCGGCGCGGCGACCTCGTCACTCGGCTCGCCGCGGCTGGGCCAGACCCTGCGTGTGGCCACTAAGTTCCCGGGCATAGCCAGGCGTTACTTCGCACCCAGAAGGGATCTATGCGTCCAGATCATCAGGTTGAGCGGGGCCGTGGAGATCGCGCCCATTGTGGGGCTCGCGGATGCAATCGTGGACATCGTCGACACCGGTCGTACACTGGCCGACAACGGTCTGGTGGTAGTGGAGCAGATCATGCAAGTGTCGGCGCGCCTGATAGCCAACCGAGCAAGCCTGCAACTTAGGTCTGCCGCTATCTTTCCGGTTACGTCGGCACTCGGTGAACACCGCAGTCCACTCTGTGACGCGATGGCTCACTGACAAGAATGCAATCTGGGAGGTGTCCACATGGATACGCCGTTGACAATCAGGACCATTGCCGCTGGCCACTGGCTGCGAGAGGGAATCCGCCGCGGACTGAAAGGTCTCGACGAGATCGAAGATGTTGTCCGTTCCATAATAGACGACGTCCGAAACCGCGGTGATAAGGCCGTTCGGGACTACACGGAGAGGTTCGACGGGGCCGAGTCCGTTCCGAGCAGCGTGGAAGTGACGTCCTCCGAGATCCGTCGCGCCTACTCCTTGGTGGACGACTCCATCACTGAGGCGCTCCGCAAAGCAGCGTGCAATATCGAGCGGTTCCACGAGCGGCAGGTACAGCAATCCTGGACCTGCATCCTCGCTGACGGTACACAGATGGGACAGGTAATCCGTCCGCTGGAGCGGGTCGGCCTGTACGTGCCGGGCGGCACTGCCGCCTACCCGTCTTCGGTGCTCATGGGAGCGATACCGGCCCGAGTGGCCGGGGTTAGCCAAGTGATAGCCTGCACGCCCCCGAGCCCGGGCGGAGTCGCAAATCCTTACGTGTTGGTGGCAGCCGACATTGCAGGAGTCGATAGAGTGTTCAAAGCGGGCGGGTGTCAGGCCATCGCGGCGATGGCTTTTGGAACCGACTCTATCTGCGCAGTAGACAAGATAGTCGGCCCGGGCAATGCATACGTCACTGCAGCCAAGAAGCTGGTGTTTGGCTACGTCGATATCGACATGCTGGCCGGCCCGAGTGAGCTGGTTGTGCTCGCTGACCAGTCAGCCGACGCACGCCTTGTGGCGGCCGACCTGCTCTCCCAGGCCGAACACGGTCCGGATTCGGAGGCCATGCTGGTAACGACCAGCCCAGATCTGGCCATACAGGTCGAGCGCGAGATGTCCGCCCAAGTCGAAGCCTTGGCTCGGCGTAGTACAATTGCGCGTTCGCTTGGCCGACACGGCCTCATGATCATCGCCGACGATCTCGACCAGGCCGTGGACGTGGTCAACCACTACGCCCCCGAGCATCTGGAGATCCTTGTGCATGACCCCCACGCCCTGCTTGGGCGGATCCACAATGCCGGCAGCGTACTCTTGGGTCCGCTCACGCCGGTAGCCGCCACCGACTATGCTGCCGGGCCCAATCACGTGCTGCCCACAGGGGGCACCGCCCGCAGTCGATCCGCGCTTTCGGTGCGCGATTTCGTGAGGGTGCAGAACGTCACATCTCTCTCGCAAGCTTCTCTAGATCAGATTCTGGACGCCGCCCACACCATAGCCACCATTGAGGGACTGGATGCGCACGCGGCGGCTCTTTGTGCAAGGAGGAATGCACTATGACAGCCTGCGGGATTCGCATCAGGCTCGACAGCAATGAGAGCCCCTTCGACCTTCCCACGCCGCTGAAGGAGAACGTTCTGGACCAGCTACGGGCGATCCCGTTCAACAGGTATCCGCAGAGCCTGGCTGCCGACCTCAAGCGGACAATCGCGTCGCGAATAGGGGTAGACGGTACGCAGGTGACTCTGGGCAATGGGCTCGACGAGGTAATCCACATCATCCTACAGACCTTCGGGCCAGGCAGGAGGGTAATCGTGCAGAAGCCTTCGTTCGCCATGTACGGTTCTGCCGCGATGGCTGCCGGCGCAAATCTTGCGGCAGTACCCCTTGGGGAAGGGCTTCAACTGGACGTATCCGGGATCATCGAAGAGGCTAACGCAGGAGCATGGCCCGGACCAGAGCCTGATCGCCCCATGGTGATTCTCTGCAACCCGCACAACCCCACCGGCGGGTGCCTGCCGGAAGCAGAGATCGAGGCCGTTCTTCGAGCCACTCGGGCTCTGGTTGTGGTAGACGAAGCCTACGTGGAGTTCGCAGGCGTTGGTGTGCTGCCGCTGCTAGCCAAGTACGACAATCTCGTTGTGCTGCGGACCATGTCGAAGGCGTTCGGGCTGGCTGGAGTGCGAGTGGGGTATTCAGTATCGAGCCCCGGCGTCGCAGCTGAGCTTGCCAGGGTGAAGCAGCCATTCAACCTAGACTCGCTCGCCCTGGTTATCGCCCAGACGGCTCTGCAAAACGACGCCTACTGCAAGGAAGCGGTCGCCCGAATCGTTGAGGAGCGCACCCGGCTCACCCAGCGTCTGTCGTGCATCCCCGGCGTGACCTGCCTGCCGTCGTACGCCAACTTCATACTGTTCGGGACGGAGTCGGCGGAAACGGCAGAGGTCCATGACGCGCTCGGCCAGCGGGGGATCTCAGTGCGCATCTTCCCGGGCGAGCCTATGCTGCGCGGATATCTCAGGGTTAGCTGTGGTACTCGCGAGGAAGACGACATGTTTCTGGCGGCTCTGGAGAGCGTCATGCGCGACTTGCGCTCGGCTCAAACAAGCCGCTACTCAGGCGTTAAGGATGGTGATCGAGATGCTAGGCCCCAGGCAGGCCCAAGTACATCGAAAGACTTCTGAAACAGATGTCGACGTGCTCCTGAGCCTCGACAGCGGTTGCAGCCCTTCTTCGGCCGCGCCGGTCCGCACCGCCCGCGCAGATGCCGGTGCCGGGGCGCCCGACATCTCGGCAAGTTGCGGGTTTCTGGAACACATGCTCCGATTGCTGGCGTTCCACGGTCGCCTGGATATGAGGATGCGCGCAACCGGCGACGTTGAAGTTGACTACCACCACCTCGTGGAGGACGTGGGCATCTGCATGGGACAGGCATTGCGCCAGGCGCTCGGCGACAAGCAGGGCATTGCGCGCTTCGGGAGCGCCATCGTACCGATGGACGACGCCCTATGCATGGCGGTCGTCGATCTATCCGGACGATCTTACCTCCATTTTGACGTGCCCATGCCATGTGCTAAGGTAGGCGACTTCGATACGGAACTTGTGGAGGAGTTCATGCGCGCACTGGCAAACCACGGGCAGCTGACCCTCCACGTCGACCTGCTCCACGGGTCGAACACGCACCACGTCATTGAGGCCGCGTTCAAAGCCCTGGCACTTGCGCTGCGGCAGGCTGTAGCGGTTGATGCCGCGCGATGCGTCCCGTCTACGAAAGGGGTGCTATGAGCTCAATGCTTGTGATTCCGGCCATCGATATTCACGA
This sequence comes from Bacillota bacterium, assembly GCA_035351775.1. GTDB lineage: Bacteria > Bacillota > DTU025 > DTU025 > DTU025 > UBA5389. Next base: position 957 of record DAOPWT010000098.1, on the reverse strand, counting down.
CGGGAAGTGCGTCCGGCTGTATCAGGGGGACTTCGCCAAGGTAACTGAGTATTCGGACGATCCAGTCGAGGTCGCCCGGCACTGGAACCGGCTGGGAGCCGAGATGCTACATGTAGTGGACCTGGATGGGGCAAGAGCGGGCAGGCCGGTGAACCTGGATATCGTGCGGCGCATCGCAGTGAACACAGGTCTTCCAATGCAGCTGGGCGGCGGGCTCAGAGAGCCCAAGCACGTCGAGTCCGCCCTCGAAGCCGGGGCGACCCGCGTCATTTTGGGAACTGCGGCTTGCGACGACCCTGATACGCTCCAGAAGCTTGCCCGCCGCTTCGGCGAGAGGATCACCGTGAGCATCGACACCCACGGCGGCCGGGTAATGACAGACGGATGGTTGCAATCATCGACCATTGCACCCGAGGAGCTGGCCGCGCGCGCGCTGGAGATGGGGATTGCGACCATCATACACACGAATGTGTCGCGCGACGGCACGCTGAGCGGAGTGGATGTCGACACCGTCTCCTGCCTGCTGTCAACAGGCGTAAACGTCATCGCTGCAGGCGGGGTCGGTCGAGTTCAAGACATCCGTCGGCTGAAACCTCTCGAACGCCGGGGCCTTGCCGGTGTGATCATCGGCCGCGCCCTGTACACCGGCACAGTCAAGCTCCCGGATGCGCTGAGGGCAGCAGGGAACAGAAGGATCATCCCGTGCCTGGACACCAAAGACGGTCGCGTGGTCAAAGGGGTTGCCTTTACGGGCACGAGGGACGCCGGAGACCCGCTTGAGCGGGCTCGGGCCTATGAGAAGGAAGGCGCCGACGAGCTGGTGTTGCTCGACATCTCTGCCACCGAAGAAGGCCGCATGACCGCCATGGATGTAGTGCGCAGGGTATCATCTGCCCTCTCCATTCCCCTCACAGTGGGCGGAGGCATCGCCAGCCTCGACGATATTGAGCGGGTGCT
>DAOPWT010000097.1:2368-6700 GCA_035351775.1 Bacillota bacterium | reverse complement strand
TGCACCATGAGCGGCAAGAAAGACGGAATTGTCAACATGGGCGGGTTCCTGGCCACTAACGAGGAAGAGGTCTACCGGCAGGCTACGTCGAGAGTAGTAGTGTACGAGGGCATGCCCAGCTATGGCGGGATGACCGGGCGCGACATGGAAGCGTTTGCCCGCGGGCTGCGCGAGGCTATGGACTACGCCTACATCGAACACCGTGTGGAGCAAGTGGGCTACCTTGGCGCCAAGCTGATCGAGGCCGGAGTACCCATCGTGCGCCCAGTAGGAGGGCACGCAGTCTTCCTAGATGCCAGGGCGTTCTTGCCCCACATTCCGCAGCCCAAGTTCCCGGCGCAGGCCTTAGCGGCCGCCATCTATGAAGAGTCGGGAGTTCGCTCCATGGAGAGAGGTATTATCTCGGCAGGACGCGACAAGGAAGGCAATGACTACACGCCCAAGCTTGAGCTTGTTCGATTGACCATACCGCGCCGGGTGTATACCAACGCCCACTTTGATTATGTGGCTGATTCCATTGCCGAAGTCTATGCCCGACGCGATCAAGTGCGAGGTCTCAAGTGGGTGTATGAGCCGCCGGTGCTTCGCTTCTTCACCGGCCGATTTGAGCAGGAGTAGAGCCCCGCACACTCAACAGACGTGGTTCGTTTGCCGTGAGGTGGTGACATGCCTGACGATTCTGAAGACGTGCGCATGGTAACGTCCATGGCCAGGTTCGACCGCGACCTGACTCTGGTTGACTTCGGCGATGACTGGGCCAAGATCATATCCCGAGTGGCCAAGATACCCCTGGAGCGCATAGCCCCGGGGGCCAGCCTGCCCGAAATCGCCGGCGATGAAAGCCGCGGTTGGATCGTACGCTATCGTGATGCTCTGGAGGGCCAGTCTGACTACTCCCGAGTGGCCCTGCGCGGCGAGGCGGGCGGCGGGCCTCTGGGCGCCACCGCTACGAGCTGGGACTTATATGCGCTTCCAATCACCCTTGATGAGCAGATAGTGGGCGTGATTGAGCTTGCCGTGCGCGCTGACCGCACTGTGGAGGCGGCGGTTCTTGCGTCACTGCCCGACATGTGCTTTGTGCTGGACCCTGAGGGCATCGTGGCCGGATGCCACGGGTCTAGCTTGTCGGATATCTTTGGAGGCCCCGATAAGCTGATTGGAAGGCCTTTCACCGAGATTGCGCCGGAAGCCGAACGCCGGCGAATCCGGGCTGCACTGGACGATGTAGCCAGAGGCGCCCACGCCGGTGACGAAACCCGGCAAACCGTCGGGGGAGACTCGGGGATCGAGACAGCTGCCAGCCTGGAGTTCGTGGTGGGGCGCGGGGTGAGCGCTCAAGTGTTTGAGGCGCGATTCGCTCCCCTTCCTTCGGGCGGCACGATAGTGGTTGTCCGAGACGTAACCGAAGCCAAGCGGGCCTTGGCGATCCAGTCTGGGCAGAACAGATTCCTTGAGCTTCTCGCGAAGGGAGGCGGGTTTGAGGAGACGCTCACGTCCCTCATTCGTATCCTCGAAGAGCAGTCGCCGGGGATGTCGGGGCTGATACTCCTGCTTGACGCGGACGGGAGGCGGCTGCGCATCGGCGCCAGCGCCACACTACCGCGAGAGTATGTGGACTCCCTGGACGGGCTGGTGATTGGCCCGGCTGTTGGCTCATGCGGCACTGCCGCTTTCACAGGTGAGCGTGTCATAGCAGAAAACATCATGACCGACAAGCGCTGGGACGGCCTGAGGGAGCTCGCGGCGAAGTATGGCCTGCGCGCGTGCTGGTCTCAGCCTGTTGTGGACGATGACGGGATCGTGATGGGGACATTCGCGATGTACTACAGGACTCCCCGAGCCCCATTGCCGGTGGAGCTCAGGGCAATTGAGACAGCTGCCCGACTGGTGCGTGTGGCAATCGAGCAAAGGCATGCCAGAGAGGAAGTCGAAGCAGCGTACGAGCAGCTGGAGCGGCGGATCGAGGAACGTACGCGCGAGATCGAGCGGCGTCGCCGAGTGGCAGAGGGCTTGCGCGAGATTCTGGGATCGCTCAACTCCGCCAGGCCTTTGGAGGACATACTCGATCTCATACTGGAGCAGGCCGAGGAGTTCCTAGGCGCTGAAGCCGGCGCGCTCTACCGGCTCGACCGAGGAGGCGACACGCTGGATGTCGCCGCAGCCAGGGGGCTTGCCGAGGCAGGCTGCGGCCCTATTGCGGTGGGAGAGGGAGTCGTCGGCTGGGCAGTCATGGCTGGGCGGCCGGTGGTTGTATCGGGAGTCGGCACGTCGGGTATACCCAATGGCAATCGACGGCCTGCGAATCGGACATCGGTCGGCAGAGGCCGCGCGGGGCGGGGCAATGCTGCCGGATGCGGGCAACCTGAAACGCGGCTGGATAGGGCGCAATGGGATGAGCTGCCCGATTGGGCCCTCGGGAGATTCAGGAGTCTGATGGCGGTCCCGCTGGTGGGCAAGGACCGGTTGTATGGCGTTATTGCGCTGTGCTTTTCCGAGTCGCGCGGGTTTTCCCACGAGGAGCTGAAGCTGGCGATGTCCTTCGGCGACCAGGCCGCCCTGGCTATAGAAAACGCTGAGCTCAGGGCGAAAGCCGAGGAATCGGCGGCGGCCGCGGAACGGAGTCGGCTTGCCCGGGATCTTCATGACGCCGTCACCCAGACCCTCTTCTCAGCCAGCCTCATCGCGGAAGTCCTGCCTCGGCTCTGGAAGCAGAATGAGGAGGAGGGCCTGAGGCGTCTGGACGAGCTGAGACGGCTCACCCGAGGCGCTCTGGCCGAGATGAGGTCGCTCCTTCTCGAACTCAGGCCGGCTACACTCATGGAGGTTGGGCTGGAGGAACTCCTGAGGCAGCTCGCGGAGGCGATGATGGGGCGAGCAGGCATACCGGTCCACGTGGAGCTTAGCGGAGCGGCCTGTGCAGGCACGTGTGCGCTTCCTCCGCAGGTGCGGGTGGGGCTTTACCGAATTGCGCAGGAATCCCTGAGCAACGTGGCCAAACATTCCGGCGCTCGCGAGGCTTGGGTGAGTTTGACGTGTTCAGAGGACGAACCCGGTGCGATTCGAATCCAGCTCCGAGTTCGCGACAACGGTCGTGGGTTCGATCAGGACATAGTATCCCCTGAGCATCTGGGCCTCAGGATAATGCAAGAACGGGCAGCGGCAATAGGGGCGCGTATCTTAGTCACTAGCAGTGTAGGCCAGGGGACCGAGATCGTCGTCGCCTGGAGCAGTCTGCGGGGAGGCGAAGGCAGTTGAGTGGTGCTGCCGTAATCCGTGTCATGATCGTGGACGATCATGCCATGGTGAGAAGCGGGCTCAGGGCATTTCTAAGCGTATATGAAGACCTGGAGTTCGCCGGCGAGGCGAGCGACGGCAGAGAAGCTGTGGAGACGTGCTCGAGCGTACGGCCTGATGTGGTGCTCATGGACCTGGTGATGCCCGACATGGACGGAGCTTCGGCTACCAGGGCAATCCGCAAGGTCTGCCCGAACATACAAGTTATTGCGCTCACGAGCTTCAAGGAGCAGGACCTGGTACAGGGGGCGCTTCAGGCCGGCGCCATCGGGTACTTGCTGAAGAACGTGTCTGCCGACGAATTGGCATCGGCGATCCGCGCTGCTCATGCAGGGCGGCCCACGCTGGCGCCTGAGGCTACTGAAGTGCTAATCAGGGCTTCCATCCAGTCGCCTCCCGAGTCTGAAGTCGGTGCAGACCTGACTGACCGTGAGCGTGAGGTGCTGGCTGCCCTGGCGCAGGGCCTCACTAACCCGGAGATCGCGGACAGGCTGTTCATCAGCCGTGCTACGGTCAAGTTCCACGTTAGCAGTATCCTCTCCAAGCTTGGCGTGCAGACGAGAACCGAAGCGGTGGCGCTGGCTCTTCAGAAGAACCTGATCAGGTAAGGCTGCGAGCAGCGCCATCAATACGGCGCGTGCAGGCGTGGGTTTCCGCCGCCCAGAGGCGGGGATCTGCGCCTGACTCATTCCCTCCGCCCCTCCCCTCCAGATGGCCAGGGAAAAACCATTCCAGTGTCTATCTGATATCTCCGACAGTCGGCTGATTCCCCAAAATGGCGTGACGTGTAGACTCTGAATTGAGAGGCGCCCTGCTCGGCACAGACCGGAGGAAGCCTTGAACAGATCAGACGGCAGAGGGTGGCGTATATGGGGTGTTGACCACAAAGGTGATCGTTGCAGACGATCGGCGCGAGGTCCGCTACGCGCTTCGAGTGTTGCTCGAAGGGGAGCAGGCCACGTACGAGGTGATGGAAGCGGCCGACTTGCGGCAGCTGATGTCGCAAGTGCAGCGACCCTGTGCCGACCTGGTGCTCCT
>DAOPWT010000097.1:0-2268 GCA_035351775.1 Bacillota bacterium | reverse complement strand
CACGTGGAGGGATTAGGTGATCGCCTGTCGAAACAGGCAATTCAGCACGCCCAGGGGCGGCAGGGAAGGTGATCAAGATGTCTGGCGGCGATGTGTCATTTGTCATAATCACCGGGCTTTCCGGCGCGGGCAAGACTCAGTCCATGAAGGCCCTGGAAGACTTGGATTTCTTCTGCATCGACAACCTACCGCCGTCTCTCCTGCCCCAGCTGGTTGAGTTGCATGCGGGCGCTGCCGAGCACCGCAAATACGCGGTCGCCATGGACGTCCGAGGCAAGGAATACTTCGGCCATCTAGTGGATGCACTGAACTGGCTTGCCCGCAGCGAGTACCATTACACAGTGGTCTTCCTTGAATGCAGGGATTCGGTGCTCGTACGCCGGTTCAGCGAGACGCGTCGTCAGCACCCCCTATCGGGAGCGGGAAGCATATACGATAGCATAGCGCTGGAACGCCGCGTGCTTGCGCCTATTAGGGAGCGGGCGCACATAGTGCTCGATACATCGGACCTGAGGCCTGTGGAGCTGAAAGCGCATCTGCATGCGGCGGTGATGGGCACCCCCGTTCATGAGATGATGGTTGTGGATGTGTTCTCCTTCGGGTTCAAGTATGGAGCGCCGATTGATGCGGATATAGTGTTCGACGTGCGGTTTCTCCCGAATCCTTTCTATGTACGCGATCTGAGGGCAACCACCGGCCTTGAGCCGGCGTGCGCTGCCTACGTCATGGACTCGCCCATCGCCCGCTCATTCATGGAGACCTTCCGTGACCTCATCCTCAGCTTGATACCTTACTACAGCAGAGAGGGAAAAGGGCGCCTTACTATCGGAATCGGGTGCACCGGAGGGCAGCATCGGTCGGTGGTGATAGCCGAGGAGCTCGGGCACCAATTGGCGCAGAGAGGCGTAAGGAGCCAGGTACGGCACAGAGAGATCACCGACCGCAAGCTTGCGGTTGACAGCGGGCGACTACGGGGCGACACGGGCGATGAATGCGACACAGATGGCGCGGGTGAAGGCAACAATGGGAAAGTCGGTGATAGTGTATGATTGTTGATGAGTTCATTGAGCTGGTCAAGATCGATGCCGAATCGGGAAGCGAGTCACAGATGGCGGCGGCAGTGGCCGATAAGCTGCGGGGCATCGGGCTCGAAGTCGAGCAAGATAGCGCGGGCAACGTCATCGGTCGGCTGTCGTCTCACGGTTGTGGGTGTTCCTGCGGGGGCGCAATAATGCTCTGCGCGCACCTTGACCGGGTGCCGCCGGGCAAGGGCGTGAACCCTGTAATCCGCGATGGAGTGATCTACTCCAGCGGCGACACTGTGCTGGCAGCTGATGACATAGCCGGCGTAACGGCCATCCTGGCAGGCCTGCGCATGGCCAAGGCCTCGGGCCAGTGTCTGCCACCGGTGGAAGTGGTGTTCACCGTCAGCGAGGAGCGGGGCCTTCGCGGCGCAAAACAGCTGGATTACTCCCAGCTCGCCTCGAAGACCGGCTACATATTCGACGCCGCCGATCCTGTTGGCACGGTGATCTTGTCGAGCCCGACACACATGGGGCTAGAGGTGGAGATCATCGGCCGGGCGGCCCATGCGGCGGCCAACCCGGAGGACGGCATAAGTGCGATACAGGCGGCAGCTGAAGCCATCGCCGAGTTCCCCTTCGGCCGCGTCGACGCACGGACTACGGCCAACGTGGGAATGATGTCGGGCGGCACAGCCACCAACATCATATCCGAAAAAGCCTACTTCAAAGCTGAAGTCCGTAGCCTCGACCATCAGCGGGCGCTCGATCTTGCCAAGGAGTGCGCGTCCAAGATATGCGGTACAGCGGCCAGCCGCGGCGCGCATGCCGATGTCGCAACCACAGTCGACTACTGTGGATATACGATTCCGAAAGACGCGCCTGTTGTTGAGCGCGCCGTCAGAGCCTTGAGGGCCACAGGGCGGGAAGTCGTCTTCGAGTCCACCATGGGCGGCAGTGACGGAAACGTGTTCAACGCCCACGGAATCGCCTGCGTTGTACTGGGCATAGGAAGCCGCGATGTTCACTCGACTCGCGAAAACCAGCCCGTAAGCGAGCTCGTTGCGGCAGCCGAACTTGCCCGCGACCTTATCCTGGTGGGATAGCCAGAGAGATGCCCAAAGCAGAGGCGGGGGCCGTCGATTGCTAGATGCGGTTTGGGTCGGATCGGATCGGTCGGATCGGCCCCCGTCCGGTTGTTCAGGATTGGCTACTTATCTCCTACTTCTACGAGGACCTTGTTTGG
>DAOPWT010000096.1:2375-6808 GCA_035351775.1 Bacillota bacterium | reverse complement strand
TAACGTCGCATAATACACATTATGTTAACTTATATGTGTAGACGTGTGCGGCGCGCGTTTGAACATGGTCCGGGCACATACGGGTACATACTTGGAGATGACCTACAGCGCCTGGCATGACGGGCATATGTATGACGATGTCGATCCCGTTTTGATTTTGCGTATCGTAGCGCCGCAAACTGAGCAAGGGCGCCCGTCAGCATAGCCGACCAACCAGTGTTCTGCTGTGCAGCCTCCAGGATGCCCGTAGAAGTCCTTTTCGTAGTACGCGCCTCCCATCACTATGGCAGTGCCTAAAACGTCGCGTACAGAGGCGTACAGCGCGTCGATTTCCGCATCGCTCAGGCTTGGAATCGACCGTTTGGGATGAATCCGGGCGCGAAACAGGATGTCGTGGACGTAGGCGTTTCCGATGCCGGAGATATGGCGCTGGTCGAGCAGAAAAGGTTTGATCATCCCGCGCCCGCGGCGGACGAGGCGTTTGAAGTCATCGGGGCTGAGTTCCGGGTCGAGGGCAGACGGGCCCAAGACGCGCGTCATGGCGTGCGCGTGCAGCTCGTCGTTGGGCACAAGGTGCACGTAGCCGAACCACCAGAACTTGATCGTGAAGCCGGTGCCGTCCTGAAGGTCCAGACGAAACTGGTATTTGGGCGGCAGAGGACCTTCGGGCACGAACCGAACCATGTCTGCACCCATTCCCAGGTTCATCAGCAGTGTGTAGCCGGGTTCGGCCGGCATGAAGAGCCACTTTCCCCGGCTTGTTGTCTCCCCTACCCGCCTACCAGATAATGTTACGTCAAGCTGACCTGGTTCGACATTGCAGCATTTGGGCTGAAGGCACTCGGCGTGCAAGATGAGCTTACCTGTGAGCTCTCGTCTCATCTGACTTGCGAGTACGGTGAGTTCAGGAAGCTCAGGCATGGAATACACCTCCAGGCATCATAGGAAGCGGCGTCGTGGGCGCGATCGGCGCAAGGTCAGTGCCCACAGGTACCGCATGATCCTCCACTGCAAGAACCGCATGAGCCGCCGCTCGATGAAGACGAGAAGTTCGATCCGCTCTTGAACCCAAAAGACGAAAGCAGTTTGTCCACTTGTTCGCCTCCGCAGTCGGGGCATTTCACCTTGGCACAACAGCCGATCACAAGTTCCTCGAACTTGCGGCCGCATTGCCTGCACTTGTATTCAAATATGGGCATGTTGATCCTCTCCTTACCGGGTCATATCAGGCCGAGCAACGACTCCATCATCTGGGCATTGGTCGCCGCTTGCCCTGCATGGCAGTTGTTGAAGAACACGAAAGCGCGTTCGGTATTGCGCGCTAAGTCGCGTATCTTGGGAACCCACTCGTTCAGCTCTTCCTGCGTGTACAAGTAGTTGTAGCGTTCAGAGGAGTCGACATGGTTCCACCACGACTTGGCATTCCTGCCGTGGAACCTGACATACGCAATCGGCGAGGTGTACACGGCAAGCGGCAGGAAAAGCCCGCGAAGCTTGGGTTCGTCTACACAGCAGAAGCCAAGGCCGGCGTCCTTTAGGGCTTCGAATGCGGCCTCGGAAACCCACTCGACGTTACGGTACTCCACAACAATTGGCCAATCGGGGAGCAACTCCGGCAGTCTCTGTACATACGCCTCGTTCTTCGCTGTGCGCTTGAAGCCCCACGGAAACTGGCACAGGATGCACCCCAGTTTGCCTTGGTCGGCCATAGGCTCCATGGCCGCTCGGAACTTGTCAAAATCCTGCCTGATCTGGGCTTCATCATCAGCCACCTTGTGCGTCATGCTGCTGTGAGCTTTCACACAGAAAGTGAAGCCTTCGGGAGTCTTGCGGCACAGCCCCTCTATGGTGCGGACGCCTGGCATCTGGTAGTAGGTGAAGTTCAGCTCCACTGTGGGAAAACGCGCGGCATAGTAGGCCAACATGTCGCTTGGGGCTATGCCTTCGGGATAGAAGACGCCCCGCCAATCCTTGTAGCTGAACCCTGAGGTGCCCACCTGTATCACGCGACTCACCCCCTAGCGCTGAACACCAGCTGGAACGCGAGTTCCGTAAAGCCGTCTTTGAACGAAAGCTCCTCGGGCGGCGCCGAGAATAGGCGCACGTCTGCGACTTCGCCTTTGTCGGTAGGCGATCCAAAGAAGGTCAGATCGGCCACGTACACGATCCCCCGCGACATGGCCGGCATCGGTGCGCTTCGAACTGTATACCAGCATAGCGGATGCAGCTCGCCAAGGCAGGCTCCTGCCTCCTCAGCCGCCTCCCTCCTCGCGGCCTGTTCGGGGCTCTCGCCCGCAAGTATCCTTCCTCCCGGGAACTCCCACCCCGATCTGCGCAGGCTACGCACGAGGAGAAGAGACCGGCCCATGATCGGCACTACGATTACGCTGTCAGGCCCCGGCCACTCCGACGTGCCCCCAGGGTCGTCAAACCACAGGACTGTATGTACGCCTGGGCCGTCTAGGCAGACCCGGGACTGATCGCCTGTGGGATTACTCCAGCTCTCTACCGCGGCTCACACCTTTCCTTCCGAATCGGTCGGTGATGCTGTCGAGCACTCGATCGAGCCGACCTTTGGGCGATTCGAACAACGACAATTGCCTGCATTCAGTGAGCCCCGAAACCGAAACCCCGACGAGCCTGACAGCCATGCGCATGTCGATTTCCTCGAGAAGCTCGCAGGCGGCGGCGTAGATGGTGTCGTCGCCGTCAAATGGCTGACTCATGCTCCTTGCCCGCGTTACTTGCTCAAAGTCTGCGAACTTCACCTTGAGGGTGACGGTTCGGGCAAGTTTCCCCCCTGCGCGAAGCCTGTTGCCGACACGCCGCGAATGCCTGGCCAGGCATGAGCGAAGGCTGTCGATATCGCCCACGTCTGAGTCGAAGGTGGACTCTGATCCGTAGGACTTGCACTCCTCGCCAGTCACCACAGGATCGTCGTCTACGCCTCTTGCGAGGTCGTAGATGAGCATTCCCCATTTGCCGAAGCGCTCAGCAAGCCACTCGACCGGCCAGGCTCGAAGATCCGACACAGTCGTGATACCATACCCGGCCAGCGCCTGCTCTCCCTTCTCCCCCACCCCCCACAGCTCCCGTACAGGCAGGGGCGCCAGGAAGTCGTAGGCCTCGTCGGCCGTTATCACAAGCAGCCCATCTGGCTTTGACTTCGACGAAGCTAGCTTCGCTAGGAACTTGTTGGGCGCAATGCCGCATGATGCCGTCAGCCCAGTCCGCTCCCGTATCCGTTGCTTGATCGAGGCCCCCATGGCTTGCGCGCTTTCATAGAAGTGTTCGCTACCTGTCATGTCAAGGAACGCCTCATCAATCGAGATCGGCTGGATCCGGGGAGTGAACTGGGTGAGGCACTCCATGATCTGTTGCGACATCTCCGCGTATCTTGCCATGTTGCCGGTGACGAACAACGCATGTGGGCATAGCCTGACCGCCTGCGAAATGGGCATCGCCGACCTCACGCCGTACTTGCGTGCCTCATAAGAGCATGTCGACACCACCGCACGGGGTGAGTCGCGCTGCCCTCCGACGATCAGGGGTTTGCCCCGGTACTCAGGGTGATCCAGGGCTTCAACTGCGGCGAAGAAGCAGTCCATATCGATGTGAGCTATCGTTCGCAACTATCAGCCCTTCTTGATTATGGTAACCAGCGACCCGTTCTTCAGCGACGCCGCATTGGCCTCATCTGTGTCGATGTGCATTTCCCAGGTGAATGTGGGGTGCACACGTACCAGCACCTCATCGAAGATCAGTGCCCGTTCGCCCGACGTACGGGCCATGACTATGTCTCGGTCGCGAAGTCCTAGCTTCTCCGCCTCTTCGCAGGTCATGTGAATGTGCCGTTTGGCCAGTATGGCGCCTGCTGGGATTGTGACTTCTCCTCGGGGCCCGACGATCTTTATTGACTCGGATCCATCCAGATCTCCAGAATCCCTGACCGGCGGATTAAGGCCCAGTTGGAAGCAGTCGGTCCGCGACACCTCCACTTGAGTGCGCTTGCGGCATGGACCCAGGATTCGCACGTTGGCCATGGCTGCCTTGGGTCCGACAAGGGTCACGGTCTCCTCTGCTGCAAACTGACCCTTCTGGCTTAGGTCCTTCTTCACCGTAAGTTGGTATCCCTTCCCGAAAAGGGCCTCGAGATCGTCCTGTGCGACGTGAAGGTGACGATTGGATACTCCAATCGGAACGACGGTTTCCGACATGATTGCGCCTCCTATCGATACAATGCCGGGCTATATGATGCCACGATTACATGATAGCCCTTGAGGCTGCGCTTGACAACCAGAGGCGGCGACGGTAGAATCGAGGTAGTCGAATAGTCGGGCGTGCGCAGGGGAGTAGCTCAATTGGTAGAGCATCGGTCTCCAAAACCGAGGGTTGCGGGTTCGAGTCCTGTCTCCCCTGCCATTCTTTTTGCC
>DAOPWT010000096.1:0-2275 GCA_035351775.1 Bacillota bacterium | reverse complement strand
CCGATGCCGGCAACCTGCCACCGGGCGCCTGCAGGCAGGCTCGCCACGCAGTGCATCAGGTCCGGCACTGTGCCGGGTATGCCGCCGGGCACGCCCATAACGAAGTCGAAGTAGAGCGGCTCGTCTACTAGTCCCTTTTTGACCAGGCGCAGTGCATTGGATATGTGTCCGGCGTCGAAGCATTCGATTTCCGGCTTTACGCCCTCGCGCTTCATGCGGGAGGCAAGAAACTCAATAGAGGTGGGCTCGTTCATGAAGACATCGTCGCCGAAGTTCACGGTGCCCGTGGTCAGTGTGGCCATCTCGGGCCTCAGGGAGAGCGGTTCGGCACGAAGCTCTATGGGGGTTCCTACAGCGCCTCCCGTAGATATCTGGCAGATGACGTCTGTGCGCTTTTTGATCTCCGATATGACCTCGCGGAACACGGCAACATCCTGCGTGGGCATGCCCTGTGCGTCCCTCACGTGCAGATGAACGATGGACGCTCCTGCTTCCCTGGCCGCCGCTGCCGCCTCGGCTATCTCCGTAGGCGAGATAGGCAGATGCGGCATCTGTTCGCGCGTAAGCTCAGCGCCGACCAGAGCGGCTGTTATGATCAACTTGTCCACTCGTCAATCTCCCTTCCTTCGCTGCTTGTCTTTGGGCACGACACACGTGCCTGTTGCTCGGGCGACCAGTACAGGCTCCTCGAGCGCATAGGCACGGGACGGATCGGCCTCGTCTCGGCCCGCTTCAACGACCTTGAAGGCCTCAAACGACATGGCGCGCGAGGTGTTGCCGGCGCGTGTGATGCGCCCGCGAGCCTCGATGTAGTCTCCTGCGAATACCGGCGCTCGGAACTCCACCATGTCGTATGCCACGAACAGCCCCTCGTCGCCGTCGTGCCTGATCAAGAGCTCAGTGGCGATATCCCCGAATATCTGCATCATCTTGGCTCCGTCCACCAGGTTGCCTCCGTAATGGGCGTCCGCCTGACTCATTCTCACCCTGATGAGGGCATCTTCCGTCATGTGCTGTACCGCCTCCTATCTATCGTTCCTCACCCAGTTCCGGGCTGGTTCTGTGCTCTTTTCGGATCATCTCCTGAGCGATGTAGGCCGCGACGTGCGACGGCAGTGTCCCGGGGCCGAAACCGGCGTCGTAGCCGAGCTCCAGGGCGAGTTCGTGGGTGATGCGAGGCCCGCCGGCGATCAATATCACATCGTCGCGGATGCCTTCCGCCTCCAACAAATCCACTAGGCGTGTCATGTTGGCTATGTGAACATTCTTCTGCGTCACTACCTGTGACACCAAGATCGCGTCGGCGTCGGCATCTATCGCCTTTGCCACCAGCGTCTCGTTGGGCACCTGCGCGCCGAGATTGTGGGCGCGAAACCACGGATACCGCTCCAGCCCGTACTCGCCGGCGTACCCCTTCATGTTGATTATCGCGTCGATGCCCACCGTGTGAGCGTCCGAACCGGTGCACGCCGCCACTACGGTGATCTTCCTGCCCAGCTTGTCGCGGACCAAGTCGTTGATTTTGAAGAAGTCCATCTGCTCCACCTGGACCCTCGGTGCCCTAAGTGACGTCACGTCCATCGAGTGAGTGCACTTGCCATATACCACGAAGTAGGTGAAGTGCCCTCCGAGGTCATGCGCGCTGACCACATCCACGCTCTCAAAGCCCATCTTGATCACGAGCTGGCGAGCTGCCTCTTTTGCCTCCGGCCCATACCTAATCGGAAGGGAAAAGCCCAGCTGAACCCTTCCATCGTCAAGAGAGTCGCCGTAAGGCCTCACGTTCTTCAGATCTACCTGCGGCACAGGGCTCACCTCCTGCTCGGATTGACGGAGGCCACAAGTCCCAGCTCTTCTAACATGGCCTCCTCGAATGGATTCCAGTATCCGTCTGACCTGGCCACGACTCCATCCAGCCCGCGTCCGCCGTCGGGGGTTCGAGCGATTCCTGCGAAGAGGCCTTCACCCATGGATTCCATCAGGCCACGCTCGCGTACATGCTCGAGCATCCGGGCAGTGTCGCCCAGCACCTGCTCAGCCCGTCGCTGGATGATGCCCCCGGGCCTGAAGATGATGTCTTCGCCCAGATGCCTGGCGTTGCTGAACACGTACTTGGCGTTCTTTATGGCCAGATATCGGTCGTGGACGTGAGGCGTGTGAATTGCCTCGGTGAGCATGCCCAGGAGCTGAATGGATTGGCCAGTCATTACGCCCGCCAGATTGAACATGCCGTTTAGCAGGTAACCGCGGAATATGTCGCCTGTCATGTACTTGG
>DAOPWT010000095.1:2974-6811 GCA_035351775.1 Bacillota bacterium | reverse complement strand
GCCGGGTCTCGATTCTGCCGAAACGCAGAATACGCTGGGCATGATCCGCAACGCCGCCCGCTTCTCGGGTACACTCTGGCCCTGATGGCTGCCACGATCTGGGGAACCCTAGGTATATTCGCAGTGCTCATCTACAGATACGAGATAGACCCGGTCGTTCTGGTGACCACGCGGGGAGTCATCGCGTCTTCCGCGCTCCTGATCATCCTGTCATTCACGAATCGCGCTGCACTCCACATAGACGCAAAGGACGTGCCCTTCTTCATCGCGTTCGGGCTCGTCGGCGTCGCCCTCAACTATCTATCGTACTTCGAAGCAATTGCCCGAACCTCCGCGACAACAGCCGTAATCCTGTTGTACACATCTCCGATTTTCGTCGCCATTGTAGCCTCTCTCCGCTTCAAAGAACGCTTCACGCCGGCAAAGGGGCTTTCACTCGTCGTCACGCTCCTTGGTTGCTTCCTCGTGGCCGGCGGTTACGATCCAAAGCGCCTCGTCGCGAATCCCGCGGGAATCGCCACGGGAATCGCTGCTGCCATCACCTACGGATCCTATACCATCCTAAGCAAGCACTCGCTGTCAAAATACAGATCATCGACCACTGTGCTCTACGCCCTGGCTTTCGGGAGCCTGTTCCTTGCCCTGTTCTCATCGTCTCGCCTTGGCCAGCTCTGGGGTTTGCCCGATCAGGCATGGTGGTTGATTGTTGCCCTAGCTCTGGGCCCTACGCTTGGCGCATACGCGCTCTACGTCAAGGCGCTCAGCCATGTCGAGGCCAGTCATGCCAGCATCGTTTGTATGGCTGAGCCTGCTGCCACAGCGATCCTCGCATACGCGATTCTTGGGGAGAGAATGGAGGCGCCGCAGATAGTTGGCGCGGTTGCAGTAGTCGTGGGGGTTCTGATTCTGCAGCTCGGGCCCAACGCCTCTGCCCGCCCCCAGACCCGCCGCTCAACACGGGCGTGATCTGTGCCGCGAGGAGGTGCATCTGATGGGCTAGCTACGGGAAGTGTCTTGCCGCTCATCTAGGCAATGCGTCTGCATCATGGCGAAAGCGGATCGACTACAAGGCAGATTTGGAGGTGCCCAACGATGCGAAATCCATTCAGGTGGCTCTTGATCGCATTCACTGGTCTGGTCGTGTGTTCTCTGGCCGTGTCCGTTATCGGTGCAGATCCCATCAAGATCGGGTTGCATGCGCCTCTCACCGGGTTCGCCGCTGCCGACGGGCTCAGTGTCCGGCAGTCTGTAGAGCTTGCTGTCAGGCAGATCAACGACGCTGGCGGCATCAACGGTCGCCCGATACAGCTCGTGATCTACGATGACCGAGCTGATGCAAAAGAAGCTGTCGCGGTAGCAGCCAAGCTGATTGAACAGGACAAAGTCGCGGCAGTCGTCGGCGGTTCTTATAGCGCCCCGATGAGAGCTGTGGCTCCCATATACCAGCAGGCAAGGCTCCCTATGGTAGCGGGGTTTGCGGTCCACCCCGATATCACCAGGGCGGGCGATTTCGTGTTCCGCGTGGGGATGCTGGGACCAATAGAGGGCGCAGCAGCGGGCGATGTAGCGGGCAAGTTCTTGAAGGCCAAAACCGCCTGCCAGATGACGATGGATAACGACTTCGGCCGTGCCCTTGCTGAAGGTTTTCGTGCAAGAGCGGCTCAGCTTGGGATCAAGATTGTGTGGGAGACTCTCTATCCCCTTGGCGAGATGGACTTCACCCCCTATCTAGCTCGACTCCGTCAGCTCAATCCGGATGTCGTGTTCACCAGCGGATACTACAACGAAGCGGCCCAGTTCTGTAAGCAGGCCAAGGATATGGGTCTCAAGTCCCAGATCCTTGGCGAAGAAGGCTTCGATTCTCCGAAGTTCATCGAAATTGCGGGCAAAGCATCCGAGGGTGTGATCATCGTTACAAACCTGAACAGAGATGACGCACGCCCAGCAGCGAGGGCCTTTATCGACGGGTACAGAAAGCTTTACAAGATGGAGCCGGACATGGTAGGAGCGTCGAACTACGACGCCTTCCTGGTCATAGCCGACGCCCTACGGCGGGCCAAGTCAACCGATCCTAAGGCAATACGTGATGCGATCGCCTCGACTCGGAACTTCGACGGCGCAACCGGTACAATCAGCGGGTTCAACGCACTGGGTGAATGCACCAAGCCCATACAGGCCCAAGTCGTCAAAGATGGGCAATTCCGCTACTATGGCGAGGTCAGCGACCCTGCCATCATCACACCACCAGACAAGTAAAGATCCGACCATTGGCGGCGTCTCACAGCCGGCGAGCGGCCACACGTGAGGCGCTGCCAGCCCTGTCCAACTCGCTTCCAGTAAGGAGTGATCACAATTGCTCTGGCAGCAGCTGGCGAACGGCACAACCATGGGGATGATCTATGCCCTGATCACGCTGGGCCTTACCATGGTCTACGGCGTTTTGAGGATACTCCACATATCGCATGCCGGCATCTTTGCGCTTGGGGGATACTTGGCAGTCTTGGCATCGCGCGTCAGTCCAAATCTCGCCTTCGTGACCGCAGCGGCCATGCTCGGATGCGGATTGGTAGGCCTGCTTATGCAGAAATGGCTTTACAGGCCGCTCCTAGCCGAATCGAAGGTCGTATCCCTGATTGCGTCCATTGGCATGTTTACGCTCATGGAAGACCTCTTTCGACTAGTGGCGGGTCCCTACGTTCTCCCCCTTCCCGTGCGAGCGCCATTCGGGCTTGACCAATTCGAGACATCTCACATGACCGGCAATCAGCTAGTGGTCCTGATTGCCTCGGTAATGTTACTGATCGCTGCATGGTTCATCATCCACCGAACCCGCCTTGGCCTGGCATGGAGAGCCACCGAACAGGACTTTGAGACCGCGTCGGCATTCGGTGTCAACATCGATCGCGCCGTCGGGACCAACTTCCTCCTCGGCTCAGCGGTTGCGGGGGCAGCTGGCGCGCTAGTAGGGTTCTACTACAACTCTGTGTACCCAACCATGGGAAGCGTACCCGCGTACAAGGCGATGGCCATCGCAGTGCTCGGCGGTCTGGGCAATGTCTGGGGTACTGTGGTAGCGTCCCTCATTCTGGGTCTTGTGGAGACATTCCTAGTCATATCGCCCGCAGGACTCATACTTCCACGCGACTCCATCGCCTTCATCGCCCTCATATTGGTTCTGCTGTTCAGGCCTCACGGCCTGTTCGGACGGAGGTGAGCGGGCATGGGGCTATATCAAGTCACGATAGCAATCACAGTCGGAATCTTCATGATGCTGGCCATGGGTCTCAATATCATCACAGGCTACACAGGTCAGGTCTCGCTGGGGCACGCTGCATTCTTCGGAATTGGCGCGTACACCTCCGCACTTCTGTCTGTCAAGGCAGGTGTGTCTTTCTGGCTCGCGCTTCCGGCTGCTGCGATAGTCACAGCGGCAATCGGAGCCATCCTGGGCGCGATAAGTACACGCTTGCACGACGATTCCCTGGCAATCACGACAATCGGCATCAACTTCGTAGTAGTCTCGGTATTTCAGTACACGCAGTTCTTCGGCGGAGCATTGGGAGTAGGGGGCATTGAATACCCATCGGTATTGGGCCACGCCCTCACAAAACCTGAATACCTGGTAGTTGTGGTCGTCTGCGTATTGCTGGGAATATGGTTTGACCGGCGATTAGTCAGATCTTGGCTGGGCTTGGCTCTTCGAGCAGTGGGGCAGAACGAAGAGGCAGCGGAGTCACTTGGCATACCCAGCGCTCGGTTCAAGATCGCGGCCTTCGCCATAGGAACAGCTTACGCTGGCGTCGCAGGTTCGCTGTACGCGCATTTCATGACCTTCAT
>DAOPWT010000095.1:0-2874 GCA_035351775.1 Bacillota bacterium | reverse complement strand
GTCTACGGAAGAGTATCTCACCTAGTTGGAGGGTATGGGACGCGCGAGATCCGCGACAAGTCGATGGCACTCCTAGACTTGGTGGGCCTTGCAGAACACTACAGCACTATCGCAGGTAAGCTTCCCATAGCTGGGCAACGCCGCATGGAAGTGGCCAGAGCATTGGCGCTCGATCCAGAACTCCTCTTGCTCGACGAGCCGTGCGCAGGCCTTACCTACAGCGAGACGGAGAATCTCATGGAACTGATACACAAGGTCAGAAAGACCAATGTCACCGTGATCATGGTAGAACACAATATGGGAGTCATCATGAACCTCTGCGATGAAGTCGCAGTCCTCGATTTCGGTACGAAGATCGCCCAGGGGCCGCCGTCGGACATAGCGGCAGACCCGAAAGTGATTGAAGCGTATCTGGGGAAGGAGGCGTGAGAATGCTGGTTGTGACGGACCTTACAGCACGGTTTGGAGACATCAGCGTCATACACGGGATCTCGTTCAGTATCGACGAAGGTGAGAGCGTCGCCATCATAGGCGCCAACGGAGCCGGCAAGACCACGCTACTTCGCACCCTGATGGGACTGCACAGGGAGTTCAGCGGAACAATCCTTCTAGGCGGTGAAGACATCGGGCGCTTGCCTGCATGGGAGCGGTCCAAGCGCGGCCTGGCCATGGTTCCGGAAGGGCGCAGGGTCTTCCCTGACCTAACAGTAGAGGAGAACCTACTGATCGGAGCATACTCTCGCACAGATACACGGGAAACGCACAAGTCGATGGGGGAAGTGTATTCTCTCTTTCCTATCCTGGACGAACGGAAACATCAAGTGTCGAAGACGCTCAGTGGAGGCGAGCAACAGATGCTCGCCATCGGCCGCGCTCTGATGTCCAGTCCCCGGCTTCTCCTGGTAGACGAGGTATCTACAGGGCTGATGCCGATATTCGTCGACAAAGCGTTCAGCACCCTCACAGAGCTGAACCGGCGCGGAGTCAGCATACTGCTCGTCGAACAGAACGCAAGGAAATCCCTATCGGCCATGTCGAGAGGGTATGTTCTCGAAACCGGGCGAATATCGCTTGCCGGAACCTGTGAGGAACTAAGGTGCAATCCCGAGGTGCAACGAGCTTATCTCGGAATATAGCGGATGCAGGTCCTGACAATCAGGTTCGAAGCAAGATCCGGAGTGGCCCGCCGGAACGGGCCCTCCGGATCTCGACATTACGCGGTTTCTGCAAAGCTATCGCCCGCGCCCGCCCCTGCTACTCCCACTTATGACACGTCTCGCAGGTGTCGTAGTCATCAGTATCGTGGCAGTCTGAGCACTGGTCGTGGCCCATTTGGAACGCGGCTTTGGCGGCCGGCGGGGCCTCGGGGCCGTGGCAGAATCCACATGAGACCATATCGGCGTGGAGCGCGTGTGGTATGCGGATATCTGCGGTTTCGTTGATGTTGGGCGTCTTGTGGCACTTCTCACACTTATCGACGCTGCTGATCCACTTGGTATGGCAGGCGATGCATGTATCATGGCTGATGACCCACGCTTTCTTGGCCGACGCCGGGGCCTGGGGGCCGTGGCATGTGCCGCAGGACACGCCTGCATGTGCAGCGTGGGGTATCTTGAGTGTCTTGGTCTGGGTCACTTTAGGCGTCTTGTGGCATGTGGCGCATGCCGCAGGATCCTTTATCTCGTCTTCATGACATGCGATGCACGTGTTGTGGCCTATCTGCCAGGCCTTTTTGGCTGAGGCCGGCGTCTGTGGGCCATGGCATACCCCGCACTCGATGCCTGAATGTATGTCATGCGGAATCTTAAGGAGCGCAGTCTCGGCGACCTCAGGGGTCTTGTGGCACGTGCTGCACTCTTCGGGATCGCTTATCTCTTCCTCGTGGCACGGCAGGCAGGTATCGTGGGTCATCACATGGGCCGCCTTGGCCTCGGGCGGCAGTTGCGGCCCGTGGCACTGGCTGCAAGGAATGGACACATGCATTCCATGGGGGATCTTGAGCGCAGCGGTCTCCGTCACATCCGGCGCCTTGTGACATGTGGTGCAGGAATCGGGATCGCTGATTATGTCTTCGTGGCACTGCACGCACTGGTCGTGGCCCATGTCGAAAGCCTGGCGGGCCTCGGGCGGCGCCTGCGGCCCATGGCATGATCCGCACGACATGAAGCTGTGCGTGTCGTGGGGTATGATCATGTTGGCGGTTTCAGCCAGGTCAACGCCCTTATGACACTTCATGCACGACTCTTCGTCAGAGATGATGCCTTCATGGCAGGCAATGCAGGTGTCGTGACTCATCCGGGCAGGGCCTTCGCCGGCTTCGCCGTGAACTGCGCCGCCGTGGCATGACGCGCAGTCAAGCCCGGTCGCATCGTGCAGCCCGTGCGGTATGATCAGGGATTCGCCTTCCTTGATGTTATTCGCCTTGGTGTGGCACCTGAGGCAGAACTCATCGGTGATCTCTATGTCGAGATCAGGCTGGGCACCCGATTTCTCCACTCGGGCCATGCGGCCCAGGTCGCGTCGGAGCTGGATCCAGCCGCCCACGCCCCGCTCGCTGTGGCATTCTGCGCACTCCACTTCAGCGTGGCCCGACTTCTTCCATGACTCGTAGTATGGTTTCATTGTGTGACAGGAACCGCAGTATTCCGACTTCTCTTGCTGCATAGACGCTGATACGACGCCTGCGACCACTAGTACCAGCACTACTAGGATGATCGCCTGTAACTTGCGCGACGACAACTTGTGGACCCCCTTTGCACGTACACCCGATCACTCTGCGTAATAGGCCAGGCTCTGTAGCTCCAGTGTAAGATCGGCCGAATGCACTCTCACGTTTTCGGGCACGTTCAGAGTCACCGGCGCGAAGTTCAGGAT
>DAOPWT010000094.1:0-6838 GCA_035351775.1 Bacillota bacterium | reverse complement strand
CGCGCCGTCTCTATTGCTCGGCGAGGCCGATCATCCTCTGGGTACCTGGCCGTGAACAATGGCAGGACGTGTTCCGCGCAGTCCGCGGCCCATCTGACGAGCAGGCGATGGTGGGACAGATCGAGCAGTCCACCGCGATGAACGGCCACGAGGCATGGATCTCTACCCATACCAGTTCCTCCAGTCTCGCAGACGAACTCAGGAGCCAGCGCTACACCTCCGTCACTTCGCTCCAAACGAACCGTGTGGGGCTAACCCCGCTCACTCCACCGGGTGATTGCACGCAACTTTATGCCCTGGCGCCACTTCCACCTCGCGTGGCGGGCGACCAGGTTCCATGCAATCGGGCCTGGCCCTGGGGCAACGTGGATGGAATGGGCAGCCTGGGGGCGGAGCAAGCGGGCTCGGGACGTCTCCTGTGAGCGGCGCTGCCGGTTTCGCGGTGGCGCGGTCTTTGTCGCGTCTCCATATGCCCGCTCCGGGCACAGCAGCTATGAGCGCCTGGGTATAGGGGTGTGCCGGGCTGCCAAACACCTGTCCGGACGGCCCTGTCTCAACTAGGTGCCCCAGGTACATGATGCCGATCTGCGGCGACATGTTCTTGACTAACGCCAGGTCATGGGCGATGAATATGTAGGTCAGGCCGAACTGGTCCTGCAGTTTGCGAAGCAAGTTGAGTATCTGGGCCCGGATCGACACATCAAGCGATGACACCGGCTCATCGGCTATGATCAGCTTGGGGCGCATTGCCAGCGCCCTCGCGATCCCGACCCTCTGACGCTGCCCGCCGCTGAACTCGTACGGGTATCTCTCGGCGGCATCCGTGGGCAGTCCCACGACATCAAGTAGATGCCTGACTCGTTCCTTCTGCTCTGCGTGGGTTCCGATGTTATGCACCCTGAGAGGTTCCGAGATGATCTTGGCGACTGTGTGACGCGGATTGAGCGATGAATATGGGTCTTGGAATATCATCTGCATGTCCGTGCGGGCCAGGCGCAGTTCTTCAGGTCCTTTAGCGGAGAAGTCCTCGCCGTTGAACCTGATACTGCCCGAAGTGGGCTCTTCCAGACGCAGTACGGCCCGGGCCGCCGTGGACTTTCCGCAACCGCTCTCGCCTGCAAGCCCGAAGGTAGAGCCTTTTTCAACATCGAAAGAGATTCCGTCCACCGCCCGCACAGTCCCCACAGTCCGCCGGAACAGGCCTCCGGTAACCGGGTAGTGCTTCTTCAGGTCCCTCACTTCAAGCAAAGCGTCCTTCATATCCTGCCACCTCCGCCCGGACATCTTACCCTGCGCCCGTCTCCAGTGCTCTCCAGTTCAGGCCGGCATTCACGGCACTCCGGGCGCGCCTCGCCGCATCTGGGAGCGAACCGGCATCCGGTCGGCGGATCCAGCAGGTTAGGCGACGCTCCTTCAATCGAGTAGAGCATCGTTCCCGTAGGATCGTCCATTTTCGGCACGGACGAAATAAGCCCGCGCGTGTATGGGTGCGTTGGGCATTCCAGCAGCGCACCGGTCGAACCTTCCTCGACTATCTGCCCTGCGTACATCACCGCGACCCTGTCGGCAACCTCCGCCACTATCCCAAAATCATGGGTGATGAGGAGCACTCCCATGTTCAGCTCCTGCTGCAGCTGACGGATTAGGTCGAGTATTTGCGACTGAATCGTCACATCCAGGGCGGTGGTGGGCTCGTCCGCGATCAGGACCTTAGGGTTGGCCGCAAGAGCCATGGCGATCATTACCCGCTGTCTCATCCCGCCGCTCATCTGGTGCGGGAAGTCCTTTGCCCTCCGAGCAGGGGATGCAATGCCCACCCTGTCCAGCAGTTCCACAGCTCTCTTGTCTGCCTCGCGCTCCGAGACCTTATGGTGAACGAGGATGGCCTCCGCCACTTGGAAACCCACCGTATACACCGGGTTGAGGGATGTCATGGGTTCTTGGAATATCATGGAGACGTCGCCGCCCCGCACCTTGCACATGTCGGGCTCCGGAAGATCGAGAAGGTTCCTTCCCTCCAGAAGCACGCGGCCGGACATTATGAGGCCCGGCGGAGACGGGATCAATCTCATTATGGAAAGAGCTGTCGCGCTCTTACCGCAACCCGACTCGCCTACCAGGGCCAGCGTCTCACCGCGCTGCACTGCCAATGATACGCCGTCTACCGCATGGATCGGGCCGCGTTCAGTCAGATACCACGTTACAAGATCTTCTACGACGAGTGTAGGCTCATCCAACGCTCTCGCCTCCCCCCGGCCTCCCGATGCCTGCCTGTTTGCCAATCCCTGCGTACCTGGCCATTCCCTTTCGCAGCTTGGAGTAGGCAGACTGCCTGGGGATATGGGGGTTCAGGACTTCCTCCAGAGCGTACCCGAACATCATGAAGCCGAAGACGGTTATGAATATGGCAAGCCCCGGGGGAATGACCCACCACCAAGCGCCAAATAGCAGCGCGTGGCCTGACTGCGCCTCATAGAGCATCTTTCCCCAGCTGACTGCAGTTGGGTCTCCGAAGCCGAGGAAGCTCAGCCCGGCCTCTGCCACCATCACGCCGGCAGCCGAAAGCACCCCGTTTACGATGAGGAGAGGCGAGACTGATACCAGTATGTGTTCGCGCATGATGTGCCCGGGCCTGGCCCCGACGCTTCGCGACGCAAGCACGAAGTCGCGCGACTTGAGCGAGAGCACCTGCGACCGTATCATCCGAGCGACGCCCGCCCAGCCGAGCATGGTGAAGATCACAATTATCATGTAGAACTTGGTGCCCATGTAGTTCGCCAGGAGTATCATGAGCGGCAACCCCGGCACTACAAAGAGGATGTCGCAGATTCTCATTATGAGGGTATCGGCCAGCCCACCCAAGTAGCCTGCTAAGATGCCGAGTAACGCTCCCAACACAGTGACGCACACCCCAGTGGTAATACCGACGATCAGCGAGACCCGGGCTCCATATATCAGCTTGCTCAGGATGTCTTTGCCCTGAGCGTCAGTACCCAGAGGATGCCCTGGTCCCGGAGGCAGTCGTCTGGGCCCTCTCTGGCCAATGTCGTACGGATCGTACGGCGCGATCCACGGCGCTGCAATGGCGATGATGATGACCGCAGCCGTTATCATTATTCCAACCCGTCCGCGGGGGTGTCTCCATAGTCGACCGGCAATCTCACGCATTTCGTATCCCCCCTACTTCAGCTTAACCCGTGGGTCCAGCCGAGCGTAGGCAAGGTCCGCGCACAGGTTGGCCAGGATTGTAATGACAGCCATTATCAACATCGTCCCCTGCATCAAAGGATAGTCCAAAGACCGGGAGGCCTCCACGATCAACAGGCCCATCCCTTCCCACGAGAATATGGTCTCGATCACTGTCGCTCCGCCCACAAGTCCAGACAGACTCATGCCTATCCGGGTCACAAGCGGAAGCATTGCGTTGCGGAGAGCATGTCTGTAAAGAGCCGCGTTCTCAGATAGGCCCTTCGCCCGCGCGGTCCGGACGAAGTCCTCGCCGGATATCTCTACCATGGAGTTGCGCACCAGGATCCCATAGCCCACAATCCCGCCTATGCACATCGACAGCACCGGCAGAAATGCGTGCCTCGCCACGCTTCCGATGAATGCCCAGTTCCATCCCACCGGTACGTGCGGGCTGACCATGCCGTAGGCCGGAAAGACCGGCCAGTAGAAGGCCAGTATCAGTGTGAGTATCATGGCAATCCAGAAAGACGGGAGGGCTGACACCACGATCGAAGCAGAAAGCAAGATCGTATCAAGATGCCCTCCCCTCTTCCATGCTGCGGCGGCGCCGAGGGCAACCCCCAGCGCCACCGACACCAGGAACGATGACAGAGTGAGTACCAGTGTCCACGGTATGCGCGAGAGTATAATCTCGCTCACAGGGCGCCTGTAGGAAAAGGAGGTCCCGAGCTCTCCTCGGAGCAGGTTCCCGAGGTATACTGCATACTGTACATGAAGCGGCTTGTCGAGGCCAAACTGCGCCAGTATCTCCTGCTTGGCCTCTGGCGAAAGCCGCGGATCGTTATAGAGGTGCCCCGCAGGAGTCCCCGGAGTGAGCCGCGGAAGGAAGAAGTTGAGCGTCACTACTATAAAGAGGATCAGCGCGGTCTGGAGCAGCCTCCTTGCCCAATAAGCGCCCGACACTATTACTTGCCTCCCTTGTAGACCAGGTTGGAGTAGGTCGTCGAGTTATTGATGCAGCTATCGGGCTCTACGGTCCACCCCGCGAAACGGTCGTCCCTGTAGAGCATGAGCACGTTGCTGCTGAATAAGGGAACGTGGTAATAGGCCTCAGCCAACCTAGCCTGCATATCGCGAAGAAGCTTGATCCTCGCCTGGTCATTCATCTCGACCAACATGGCGTCTGCAAGCTTATCGTATTCAGGGCTGGAGTAACCACCGTAGTTGAACCCCGCGACACGCCCTTCATTGATGACGCCGCGGGAAGTATGTGCGTAGTAGAACATCATGTCAGGCACGGAGAAGCTCACACTCGACACTGCAGCGTCGAAATCCGCAGCCTGCTCCTTATTCCTGAGCGATTCTGCAGTGAGCGGAGTGAAATACGCATCGATTCCTATCTGCTTTATCTGGTATACGAGCAATTCTGCCAGGTTTATGCTGGTTGGCAGATTGCCCGTGAGTATCTCAAGCTTCATAGGCTTGCCGTTCTTGTCCTCCCTGATGCCATCGCGATTCTTGTCGACATATCCGGCCTGATCAAGGATGGCTTTCGCCTTCGCAACATCGCGAGGCACGGGACCAAGAGACTTGTTGTAGTGCAGATCGCTTGGAACCACGAGCCCAGGGCCTTGCTCACTGCCATAGCCCAGCAGCACCTGGTCGATGAGCTCCTTCTGATTGATGGCGAGCGACACCGCCTTGCGCAGTGCTACGTCATTCCATGGCGCACGCCTCAAGTTGAACATCAGCGTCCTCACGGAGGTGCTGGGCGCCATAGCCACTTTGACGTTCGGGTAACCCTTGGGATTCCTGTCGATCTCCTCGGCCACTGCCGGATCGACACTCCAGAGAAGCGCATCAAGATCGCCCCTGCGGAGGGCCATTATCCCCATGGTCTCATCGCGGAGAACTCGGAGGGTGATGGTTTCAACATTGAGGCTAGACCGATAATGGTTGCCCAGGTTCTTCAGCGTAATGAACTGACCGTCGCGCCTTTCGGCAACCGCACACGGCCCGCTCCCTATCGGGTTATCGAGATTGGGGTAGTTTCTCGGGTCGTCGATCTTGCTCCAGATGTGCTTAGGCAAGATAGACGGAGCGGTGGCAATGAAGCGGACCGCGTTCGACGATGGACTGCGGAATGTCACACGCACTGTGTGTTTGTCGATCGCCTTTGCCCCTGCGAGATTCCCTATGATCGCCATGAAGCTTGGGAACCGCTTCTCGCGGATGAAGTTGAAGCTGAACTCCACGTCTTCAGCAGTGACGGGTTTGCCGTCATGCCACTTCGCGTTCGGGTTCAACTTGAACTCGACTGAAGTCCCACCGTCTTTGATCTCCCAGCTGTCGGCCAAGCCCGGAACCAAGCCTTCGTTGGAGTCCCAGCCAAGAAGGGTGTCGTACACCCATCCGATGACGAACGTCTCAGAGCTTCCATAGCCCATGTATGGGTTGAGGTTCTTAACGTCTGCTACCACGCCAAGGTTGAGGTTGCCGGCGGCCTTGGCTGCCCCCGCTACTCCGGCGCCAACAGGAACCATAAGAAGGCCAACACAGAGGATAGCGATTACCACACTCCTAAGCGGCTTTTCCATGTACATTACCTCCTTGCGTCCAAATCCCGGGGCTTGCGTCTACAGGATCTTCGTCCCAAAAGCATTGGGGCCAACGCTGTTGTCGAATATCTCTTCTATGTGAATCACATAGACCGGCCTCTTCTGCCACAGATCAGTGTTGGGTTTGTGGTACACATCGTGCTGCGCGTTGATGAATTTGTGATACTTGCCGTCTCTGTGTATCTCCATCTTCCCGCGGACCTCATAAGTGATGGCGGGTGGCTGATAGTACACCAGCGTCACTTCCGGGTTTTCGAGATAGTTGGTCCAGGAATGCTTGAGCGCCAGCTCAATCGAGCCCAAAATCGAGAAATCGATCCGATCCTTACATCCCTCGCCCCACATGTACTTGGTGAGTAGCTGCAACCCCTCTTCGCTGTACCCATCGCGCCAACCGCCTTCGATGTGTTCGAGATAGGCATCAAGGACTTCGTCCAGGTACTCAGCCTTGGGTATGAACCCTACACCTTTGATCGAACCGTTGAGGCCAGCGCTGCCGTTGGATATGAACGTAGGAGTATGTCGTGTGAATCCTAGGAAAACCTCGTCTCGACTGACTTGATCGCCCTGAGCTTGCCTTCGTACCAGCTCGGCGCGACCGTCGTAGGCCCATCTCACAAACTTGTCCGGCAATCTGAATTCGTCCATTCATTAACCTCCTAGTACTGCGCAATCTGCTCAGCGGGCGTCATCTGAGATCGGTCTGTGGTTGCGCGTTAACTATGCTTCTTCGAGGTAGCAGCTGACAATCCTCCCGTTCTCCGAGCCGACTTCTATAACGCGCCGTTCGGGGGCCCCGCCTATCAACCCCAGCTATGTCCTGTATGGCTACCCCCGCCATCGCAAGAAGGATTAGGAACGGAAAAGGCGAAATCAGTGGCGAATTGGGCCCCATCGGGCGGATTGAGAGGGTCGGCATTGACCAACTCAGCTGACGCGCATCTGGATAGAGCTATCTTGTGCGTAGACTCCTACATCTACCTCGGTACTGACGATCACTTTCTCAACTACATCCTGAAGTTCCTTGCGCC
>DAOPWT010000093.1:0-6936 GCA_035351775.1 Bacillota bacterium | reverse complement strand
GCGGCGCTGCTGAACTGGGTTTCGCCGCGCTATTCAGCACGATTGTTCCCCGGGCAGTGCTGGGGCTGTTCGTAACCGTTTGGCGCGTCATCACCTACTACCTTAACCTGGCTCTGGGCGGCACTCTCATGGCACTGGGCGTCATCCGCCGCGGTTCGGGGCCTCCAGATCACATCACACAGGCCAACAGCCCAGACGCGATGTAGTCGCCTCAGCCAACCCCATGATGTCAAGACCGACACATTTCTCGGCAAGCTGGCGTATGAGGTACATACAGGCCCTCAAAATGGCCAACGTGATTGGGGGATGCTCAGGTGGCGCTTACATGCAGCAAAACAACGCTTGCCCTGCTTAGAGTGATCGGAGGCTGGATCCTCGTGGCCGGTTCCTTCATCGTTGCCATAGCCGTCACAGCGGAGTTCTTCGCCGATCCTGACCCGAGCACCTCCGATCCACCCCGCAGCTACTTGATAGAGGTCAAGCCGGCGGACGCCAAGCCTTGAAGGAATCATCCGGCCCCCTGTGGAACACAGAGGCTGCAAGCTAACTATACACCTAGGGGGTACGGAACAAAGTGCGCCGATACCTGTTTCACCCGTTCCTTGCCATAGCGATCATTGCGGCCACTCTGTCGGCGTCGGCACGCGTACACGCCGCATCGGCCCCTATCCCAAAGGCTCCCATCTTCATCACCACGGCCGGCCAAAGCGGCGACATGGCCCTCGCCAAGCAGGCAGTTGACGCCTTGGGCCTCAGAAGCAGCGCCGCTCCCGCGGCTATCTGCTGCGACATCAAGTCCAGCAGTACCGTCATGATCGTCTTCCGAGCCGATGAGGACGGGATGAAAGCCGCCTGGCTTACCGCGCGTACCGAACAGCGCCGGATAGAGGATATACTGGGCAAGATGCGTGCCTCGGGCCTGGCCATCATAGGAATACACCTTGGAGGCCAAGCCGAGATGGACCCCATCACTCGACGTCTTCTCGATGCCAGTATGAGCGGGGTTCACTACTTCATCGCGACCCGCGGCGCAAGCACAGACGACTACTTCAGCGCGGCAGCGCAGAAGTATGGCCTTAGGCTGATCCTCATCGATGGCCCGAGCCGGCTACAAGATGCCATCGCCGGGCTATTCGCCGCAGAATAGCGTATGCGCGCTACTTTTCAGGGCGATTCGTCGGGCGACTGTGCCTCCTTTGGTAGCTCTGATACCTGAGTTCTTTGCGGCTTCCCGAGTCGAAACACGAGCAGAACAGACCTGGATCCTTCACCGACATGCGCTCTAGGTTTCCGATCTCCTCCTGAAGGTCGGCGTCGACCTGCCCGTGAGCCTCCTGCAATTCCTTGAGCGCCGTCAGACGCTCCTCCAGCGCCTTGCGGCCAGATTCGAAGTCGCCGCGATCTATAGCTTCGACGCTCCGGTCTTTTGCAATTGCGGTCCTGGCAAGCTCAACGATCTTCATGACCTCGAAGATAGGCTCCTTTGGCTGGTCGCCTGCGGAGCACACAGCTAGCTTGGCCGTTACCTCGAGCGACACCGAATCCAAGTCGTGGGCGGCGTCTGCATATGACAGTTTCATCCTGATGATCTCGTGTTCGCCTGCAGGCAGAGCGGGATGGTCGATCTCCACTGCCAGTAACTTCTGCTCATCGTGGAACATGTCGGGCAGTGTAAACGACATGCCTGTGTCGTCAAACATCGGTTCATAGCCGAGGACGGCGGCAGCGCGGCATCCTGACAGACCATGCATCTCTAGGTTGATCCCCTGTGCAACTACTGAAAGCAGCCCCTGCAGCTCAGACGCGAATACGCTGGGAATCTCGTCAGGCTCGCGGACGTAGTAGTAGGATCCTTTTCCCGCCTCCGCTAGCTGAATCAGCAGGTCTTCGTTGAAGTGTAGGCCCACTCCAACAGTGGAGAGCGACACCCCCTTCCGCAGCATTGCGCCGGCCTTGCCCGCCAGCATGTCGGGATCCACTATTCCCGAATTCGCCATACCGTCAGTGAGAAGGAGCACCCGGTTGACCTGATCCGACCGGCACTCTCTCAGAGCCTCTTCATAGCCCCGAAGCAGCCCGCCTGAAAGGTTGGTTGATCCTCCCGTATTGATCGAATCGACGGCCTGCTTAAGCACGTCCTTGTTGGTCACGTGCTGCGATGGGAAGACCACGTCAACTTGACTATCGAATACTGTGAGAGAGAGAACGTCGGTCGCGCCGACCTGCTCTATCAGGAACTTGGCGGCCCGCTTGACATAATCGAGGGGACGCCCACTCATGGAACCGCTTCGATCGAGAACCACCCCTACGTTAAGCGGCAGCCGTCCCGCAGAGCCCTGTTGCTCTGGGCCGCTCGAGAGCTTTATCACTGCCCACAGCTTCCCGGGTTCGCCTTCCGGCAATGCTGAATGAGACAACATAACCTGCGCCTGCACTGAACATGCATGATCGCAAGGATCGCCTGAGGTCACTTTGTATCTCCCCATTCGTGATGATGTGGATGCTCCTAAGTTGTATGGTAGTCGCCGCGGTCGGTTTCACCTTCAACCACAGCAAGAGGATTTCATCCATCCTGTAGTGAATCCAGACACGGACGCCCGAGGAGTGATTACCTTGACGAGCTTACCTGTTCTCGGCATTGACGTAGGCGGAACCAACACCGATGCTGCGCTGATCATCGATGGCGAAGTCGTGGGCATAGCCAAAGTTCGCACTGACCCAGGCTCGCTCATCCACAGCACCGCTGCCGCCTTTGCTGAAGCGCTTCGTTCGGCAGGCCATGTCAGTAGCCCACTTGAGCTACACCTCAGCACCACTCTGTCAACGAACGCGATAGTAGAAGGGCGCGGCGATCCCACCCTGGCCCTGGCCGTCCCGGGTCCCGGCATGCGCATTGAAGACCTGGGACTCGGGTTCTCTGCTTGGCAGGCGGGCGGCGCCATCGACCACCGCGGACGTGAAACCGCGCCGCTCGATGTGGAATCGGTCCGTGATGCGCTCAAATCAGCCGCCGACTCGGGCATCGTCGCGCTGGCCGTCGCGGGCAAGTTCTCGCACCGAAACCCCGCGCATGAGCTGCAGATCGAGCAGGCGGCGTTGGAGGGATATCCCCAGTTTGCATCGATCACGCTGGGGCACCGGATGAGCGGACGCGCCAACTTCCCCCGCCGGCTGGCCACGGCCTACCTCAACGCAAGGATCCAACGGCGGCAGAGTGAGTTCGTTAAGATGCTGGAACAGCTCATGTTAAGCGAGCATCGCGTCGCGCAGGCTTTCCTTCTTAAGGCCGATGGCGGCACAATGCGCCTTTCTGAGTCGATGCACCGCCCCATCGAGTCGATTCTCTCCGGCCCCGCCGCAAGCACTATGGGCGCTTTGGCGCTTGCAGCAGATCCCGGCGTCAACGCTGCTGTGATCGACATCGGCGGCACTACCACCGACATATCGGTCCTGGTCAGCGGCGATCCGGTGTTCGATAGGCACGGCGCGGTGATAGCAGGCCATGCAACGCTGGTGCCGGCGCTCTTCGCCCGCTCCATTGGGCTCGGCGGCGACAGCGAAGTCCGCTGCGATCAATCTGGAGTGCGCATTGGGCCCTGCAGCGCAGGCACACCTGCCGCGCTGGGGGGCAATGCAGTCACGCCAACCGACGCGGCCGCGGCGCTTGGCTTGGCCCAGATTGGAAGCCGCACTCGCGCGATCCGCGCCCTGGCCGACTTCGCGGGGCCCATCGGGCTTTCGCCCATGGCCGCCGCCGAGCGAATCGTGTCGGCTTTCGCGGCGCAGCTGGCCGCGGAGGTTGAAGCTGTGTACACCAGTCTTGAGTCGGCCCCGGTGTACACAGTCTCGGAGATGCTGACATCGCCCAACATCCGTCCGGTCCGACTGATCGGCCTGGGAGCGCCTGCTCCTGTGTTCGTACCCCGCGCAGCCGCGCTCATGGGGCTTCCCTTCGAGTTGCTGCCGTTTCACGCCGCGGCCAACGCCATCGGCGCAGCAGCAAGCCGACCTACAACCTCAATCACCCTGCACGCCGACACCGCTTTGGGCATCCTGACCATCCCGGAAGCCGGCTATCGAGCCCAGCTTCCGTCCAGGCCTGACTTCGGCCTTCGGCAGGCCCGCGCTGAAGCGCTCACATGGGCAGAGCGCGCCGCGCGGAGTTTGGGAGCGGACGCGGACGCCGCCCACGACGTGTCCATTGTGGAAGAAGAAAGCTTCAACGTGGTGCGCGGTTTCTACACCGTGGGCCGGATCTTCAGCATAAAGGCCCAGGTTAGGCCGAAAGCGCGGAGGGTTGATGAAGCATGAACACTGCAACATGCAGAGTGGGCCTGATTTTCTTCCCTGCTTTCGACTGGGCGATAAGCCCTGACCACCCTGAGCGCGAAGAACGCCTGCTCTACACGCGCGATCAGATCGCCGAAGAGGGCCTCCTGGACATTTCGGGCATCGAGGAATATCGCCCGCTCATCGCGGCCGACGCTGACATAGAGCGAGCGCATGTATGCGTTCCCACGGTAAAAAGCGTCGCCACGCAGTCGCACCGCATAGCGGCAGGCGGAACCATGCTAGCCGCCGATCTCGTCCTGCAGGGCAGGGCTGATCGCTCCTTCGCCCTGCTCCGCCCGCCCGGCCACCACGCCATGCGGATTGTGCACGGCTCGCGAGGTTTCTGCAACATCAACAACGAGGCCATCATGGTTGAGCATATCCGGAGCGCGTACGGGGCCGACAAGCGCATAGCGATCGTCGATACCGATGCGCATCACGCCGACGGAACACAGGACATCTTCTACAACGACCCAGGAGTGCTCCACATCTCGCTGCATCAGGACGGGCGCACTCTCTACCCCGGCACAGGCTCCATAGACGAACGCGGCGGTCCGGCGGCTTATGGCCTCACGGTCAATATCCCCCTGCCGCCGGGCACGGGCGATCCCGGAATGCTCTACGTAATGGAGCATCTGGTTATGCCCATCCTCCACGACTGGCAACCCCATCTAATTGTGAACGCTGCAGGGCAGGACAATCACTACACTGACCCGCTCACCAACATGAACTTCACCGCGCAGGGTTACGCCCGTCTCACCGAGATGCTGGCGCCCGATATTGTGGTGCTGGAGGGCGGGTACTCGATCGAAGGCGCCCTTCCCTATGTGAACTTAGGGATCCTGCTGGCCCTGGCGGGCCTGGACTACTCCGCCGTGCGTGAGCCCGACTGGCGGCCCGACAGCGCCACCCAGCCCCAGGCTGTCACCGATGCCATCGCCCGAACGGTGACAGCGCTCCAGGGCCTGTGGGCAACACGGCGCGAAGCCGACCTGGAAGCCATATTCGGCGCAGGACAGTTCTTCCAGCGTCGCCGCGACATCTACTACGACACCGACAACATCATGGAGCGACAAAGCGAGCAGATCCGACTGTGCAACACGTGCAGCGGATGGCGATCGATCCGGTCAGAAGCTCTTCACGCCTTCTCAGGTAGAGCAGTGCGGATCGGCGCCGTCATCATACCTCGGCGCGCGTGCCGCCAGTGCCGGCTGGATGCCCAGGGCGAGTTTGAGCAGCTGTCGGCTCTTTGGCGCGCCGGGCGTCTCAATCTCACATGTCTCCAGGACATCGAGGCCGATAGTTAAGAGGACTCTGGCCGCGCGGAGCGAAGATACAACGAGAAAGGAGAGTGCTCGGTGTCTCGCCAGTCTCGTGCAGCCATTGCTGAAGTAATCAACGCAGTAGCGCCGCTCACCGTGGCCGTCGCGGTCCTGAGCACGGCCTTTTTGGGCCTGTCATGGGCGATGCTGGCGCAGCTTTTCATCGGGGCCGTGTTTACGACGGCGGGTCTGTTCCTGTTTCTGAGAGGCGCCCGGATAGCCCTGCTGCCAATGGGCGAGATGATCGGCGCCTACTTGCCCAGGCGCGGATCAACCGCACTACTGGTGGCAACGGCCTTCATCTTCACCTTCAGCGTCACGATCGCCGATCCGTCGGTGCACGTCCTGGTCGCACAGGTGGGTTCGTTTCCCGACTCAGGCATCAACCCGCAAGTCCTGGCGATTCTGCTATCGGGCGGAATGGGTCTTCTGGTCACCATCGCAATACTCAGGATACTCCTCGACATCCCTATCAAGTGGCTGTTCGCCGGGGCTTACATTGCAGTGATCGCGCTCTCGTCGTTCACACGCCCTCAGTTGGTACCGCTCTTCCTCGATTCGGGTAGCGTGTCGACAGGCCCCATGGCTGTGCCGTGCATCATCGCCCTTGGGCTGGGCACAGCGTCTGTGCTTCAGCGAAAACAGACTCTAGCCGACGAGTTTGGCCTGGTGGGCCTGGCCACACTCGGCCCTATACTGGTGCTGATGGTGTGGGGGGTTTTCATGTGATGGATCGCATTACGTTGTTCCACGGGTTTGGGCAAGTGGTGACTGAGGTAGCGCGCACGCTGATACCTCTGGGAGCGCTGTTCACGGTCTTCCAGGTGTTCTGCCTCAAGCTGCCGCGTGCTTTCGTCCGTCGTGTGGTGACAGGCATTGTGTGGACCTTCGTCGGCCTGTCGCTATTCCTTCAGGGTGTCAACATCGCCTTTATGCCCCTAGGCCGGGCGCTCGGATCTCATCTAGGCAAGCTGGGCGCCCCGGCCATCGTGTTGCCCGTCGGGTTTGTGCTTGGCATGCTCGTCGTGTTGGCCGAACCCTCTGCCCGCGTGCTCAGCGGTGAGGTAGAAAAGGCCTCGGCCGGCCGCATTCGCGAGCGCCTGCTCCTTTTCACTATGGCTTCGGGGGTGGCCTCGCTGGTATCGCTGGGCTACTACTTCATAGCGCGCGGTATCCCGCTCACATATATCATCATCCCAGGCTACATCGTCGCCCTCGCGCTTCTTCGGTGGATCGATCCGGCATTCGCCGCGATCTCGTTCGACTCAGGCGCAGTGGCAAC
>DAOPWT010000092.1:0-6971 GCA_035351775.1 Bacillota bacterium | reverse complement strand
GCGGTGCATCTGATGGACACAGGGCACATGCTCATGAATGAGATGTTCGGACGTGTTGGCGGACTGATGATGCTCCGGCCGGTGACCATCAACATAGCCGTCGATAACCCTGGCCCCAGGCGCGAGGGAAAGAGCAAGGCCACCGTCTACCTTGACGAAATCCCTGGCTTGCCCGAGTTCGTCCTCGAGCGAAGTGATATCCACCCGGGCGATGTGCTGATCATCGGATCGGTGTCAGGCAAGAATGCCCTTCCTGTGGGGCTAGCCCTGGCGGCCCGCCAACAAGGTGTCACCGTGATTGCTCTCACCAGCGTTGCATACTCAAAGTCGCTGGAAAGCGCGCACCCGTCCGGCAAGCGCCTTTTCGAGGCAGCTGACATCGTGCTGGACAACTGCGGCATCATAGGCGACGCAGTTCTCGACGTAGAGGGAATGGACGTGAAGGTATGCCCCACCTCCGGCATTGCGGCGGCCCTGCTCATGTGGACGCTCGAGGCGCAGATCGTACAGGAGATGCTCGCCCGCGGCCTCAAGCCCCATGCATGGCTCAGCAACCACCTGCCTGGCGCCGACTCATTTAACAAGACCGCCAAAGCCGACACCGAGCGTCTGGGCTACTAGGGCCCCCCGCGCACCGCCTCGCGCGCCGACGCAGTCAGGCAGGTGCAGCGTGTGATCTACTTGGAGAGAAGATATGCTATGGCATTTGCCAGGAAAGCCCTTGCCGATTCGTTCTGCAATGCGTGCCACGACAGCATATCCGAAGCCACATAGATGCTGCGTCCATTGAGCACTACGGCTGGTCCAACTACAGACGGATGCGTGATGAGACCCTCTGAGTCTGACCACACGCCAAGAACCTGCGCTCCCGGCCGCGCCCTAACGAGTACGCCTTGACGGTCTTCGGGCTCCAGTACCAGGGGATTGGGCACGTTTGCCCAGATCGCTTCGCCTGCAGCGATCTGTGCAATCGCGTCGTGCAGCGGAGTAATGCCCAGCCATCCCGCGAACTCCACACCGAACACATCTGCAAGCCCAAACCCGAAGGCCCCGCTGAGCTGCTCGTCGGGAGTCTTCAGCGACGACTGGCCCGTAGCGAAGACCCGCCCGCCTGAATGCACAAACTCCCTGACTGCCTGCTGTGTGCGGTAGTCGAGCCGACGCAGGTTGGGAATGAGCAGCACTGTCGGCCTTACGGCAGCCGCGTATGGCAGCTCAGGTGCATTGGCAGGGGCGACCTCCACGCATTCATAGCCCATGCTGCCGATTACGTCGAAGATCTCGTCAATATCATGGCCGTCGGTCCAGCGCATCTCGTTAAGCCACTGTTCTGATTCCGGGTTGTTCAGTACAGCGACAAGCACCTTGTCCTGCTTTTTCTGGCCCGCCCATGGCATTTCCAGGTCGACCAGGTATGGCAGGTGATCCGATGCCATGGTGTGAGGAACACGTGCCGCCCCCACTTCAGGGCAGATCATGAGGTCGTGGGATGCAAACACATAGTCGATCCTCCTATTGGGGTTCACGGCGTCTATTGTGTTTCCGCCCTTCAGGTAATCGCGGGTGAAAACGCTCTCCTTGGCTATCTCAGCACTGTCGATCAGCATGCGGTAGACCTGCCACGTATCATTGAACTGCTTCATCACTGCGGCAGTCTCAGTTGAGAGCAGCGGAACCGCGTTGAAGTCGCCGGCGATGATTGTCGGGCCACGAAGCTTCGACGCAAGCCGCGCCAGCTCGACTGCCTGGGCAGTTCTCGAGTCAGGGTCACGCACATCAAGGTGCGTGGAGAGGAAGTTGAGGATGGCGCCATCCATGTCTATCTGACACTCAAGGGCCGCACGGAGCTCGTGCCCCATGGGATTGGGCAGTATGTGATTCTTCGACAACACAATCGGGTAACGGCTGACTACCGCGTTGCCGAAGTAACCGCCATTCGATTGGAAGATCTTGCCCTCTGCATAGTAGAAGCCAAGCTCCTCTGCGATGTACTTGGCTTGGTTGATCCCGCGCGAACGCGTTGTCTCATAGTCCACTTCGTTCAGACCTATTACGTCTGCGCCCTCATCTCGGATAAGTTGCACGATGCGATCGAGATTGTACTCGAAGTCCATGCCCACCCCAATGTGGATATTGTATGTCATGGCGGTTATGCGTCTCGGGGCATATCCAGTCAGCTGCGCCCGCTGAGGCGCGGCGGATGCGGCGGGCGTTGCCTCCCGCGTTGCCTCCCCTTCACCGCCCTCACCTTCTGGTTCGATGAGCTCTCCCACCGTGACGCCCATTACGTCGGCCATCAGCCGCGCGATCTGAGTGTTATCAAGCGACTCCAGAGCGAATCTGTCCTGCCCGGGGCCTTCCACAAACAGCGGCACTTCGCGAGAAGAGTGACCGTCAGAGCCGAATGTGACCTGTCCATCCGGCGATATCTCCACCATTCCGGTTTCATGGTCAGCGGTGACTATTACCAGCGTGTCGCCGTTTTGCCGGGCGAACTCCAGCCCCACTCCAACCGCTTCGTCAAGAGCCACAACCTCAGCCATCATCCTCCTGGCGTTGTTGTCATGACTCGCCACGTCGATCAGGTCGTTCTCAACCATGAGGAAGAAGCCACGATCTCCCGCGTTTGCAGATAGCAGCTCAATCGCCTTCGCCGTCATCTGGGCGAGGCCGGGCTGGCTCTTGGGATCACGGTCGATCTCGAATTCGAGGTCGATGGGAGCGAACAATCCCAAAAGCGGGAGGGTGTTGGCCGACTTCATCTCGTCAACGGTGCGAACTACCGCATAGCCTGCCTGTGCCGCCAGTTCAATGCCGGGCTTCTTCCGTTCAAACAGGGTGGGCGCAAAGTGAGAGTCTCCTCCGCCCATCATCAGGCTGGGCCCGGTTTCCACGAGTTCTCTCGCGATGTCGCGGCTCGAGCCGCGGTCCATCACGTGCACGGCAAAACCCGCGGGTGTGCCCGCCGTTATGGCGGAGTTGGTTACCAGCCCCGTGAGGCCGCCATTATCGCGTACAGCTTCCACAATCGTAGTGACAGGGCGCGACTCTGAGTCGACGCCCAATGAGCGGTTTACCGTTTTGTGGCCGGTAGACAGTGCCGTGGCAGCAGCCGCTGAATCAGTTACGTTTTCGTTATGCGAAAACGTCGATACCTTCGATCGCACCGGCAATGTGTCCATGGCAAGGGTCCGCCCCAGGGCAGCGGCTGCCAGCCGTCCAGCCTGCACATGGCTCGGGCCCATGCCGTCTCCAATGAACAGAATCACGTTCGTTACGGGATCCGAGTACGATGCCGAAGTCAATGCCGAACCCCAGCTCTGGAAGCCTTCCTGAGCTGCGCATGGCATGAGGAGGCCGAGTAGCAGAACTGCCGCCAGCGTCATTGTAGTCAGTCGTGACCAGCGGGAAAGCGCATTGCGAGAAATCATTGCGGGGCCCCCTCTTAGCTCTTCATACCCGTAAGGGTAATGCCCTGAACGAAGTATTTCTGGGTGAACAGAAACACAACAAGAACCGGCAGAATCGCCATGAGCGATGCTGCTGAGATCAGGTTCTGATAGCTATAGTGCTGGCCTGAGAAATACGGTATCGCAAGAGGCAGAGTCCTCAGGCGATCCGAATTGACCACGATCAGCGGCCAGATGTAGGCGCCCCAGTGCGCCGTGAAGCTGAACAGAGTCTGAGTTGCCAGTGCAGGCTTGCACAGAGGCATCACGATCTGGGTGAATATCCTGAGCTCGCTGGCGCCGTCGATTCTGGCTGCGTCAAGAAGTTCGTCCGGTATGGTCATCACGAACTGGCGCATCATGAATATGCCTGATGCGCTTGAAAGGCCCACGATGATCAAGCCAAGCCTGGTGTTGACCAGTCCCATCTTCGACACCATCACGAACAGCGGAACGATGGTCGCAGGGAACGGCACCATCATCGTGGATAGGATTATCCAGAAGATCGCGTTCCTGCCTGTGAAACGATACTTTGCGAAGCCATAGCCTGCCATCGCAGCGGTTGCCACGCTCACAACGGTGGGCACTATCGCAGTATAGATGCTGTTCATATAGTAGCGCCCGAAAGGGATCATCTGGAACACCTGTTTGAAGTTGTCCAGTGTCGGGTTCTTGGGCCAGAACGTAGGAGGAAAGAGCACGATCTCCTCCAGGGTCTTGAACGACGATAGCACCAACCATACAAAGGGCATGGCCATCAGTATCGCGCCCGGTATGATCAGCATGTACACAACTAGCTTACGCAATGCCCGCTGCCATTTGGGGCCACGAGCTCCAACTGCGCTGCTCAATCGTACGAGACCTCCCTTCCCATGACCTTCCACTGCACCAGGGTGAACAGCAGAATTATCGCAAACAGCACAAACGACATGGCAGACGCCTCGCCGAACTGGTAATCACTGAAGGCTCTCCTGTAGATATGCATTACGAGCACGTTAGTGGCGTCAAGGGGACCGCCGCCGGTCAGTACGTTGACCAGTCCGAACACCTGGAATGAACCTATCAGGCTTGTGATGAACACGTACAGCATTGTCGGCCTCAAAAGCGGCAGGGTAATGTGTCGGAACAAATCTAGCCTGTTCGCCCCGTCTATCATCGCAGCTTCGTAATACGATTCGGGAATGCCCTGCAAGGCTGCGAGGAATATGACCATCTTGTACCCTAGGCCTGCCCATATCGCCACAATGATGACTGAGAGCATGGCTATCTGGGGATCCCCCAGCCAGTTCCTTGGAGCCACGCCGAATGTGCTGAGCGCCGCGTTGAGCAATCCCATCTGTGGATGGTAGATCCACTGCCATATGACCGCCGCGATCGAAAGCGGGGTCACAACGGGCAAGTAATAAAGAAGACGGAACATGGTGCGCCCCCGGATCTCTGCGTTGAGCAGCAGCGCTACAATGAGCGCAAGCCCAATCTGAACCGGAACCACGCCGACAGTGTAGATCAGCGTGTTTTTCAAAGCCTGCCAGAACACCGGGTTGGTCAGCACTGTCGCATAGTTCGCCAGGCCAATGAAGGTCTGGCGCGTTCGCAGAATATTCCACCTATGCAGGCTCATCCACAGCCCCATAAACATGGGCATGATTGTCACCATAAGGTAGAATGCCGTTCCCGGCAGGATGAACCCATAGGGGGCCACCTTCCGCTGAAGCTTGTAAAGCTCATTACTGAGCTGCTTTCCGCGGCTCACAGCGATGATTCCTCCTTCGCCAATCCGCACGAACAGCCACCGGGAGCCAGCCGCGCGGACCCGCTCCCGGTGCTGAACTTGCCGTGTATGCCACCACAGTGACTATGGCTTTGCGAGCTCCTTCTGCTCGTTCTCAGCCTTAATGCCTTCGGTCGTCAGCCATTTCAGAGCGGCTTCCGGGCTCTCGCCCTTTAGGATAACCAGCTCATAGGCCTTTCTGATCAGCGAGTCATCGAGCGCCCTTGCAGTCCAGGGAGCCACGAGCGCCTTCTTCATCGAATCCATGCAGGGCGCAAGAAGAGGGTCAGTCTTGTACTCCGGAAGATCAAGCAGAGCACGCCGCGTGGGCAGATCGCCGGTCTTCAGGATCCACTCCTTCTGAGCAGTCTCGGAAGTCAGATACGCAACCCACTTGGTTGCAGCATCAGTCTGTGCCTTCTTGCCGACTACGTAGGCCCACGAAGTCAGAAGCGTGCTCTGGGAGCCGCCTGCCTTGGGGGCCGGTACCTCAGCGGTCCGAAACTCGAGGCTGGGCGCTGTTGCCCTGAATGAACCGATCATTGCAGGGCCTGCGTATACCATGGCCAGCTTTTCCTGACGGAAAGCGTTCCAGCGGGAACCCATTGCCCGGTCCTCAACCTTGCTGTCGGTTACCATCGAGGTAGCGAACTTCAGCGCCTCAATACCCTGAGGCGATACGAAAGACGGAAGGTCGGCCTTGGCATCCCACATGGAGGCGCCGTTTTGCAGCATGAGCGACAGGATGACAGGACCATAGCCGCCAGTCGCCAGACCCATCTGCGTGGTGACACCATTGGCGTCGCGCTTTGTGAGCTTCTTGGCATAGGCAATCAGCTCATCCCATGTAGCCGGAGGCTTGTCGGGATTAATGCCTGCCGCCTTGAAGAGCTTAGGGTTGTAGAACAGAACCACGGTAGCGTTGTCGATCGGGAAACCGTAGTACTTTCCATCAACCTTCATCCGCGAAATGGCCGGAGAAATGAACTCCTTCTCGATGTTGCGGACTGCAGGATTGCCCGAATCCATCGGCTGAATGACTCCACTGCGTACATAGGTAAGGATCTGGCCTGCGGGGATCTGGAAGGTATCCGGGCCTGAACCTGCTGCCAGAGCTGGCAGAAGCTTGGAGAAGTAGTCGGCCTCAGGAATTGATTCCAGCCTGATCTCGATGTCGGGGTTCTCCTGCATAAACGCGGCCGCAAATGCCTCTACCATTTCCGCACGGGCAGGAGTGTGATGCTGCCAGTGTGTAACAACCGTCTTCTTGGCCGCAAAACCAACTCCACCGGCGAATGACATGATGAGGAGCGCCGCTGCAACGATGCAGGACAGCCTAGTGGCCCTAAACCTCATTTGGGTGACCTCCTTTGTGTTCTTGCGCTTACGAGGCGCCGTCACTTCGACACCCCCACCCGGACCGGCACAGGCGGGGTTATCTCCATTCGTCCCTGCTCAACCATGACCAGCCTGTAACCGACTTCGGAATCGTCGTTTCCGGCCTGCACGGTGCGAGTGGTGACGATCTTGGCCGTAGGGAGGAGTTCCAACTGATCCGAGTGGCGATGGCCGGCAAAAACATATCTTGCTCCGCCGCGCGACAGTGCCTGCGCAAGAGCCTGCCTGCCCTCGTCAACGAAAACCCACCTGTTATCGAAGGGATTGTGATGCACGAACGCCGCAATGCGCTGCCCGCGCGAAAATGCCGCGGCTACATCGGCCTCAATCCAACGTATCTGCTCTGCTCCTAC
>DAOPWT010000091.1:0-7027 GCA_035351775.1 Bacillota bacterium | reverse complement strand
CGCCCCGAAACCAGCACTGCCAAGCGGATACTCACGATGTCACGCCCCCTCGAACACCACTTTGCCATCGCCCGGCACTATCTCGCCTATGACGTAGGCCTTCTCCCCATTGGCCTGCAGGATCTCCACCGCGCGCTGTGCATCGCCCGGCCGAACCACAACCATGAACCCGATGCCCATGTTGAACACCCGGCGCATTTCGCCGGCGTCGACGTTGCCTACCTCCTGAATCAGCCGAAATATGGGATGAACCGGCCATTGGCCCCACTTGAGCCGCGCCGATACGCCGGCGGGCAGCATTCGAGGTGGGTTCTCAACGAGCCCGCCGCCGGTGATGTGTGCCATTCCCGTCACACGTACCTGCTCCATCAAGGCCAGCACAGGCCGGACGTATATCCTGGTAGGCCTGAGCATCTCCTCACCCACGGTGCAGCCCGGCGTGAAGCCGGACGCGCCCACGGTGAGGCCTCCCTGCTCCAGCAGGGCCTTTCGGGCAAGAGAGTATCCGTTGGAATGCAGTCCCGACGAAGCTAGTCCTATCAGAACATCCCCTGGACGGATATCCGAGCCGTCAACTACGTTCGGTCTGTCTGCCGCTCCGACTGCAAACCCAGCGATGTCGTATTCGCCATCCGGGTAGAATCCCGGCATCTCGGCAGTCTCCCCGCCCACTAATGCACAACCTGCCTGGCGACATCCTTCCGCGACTCCCGACACGATCTCGCTTATCTGTTCGGCCTCCAGCTTCCCGCAACCGATGTAGTCCAGGAAGAACAGAGGACGCGCCCCTGACACAAGGACATCGTTTACGCACATGGCTACGGCATCTATGCCTATGGTGTCGTGGCGATTCATGGCGAACGCTATCTTGAGCTTGGTGCCGACACCGTCTGTACCCGACACCAGGACAGGGTCGCTGTATCCGCTCGGGTTGAACCTGACCATTCCGCCGAAGCCACCCACATCGCCCACGACATCCGGTGTGAAGGTGCTCCTCACAGCCGATCTCATCAAGGCTACCGCGCGGTCGCCTTCGTCGATGTTCACTCCTGCCTGGGCATATGACAGCCGCTCCGCCGACGCGCTTGTTCCGGCCGATCCGCCCGACCCGCACAATCCGCATCCATCTGCACAATCTGGGTAGACACCGGTGAAGCAGGCAGTGCAGAATCCAGCTCTCCCTCCATCGGCCGGATCCACCAGATCCGACTTTGCCGCAAGCGCCTGCATCGTCTGGACGAGTCCCTCCACAGACAAGTAGCGCAGGCTGTCGGCGCCTATGAGCTGGCGTATCTCTTCAGTGCTCTTGGTGGCCGCTACCAGCTCGTGACCGCGCGACGTGTCAATGCCGTAGCAGCACGCGTGCTTCACCGGCGGGGACGCCACTCCCAGGTGCACCTGGCGCGCGCCGGCCTTTCGCATCAGCCCGACCAGCCGAGCGCTGGTCGTGCCGCGTACGATAGAGTCGTCCACCAATACCACACGCCGTCCGGCACACGCATGCTCGACCGCGTTAAGCTTCAGACGCACTCCCGTCTCGCGCTGACTGGCCGTAGGGCGGATGAACGTCCGTCCCAAGTATCGATTCCTAACGATCCCTTGCTGGTAAGGGATGCCGCTTGCAGCCGAATATCCGAGCCCCGCCGCGACGCCTGATTCCGGGACACTGATCACCGCGTCGGCTTCGATTGCGGACTCTGCGGCCAATCTCGCGCCAAGCGCCTGCCTCGCTGCAGACACACTGATACCGTCAACCACTGAATCGGGTCGCGCGAAATAGATGTACTCGAAAACACACGTGGCCCGGCGGACGCCTCTTCGGGAGGCGCGTGTCGATACCCGCTTGATACCCTCGCGCGTGATCACGATGATATCGCCGGGCGCCGCATCATGCCAGGTCGTCATGCCCGTGGCATCCAAGGCACACGTCTCGGAAGCCGCCGCCCATCCATCCGGCGAGGAGCCCACCGCGAGCGGTCGGAACCCGTAAGGGTCGCGCACAGCATATATCACGTCGCCCGCCATCACCAGGAAGGAGTAGGCACCCTGCAGATCCTCCATGGCCCGTTCTATGGCGCCGACCATGCCAAGTGAGTAGTAACGGGCAACGAGCGATCCT
Organism: Bacillota bacterium; assembly: GCA_035351775.1. Taxonomy (GTDB): domain Bacteria; phylum Bacillota; class DTU025; order DTU025; family DTU025; genus UBA5389. The sequence continues at coordinate 4,908 of DAOPWT010000091.1, read as the reverse complement.
ATGACTTCTGCATCCGACTCGCTCTGGAACACTACTCCCGAGCGCCCGAGCCGCTCGCGCAGGGCCTTGCCGTTGGTTATGCTTCCATTGTGGGCCACAGCCATCATTCCGCCTGTGTAATGAAAGACAAAGGGCTGTATGGCTGTGTCGTCTTCATCCGCGCGCGCCGCATTGCGCACGTGGCCGATGGCTGCATATCCCGACAGACGGGCAAGCGCGTCTTCATGAAAGACTTCAGCAGCAAGCCCAGGACCCTTCGCGACCCGGATGCGTTCCCCATCGCACGACGCTATCCCCGCGCTGTCCTGCCCTCTGTGTTGGAGAGACATGAGCCCATAGAACGTAGTCAATACAGCGTCGGCGCCCGGGTTCATGCACGATCCGAAAACCCCGCACTCCTCCCTGGGCCGGTCGGCGCTATTCGCGCCGCCTGCGCCTGCCGCGCAGCCCGCCGCTTCCATGCCGGCAGGCGTTACCCCTGCATGGCGCATGGTATCGCCTCCTCGTACGCCGCACGCAGCGCATCGACGCCAACATCGAGGCGCCGCCAGGCTCCGGCGCCGGCACGCATTCCCGTTCCCGCCGCCCCCACGAATTCCACACAGAGCCTATCGCCGCCCACGCGGCCCAGTGTCGTCGCCGGCACGCTTAAGCCAGCGGCAAGAGCCAAGAACTCATCCAATCGACTCTGCTCGAGGGTGACCACTGCTCTGGCCGCGCTCTCGCTGAACAGAAAACGATCCGGGGCAAGCCCGCCATCGCCGCCAATCCGCAAGGTCGCGCCGATAGACCCGGCTATGGCACACTCGGCCAGAGCCACTGCCAGGCCGCCCTCGGATATGTCATGGGCCGATCTCACAAGTCCATCTCGCGCAGCGGTCGCGAGCAGCCGGCACAGTCGGCCTTCTGCCTCGAGGTCAAGCGCCGGCACCTGCCCGGCCTCCACCCCGTGCACGACCGCCAGGTACTCCGATGCCCCGATCTCGTCACGAGTGGCGCCCAGCACCATCACGATGTCGCCTTCTGCCGCAAACCCCATGGGCACCCTGAGCTCCACGTCATCCATCACCCCGACCATACCTATGACAGGTGTGGGACGTATGGCCGTCTCGCCGTCCTCGTTGGCAAGACTGACGTTGCCGCCCGTCACCGGCGTTCCAAGCGCGCGGCACGCCTCGGACATCCCCGCGATGGCCTCGCGGAACTGCCAGAACACCTCGGGCTTGTAGGGGTTGCCGAAGTTCTGGCAATTGGTCACGGCCAATGGGCGCGCCCCTGTGCAAGCCACGTTGCGTGCACCCTCGGCCACAGCATGCGCCGCGCCCAGGCGTGGGTTGAGATAGCAGTACCTGGAGTTGCAGTCAGTCGACAGCGCGACCCCCCGCTTCGATCCGGGCAGACGTACTACCGCCGCATCGGAGCCGGGCCCTATCACCGTGCCCGCCCCGACCTGGTGGTCGTACTGCTCCCAAATCCACCTCTTGCTTGCGACGCTCGGGCTTCCGATCAGCCGGAGCAGGGCTCCCCCCAGATCCGTGCACGCCGGAACGCCGGTCGTATCGAATGCGGCCAGCCTCTCCACGTACTCTGGCTTGGATGATTCCCTGTGATAGACCGGCGCATCATCCGCCAGAGCCTTCGCAGGCACCTGCGCTACGACCGCTCCGCCTTCGGTCAGGGTGACCATCCCGTCTGCCGTGACCTCGCCCACTACCACAGCTTCAAGGCCCCACTTGACCAGGACTTCCCTGACCTCTTTCTCCCGGCCCGGAACCGGCACCAGCAGCATCCTCTCCTGCGATTCTGATAACATCACCTCGTATGGAGTCATGCCTGTCTCGCGCCGCGGCACTCGGTCCAGATCGATGATCATCCCGGTACCTCCCCGCGACGCCATCTCGCACGACGAACACGTGAGCCCGGCAGCGCCCATGTCCTGGATACCCAGTACACACCCGCGCGCCACCAGCTCCAGGCATGCTTCAAGTAGCAGTTTCTCGCGGAAGGGGTCGCCTACCTGAACCGCCGACTTCCGCTCAATGGCCTCATCAGTCAGATCGGCCGACGCGAATGTAGCGCCATGTATCCCGTCTCGGCCGGTTGTGGAGCCGATTACCATGACAGAATTGCCGATGCCCGTGGCGGCGCCGCGCTTGATGTCCTCATGGCGCATGACGCCCACGCACATGGCATTGACTAGCGGGTTGCTCTCATATGAGGCGTGAAACACCGTCTGGCCCCCTACCGTAGGAATGCCCACAGCGTTTCCGTAACCCGAAATGCCTGCCACTATTCCGGAAAACAGCCTGCGTGCCCGGGGCGAGCTGAGATCGCCCAGCCAGAGAGAGTCGAGCGACGCGATGGGTCGCGCGCCCATGGTGAAGATGTCCCTGATGATGCCTCCCACGCCTGTGGCTGCGCCCTGGTACGGCTCGACTGCCGAAGGGTGGTTGTGACTCTCGATTTTGAAGACGACAGCCAATCCGTCGCCCACGTCGACGATTCCGGCGTTCTCCCCCGGCCCCTGAAGCACCTGCGGTCCTTGGGTGGGCAACCCGCGCAGGACGGCGCGAGTGTTCTTGTAAGAGCAGTGCTCGGACCACATGACCGAGAACATGCCGAGCTCAACGTAGTTTGGGTCCCGCCCGAGCAGCTCCCGAATGCGCTCGTACTCCTCGTCCGAAAGGCCCATCGTCTGCCATACGCGATCCTCTTTCATGGACAACTCATCCGACAATCCGGCCACCTCCCTGCACCCATTGGGCGACTGAATCGAACAACAGCCTTCCATCGGCGCCTCCGAGTATGTCTTCCGCAGCGCGTTCGGGGTGGGGCATCATGCCAAGCACATTGCCTGCCTTGTTGCATATGCCGGCTATGTTGCCCAGGCTCCCGTTGGGGCAAGACCCCGCCGTCAGCTCGCCGGACTCGTCGCAGTACCTGAACACCACTTGGCCGCCGAGTTCCAGCTGTTCCAGGGTCTCGCTATCGACATAGTAGTTCCCCTCGCCATGCGCAATCGGCAACGTGATCACCTGTCCCGGGCGGAGCTTAAGCGTAAACGGAGTACGGGCCGACGCCACTTCCACTCGAACTCGCTGCGGTTTGCATACGAACTTGCAGCTGGTATTGCGGAGCATCGCCCCGGGAAGCAACCCCGCTTCAAGCAACACCTGAAACCCGTTGCAGATCCCTATGACCGGACGGCCCAGAGCAGCGTAGCGAGCAACCGCCTCCATCACCGGCGAGAACCGAGCGATGGCTGCAGTGCGCAAGTAGTCGCCGTATGAGAAACCCCCTGGCAGCGCCAAGCAGTCGAACCCATCCACGGACGTATCAGTATGCCAAATGAAGTCGGCATCATAGCCGGCTGCGCGCGCCGCGGTCTGAACATCCCTATCGCAGTTGGATCCGGGGAACACAACTATCCCAAGCTTCATTCCCCCGATTCCTCCCTGATGCTGAAGTCGTAGTCTTCCACAACCGTGTTGGACAGGAGTTTCGCGCACATCTCATCAACCAACCGCATGCACTCATCTTCGCAGGTCGCTTCAAGGCGGACCTCGATCCGCTTCCCGATCCTCACATCATGCACACCATCGTAGCCCATCGACTTCAGCGCCGACCTGACAGCGTCGCCCTGCGGATCGAGTATGGACTTCTTGAGCTTCACAACGATATCGGCTACATACACCAATCAACCGCACCCCCTGCTGCATTCATCTGCTCTCGTACCTGTGTCTGCCTGAAGATGTATCTACGCCAGTGTCTGGACTTGTGCGTCCGCCTGTCGCACCTTCTCTGCCATCGAACGTCGGTATTGCGTCAAGCGCTCCCTCACTTCTGGGTCTGACAAGGCAATGATCTGGGCTGCGAGTATCGCCGCATTGGCCGCCCCATCGATCGCCACCGTGGCCACAGGCACGCCAGACGGCATCATCACTGTGGCGCACAGCGCGTCGAAGCCTCCCAACGCGCCTGATGCTATGGGCACGCCGATCACAGGCAAAACGGTGTAAGCTGCCATCACACCTGCCAGGTGAGCGGCGCCCCCCGCGCCGGCAATGATCACGCACAGCCCACGCTCCCCGGCGCCGCGCGCATAGGCCGCTGCCTCCTCAGGGGTCCTGTGTGCCGAGATCACTCTCACCTCATGCCCAATTCCCAGCTCGGAAAGGGCCTCCCGGGCTTTTGACATCTTGGCCAGATCCGACTGGCTCCCCATGACCACCCCTACGCGAACGCGCGAAACCGCCTGGTCGCGCCCAGCGCCGGTGGCTGTCTCCTGCATATCCGTCCCCTCCTTGTCCTGTTACGATAACCGAAAGCAAGCGCCTGATCGCAAATCAAAAAAGAAAAGCCCCGGCGGTTCACTACAGTGAGTGAAACCTAACCGCCGGGGCTTTTGTCCCTAGAGGTGTAGCGCCGCCATGGCGCCTGCGCCGCTCGGACCTAACCTTCCGCCACGCGCACGCGCGGCGCGGAAGTGGAACCCTAGGCGCACTTTCGCTCGTGAAAGCTGCTTATTCAGTTCAGCTTGCCAGATCGCCTACTTCAAGCTTACACTACCGTCTATGCCGAGTCAACCTGCACCGGGGTTCCCCAAGCACAGTCCCCCACACAATACCTGCAAGGGCATGCTCCGGCTCAACACGTCCCGGCAGCTGCCACACTCCGACGGCTCCTTCAAGACGCCCAGCGACCACCATATCCTTATCAGCCTCGGCGGCCGTGTCCTCATCAACGGCCAAGTCCAGCGCCTCACGGCTCAAGTCAACCCCGAACGCGTCGGCCGACTTGGCTATGGGCTCATCGACAGCCTCCCCCGGATCGCCCAAGGAACCGGCATCAGCGGGCATTTCCCAAGTGCGCGCTCGCTCAGATTGCCACTCGTCGGACCGTTCCTGC
>DAOPWT010000090.1:0-7080 GCA_035351775.1 Bacillota bacterium | reverse complement strand
GGCTCGCCCATGTCGAGCACGAATATCTCGCCGCCTTGACCCATGGCGCCCGCCTGGATCACTAGCTGCACGGCCTCGGGTATGGTCATGAAGTAGCGGGTCATATCGGGGTGGGTCACTGTCACGGGCCCGCCTTCAGCTATCTGCTTTCGGAACATCGGCACTACGCTTCCCCGGCTGCCCAGCACATTGCCGAACCTAACGGCCATGAACTTGGTACGGCTCGCGGCCCCGATAGATTGCACGACCATCTCGGCCACGCGCTTGCTCATGCCCATCACGCTGACTGGGTTCACAGCCTTATCGGTGGAGATCATCACGAACCGTTTAGCGCCGTGCTTGTCCGCGGCGCGGGCCACATTCCTGGTGCCGAACACATTGTTCGTGAGCGCCTCTTCCGGATTGGCCTCCATCAGCGGCACGTGCTTATGCGCTGCCGCGTGGAACACGACCTCCGGCTTGTACTCCTCGAACACCCGGTCAATGCGATGCTCGTCGCGCACGTCGGCTATCACAGCCACCGCATGCTGCCCAGAATGCCTCCGACTCAGCTCCTGCTCTATCTCGAAGATGCTGTTTTCCCCGTGGCCCAGCAGGATGATGCTCTTCGGCTTGAACCTCGTGATCTGCCTGCAGATCTCGGAGCCTATGGAACCGCCGGCGCCAGTCACTAGTACGGTTTGACCCGCAAGATAGGCACCGATCTGATCCAGGTCGAGGTCCACGGGTTCGCGGCCGAGAAGATCCTCGATCTGGATGTCGCGAAGCTGCTTCACACTGACCTTCCCGTCCACAAGCTCATACACCCCAGGTAAGGTCTTGATGGTCACCTTAAGGTCCTTGCAGGCGTCTAGGGTTGCACGGATCACTTTGCCCGGCGCCGACGGCATAGCGATGATGACTTCCTTCACCTTGTGGTCACGGACTACTTCGCCGATCTGGCACCGAGTGCCCAGCACCGGTAAACCCAGCAGAACCGACCCGATCTTCTCGGGGGCGTCATCTACGAACCCCACTGCACGCCGGCCCATCTCGGGGTGGCTGCCGAGTTCCTTGGCCACCATGGCGCCTGCCGATCCTGCGCCCACAATGAGCACCGTGCATCCAGAGGAATCCGTTCCGTTGGCCCTACCGTTGGCAGCCTTGTGGTTGGCAAACTCCGACCGGAGACGCGTGTGCAGCCGGCTCGCACCCACGAGGCCCAACCCCAACATGTATGAGATGAGAGCGGCACCCCTTGACCAGCTGAGGCTGGGCAATATCATCACGAAGGTCATGCTGGCCAGGTATGAGGAGCTCACAGCGGCTGTAACGACGATCAGGTCCCTGACACTCGAATACTGCCACAGCCTCTGGTACATCCCGAACGCTGCGAGAATCAGCACACGCAGCGGTATCGTGAACACCATGGCGTACAAGGTGCTGGTCACGGCATCCCGGGGCACGGCCATATCGAATCTGATGAGCAACCCCGCGATGTCAGCCAGAGCCAGTATCAGAGCGTCCAGGGCGAGATAACGCCATTGGGATATGCGAATGCGCTTCACAATCACGCCTTCCGCTTCCTTCTCCCTGGATTAGCGCCCGGCATACCTGCATGGGCAGGCACAGCGCCCAGTATCGGAAGACCCAAAGACCGTTCGATTTCCTCAGCAGTCTTGAAGGAAGGATCAGAGAACTCGGCGACAAATGCTGCACCGACGCCCACAAACATCCCGAGCACCATTGCAATCGCCGTGTTGAGCATTTTGCGGGGCTTGACGCGCTTCTCAGGCGTAATTGCCGCATCCAGCGGGAATATGTCAGATACCTGCATCTGCTCTGTCAGGCGTGCCTCTTCATACTTGGTGCGCAGCATTATGTAGATCTGCTGTGCCAGCTCGAACTCACGCATCACCCTCGCCAGACTTAGCTCCTTCTCGGGCAGTTCGTCCAGCTTGGCCTCTTCCTTGGCGATCAACTCGCCCATTGCCTGCTGCTGGGCGCGCGCGGCCGTCACTGCGGATTCAGCTTCAATCACCCGAAGCAACAGTTCCTCCCTCATGGGATTGGGCGTCGACACCTGTGATCCAACCACGTTCGCAACGGCGCCGGCTAGATTAGCCTTGACTTTCTCAATCTCAGTGGTAAGCCTCTGCACTTCCGGATGCTTGTCAGTATACTTCTCTCTTGCAGAGGCCAGCGAAAGCTCCAAGTTGGCAAGTCTTGTTCTGTAGTCCCGCACAATGGGATCCTCCACAATAGTCTCGCTGGAGACGATCGTTTCGGACATTCCCGCAAGCTGCTCTCTCGCCTTGCCTGCCCCGGCCCGAAGCTGTTCGACTGTGATGTCTATTGTGGCCTGCTGAAGCCCGAGTTCCACAAGCCGTTTGAGCAGGGCTTCTGTCTCAGCAGTAGGTGCAACAATCCTCTTGCCTGACTTGACCGCAAGCAGGCGCTCCTCTGCCTCCAGAAGCTTCAACCTTGCGTCTTCGACCTGAATGGCCAGGAACACCCTGGCGCTGCGAGCTGCCGATTGGCTCATGTTACGGTCCTGCTCGACAAGTACATCGATCAGAGTATTAGCCAGGTCGCGCGCCATGTTCTTGTCGGCAAGCTGGACGGTGAGTTTCACTGCATCGGTCTTGGCGATGGATTGAACGTTGATGGCATCGCTCAACTTCTTCATGGTAGGAGCATTCACGCCTGGCTCAAGTCCCAGCCTTGCAAGTGTCTTCTCCAGAGACGTTCGGCTCTTTATTATCTGCGCATAGTTCATCGCCTGATTGGACAGCCCACCGCCTGCAAACCCGCCCAGACCGCCCGCAAGCTCACTGGCCAGACTGATGGGCGACGAGAAGCTGGATGCTTTGCTGTTCAGAAGGAACGTCGTCTCCGCCTCGTATATCGGTGTCATCAAGCAGCTCACGGTGAAGGCAGCAACCATGGCTATTACGGTAATGCCAACGATGAGCCGTGCATGGCTGACTATGGTTTGCCATAATTCCTGCAGACTGATCTCTTGCTCGTCCATGGTCGGCCCCCCGTTAGCGCGTTATGATCGACTTGATCTGGTTTATCGCCGATAGAATCGATATGATCATGCTCCAGTCTATCTTCTCGGAGACTGGCACTATCACTATGTCGCCCGACTTGAGCTCGGGATTGTTGCCCTTGCTCGGGTCGATGGTTACGCCCTTCGCGGTGGTGTTGCCCAAGGCTATCTGCAAGGCCTCTTCGCCTGTGTACAGCATGATCTTGTCCAAACGGGCCCCGGCCATGGGGCCGCCGGCCGTCGCAAGCCCATCTATGAGTTTCATGCCCTGCTTGTAGTCGTAAAGACCTGGCCGCGCCACCCCGCCCATGATCACGATCTTGCGAAGGGCCTCGGGGACGAATATCACGTCTCCGTCTTCCAGGGCTACGGCCTCGTTCTGCGGGCGCTGCCCTGAGAGCAACGCCTCTACGTCGGCTTCAACCACTCGGCCGATGCTTTCGCCCTTCCGCGTTATGACCACTCGGGCGCCGTCGCCGGCAGGCGCCAGCCCGCCCGCGCCGGATATCGCGTCAAGGATCGTCGCGCCCCTACGGAGCTCGAGCTCACCAGTGCGAATCACATGCCCCGCCACCTGCACCCTGATACGCCCGGACGGGATATACAGTATATCGCCTGGAGCTAGCTCTGGGTTCTGCTTGATGTCGCCTTCGAAGGCCAGGCGGTCATCGGCCACCGATAGCCGCAGGGCGTCCTCCACGCGCTCGCCGCGATATAGCCGCACCTGGGCGAGATCCGCCTTGGCTGACGGCCCACCGGCCATCGCCAGTATCTCCATGACGGTCATGCCCTCGGTGTACACATACACCCCCGGTCGGGCTACCTCGCCCATCACCGCCACCTGCCGGCGTGTGTCGGGAATGAACACCACGTCGCCATCGGCAAGAGAGTGCCCGACATCGCCCCCGCGCAGAGCCTGGTCGAGGTCGACGGTTACCGACGGACCCGACTTGCCCGCCGGGATCACCAGCACCGACCGCCCGTCACCGTCGGCTGCAAGCCCGCCCGCGACGGCTACTGCGTCGATAACCCGTGCTCCGACAGGCAGCTCATATGTGCCCGGCCTCGCGGCACGTCCGATCACGCTCACGCTTATCATCCGCGATCCAACGCTCACCACGTCGCCCGGGTTGACCGCGGGATTATCCGTTACCTTTCCGGAGAACAGCACCTTGCCGTACCCGATGGGCTGCGCCGACCCTTCCGCGAGCGCGCCGTCCTTGTACACAGTGACACTCTCCAGCGACGCCCTAGCAGTGGTGCCGCCGGCAGCGGCTATCGCGTCCAGGAGTCTTGCCCCACGCGGAAGCCTGTAGGCCCCGGGACGCGCCACCTCTCCCAGCACCAACACCTGCCCGCGCAGTTCGGGGACGAACACAACGTCTCCATCTGCCAGCGCCATGGCAGGCCCACCGGATAGCGCAGCGTCGACGTCCAGCGTGAAGGCCTCTCCCTTGCGGGTAAGCGCCACGCTAGTCGCGTCGCCATCAGTCCTTACGCCTCCAGCCACGGCCATAGCGTCCAGGATAGTCGCATCCGGCTGCAGCTCGAACGCTCCGGGCCGAGTCACGGCTCCGATCACGTTCACCGAAATCATCCTGCTCGCAACGACAATCACATCGCCCGCCCGAACCTCGGGGTTGTCCCCCGCGCCGTCGGCGAGCAGCGATCCTGCGGTCCCGATTGATATGTAGCGCGGATCGGCAAGAATCCCTTCAGAGAATATCGAGACCTTCTCTAGCGACGCCTTCGGGGTCACTCCGCCCGCGGCGGCTATGACGTCCAGGACGCGCGCTCCCTTGGAAAGCCTGTATGACCCCGGACGGGCGACTTCGCCCAGCACCACGACCTGCCCGGGCACTGCTTCCGGCACGAACAACGCATCGCCATCTTCGAGCAGCGGCATCGGCGCAACCGGCGGTTTCCCCGGCTTCTCACGGGCATCAAGGGCCGACGTCACGTCGATTTCCAGAGAGAAAGCCCCTTCGCCCGTCTTGCGCGCCAAAGCCACGCGCGTTCCATCTCCGCTAGATGTCACTCCGCCAGCGGCGGCTATAGCATCCAGAGCGGTCGCTCCGCGCCGCAGCGCAACCTGGCCCGGCCGGGCCACAAAGCCTGCAACATACACCCGGACTTCCGTCCCAGGCACAACTATCACCGAGCTCGGCTCAACTACGGGATTGGCCTTGATATCGCCATCGTAAACCAGGCGATCGTCGGCGACCTCGAGATCAACTCCATCGGCTGGGTCGCCCGCGCGATAGACCTTCACCCGCGCGAGATCCGCCGCATCGAGGGGCCCCCCTGCCGCGGCTATGGCTTCCATCAGGCGAGTGCCCTCATCTACGGGGTAGACTCCTGGACGGGCAACCGCCCCGAGCACCGCCGCCTGCTGCTTGCGGAGCTTCTCGGGAGCTTCGGGGATGTAGACCACATCGCCGTCGGCCAGCGCCATGTTGGCTTCGCACTTCGGGTCGCGGCCCAGAGCATCGAGATCGATGCCGGCAGTAACACACCCAGCGCCGGCATCGGCGCCCGCCGCGCGCCCGCTGGTTCCCCGCGTCAACACTACATTCTTCGCATCGCCCAGGGCCGACGCCCCGCCGGCGACGGCTACGGCGTCGAGCAGACGCGCGCCGGCAGCGAGTTCATACACCCCAGGTCGCCCTGCCGCGCCCACCACGGTCACGCCGATCATGCGGGACCCAACTACCACGATGTCGCTCGCCCCAAGCGTCGGGTTGGCAGCTCCATCCCCTGCGAACAACACCTTGCCATGCCCGATGGCAGCCCCGGCGCCCACGGAAGCGTCCCCGCCCGCGTAGATCGTCACATTCTCCAGCGACGCCCAGGCACTGAGCCCCCCTGCCGCAGCTATCGCGTCGGCAAGCTTGGCCCCTCGGGGGAGTCGGTACGCTCCGGGCCTCGCAACCTCGCCCAGCACCACTACCTGCCCGGAAAGCTCCGGCACGTACACCGTGTCGCCGTCGGCGAGCTCAAGGCCGGCTGCTTCGCCCGACAGGATCGCTTCTACATCTATCTCCATGACGCGCAAGGCATCTGGGCCGCTTTGGCCCCCATCGCCGCCGCGCCTGGTCACTACCACCTTCGTGCCGTCTCCGGCTGCGGATACGCCGCCAGCTGCGGTGATGGCCTGAGCCACGTCCGCGCCACGTTTGAGCTCATAGCCTCCCGCGCGCTGCACATGCCCGGCCACCTGCACCCGTATCCCGGCGGACGGCACTACGATTATCTGTCCCGCCGTCACGGGCGGATTGGCCTTGATGTTGCCCTCATACACCAGCGATTCGTCTGCTACCGCAAGGCTGAGCGCGGTCAGGCCGCCCTGGCCTTCATATATCTTCACCCTGGCAAGATCCGCCTTGCCGGTGGGGCCGCCCGCCGCGGCGAGCAGGTCCATCAAAGTCACGCCCCGCCCTGCCGGGTACACCCCCGGCCGAGCCACCTCGCCCATGATCGCAACCTGCTCTCGGGCCTCCGGCACGAACAGGGCGTCCCCGTCGGCAAGCAGCGCATTGGCATCGAGGTTCGGGTCGCGAAGCAGCGCGTCCGCGTCCAAAGTCACCGAACCGGGCTCAGATCCCTTGCGGCTGTGCACTACCGAGCCTGCGTCGGCGCCGGAGGCTAGGCCCCCCGCCGCCGCTATGGCATCCGCAACACGCGCCCCCGAGAGCAGCTCATACGCGCCCGGCCGGGCCACTCGCCCAACTACGCTCACGTATATCGCGCGCGAGCCCACAACCACCATGTCGCCAGGCGACAGCTCCGGGTTGTCCTGAGCGTTGCCGGCAAGGAGCGCCCGCCCCTCGCCGATTGCGCGCTTACCTGCCTGGTCGGCCTGACCCGCAGCGTAGACCGTCACATTATCCAAGGACGCCCTGGCAGTGGCGCCTCCTGCCGCCGCTATAGCGTCCAGAAGCTTCGCTCCCTGCTGGAGCCTGTACGCTCCCGGCCTCGCCACCTCGCCCAACACCACGACCTGCCCGGGCACTGCTTCCGGCACGAACAACGCATCGCCATCTTCG
>DAOPWT010000089.1:0-7182 GCA_035351775.1 Bacillota bacterium | reverse complement strand
TCCTGTCTTTAAGAAGCCTGGAATATATGTCGTAGGCCCGCTCACCGCGGCTGGTTTGCTCGACAACTATGGGTATCAAGGTCATCGCCGTCACCTCCCGCAAGCAACATTCGTTCCGGTTCGCGTCTCCCGTAGCCCATGACGCAATCCACGTTATTCTTGTGCTTCTCCCTCAGAATCATTCGCCCGGGGCTCCCCGGCCTCCGACGTACACTCGTCGCATCGGGCGCTGTCGGGATCAGCGTCGCATGAGCGGCCCAAAAACGCCAGGACTTTCGCGTTTACCAGCATGTCAGTTGCCGCGCGGCGCATATCTGGGTCCAGCATCAGCTTGCGCAGCCTGGCCTGATCATCGCCCAGCGTATCGAAGCTCATCCGGTATATCGCCATGCTCACCTCATCGGAGGTGGGCATGAGCTCTTGCTTCTCGCCCAGCGCATCCACTACAAGCTTGGCCTTGACCGATCCCGGGGCAGCCTCTCGAAGCTCTCCGCGAATCTCGTCTTCCGACTTGCCCTTGGCCGCAAGATACTGCTCCCATTCAAGGCCCTGCTCGGCAAGCCTCCGCTGCAGCCTATCCAGCTCTTCATCGGCCTCACGGTCGATCATCAGCCTGGGGATCTCAACTTCCGATGTCGTCACCAAAGATGAGAGAGCACGCCTTGCAAGATCCATGACCGCCTCATCCAGCGCACGGTGGCGCAACGAATGCATTATCTTGTCGCGCAACCCGGCCAGGGTATCGGCGCCGCCCATATCTTTGGCGAAATCGTCGTCGAGATCGGGAAGTTGCTTGGCCTTGATGTCCCTGACTGATACCTTGAACGTCACATCACGGTCGACCTTCTGGCCCTCTTCCGAGGTTTCGGGCAGGCTCACCACAAACTCCTGAGGTTGGCCCACGTTCATGCCCACGATCTTCTCGTCGAGGCCCGGAATCAGCTGACCGGATCCCACTACGACTTCGACATCGTGCGCGGAGAAGGAGTCCGCCAGTTCCCCGTCGACATATCCATCAATGTCGACAGTGACCAGATCGTCCGTCTCCACCGTTGCGCGCTCAGTCGGTACGTACTCGGCTCTCTGCTCGCGCAGGTTCTGGATCGTCCGATCCACATCCAGATCGGTGACTTCACGCTGTTCACGATCGAGCTTGATGGCAGTATAGTCGCCCAATTTCACCTCTGGGCTCGCCGTGAACTTCACCTTGAACACCAGCGGGTCGCCGGTTTCCAGGTCGGCATCGCTTAGCCCATCAAACTCTGGCTCATCAACAGGCCTCAGGCCCGTTTCACTAAGAGCCGCCTCATACGCCTCGGGAGCGAAATCCTGGATAGCCTCGTCATATATGGCTTCCCGGCTCACGAACCGCTCCAGCAACGCGCGAGGGGCCCTGCCTTTTCGGAACCCGGGTATCGACACCCGCGCCCCAACTCGGCGCAAAGCGCGCGCCACAGCTTCGCTAACACGCGATTCATCAACGGTTATCTCCAGGATGGTACGTTCGTCGTCAACTCCGACCACACTAGCCTTATACATGGTACACCTCGTTCCCCCGAGCGTCCTTCGGGTAACCTATTCGACGGTCCGCCAGACGATTCCTCTGCAAAAAGCGCTTCGAAATAGTATGCCCCGGCACGCGCCTCTCACGGCGATAACCGGGGCGAAACAGCCACAGTACGCTGCATGCTACCCACCGCAAGCCCGCCGACAACCGATACCGGCAATCAATAGTGGCGCGCCCGGCAGGGCTCGAACCTGCGGCCTATGGATTCGAAGTCCATCGCTCTATCCGGCTGAGCTACGGGCGCGCGCTCCATTGCCGCGTCAAAGTATAGCACAACTGAAAATGGGTGTAAAGAAAAAGCGCCCCGGAACGCCCGGGGCCCAAACTGTATGGGGTGGATGATGGGACTTGAACCCACGGCCCTCAGAGCCACAATCTGATGCTCTAGCCAACTGAGCTACATCCACCACACTGCCTTTCGATTCTAACACGGCCTAAGCACGATGGTCAAGGCAAATTGACATGCGTTTTGGCGAATGATAGCATTGTGTGCGTTCAAGCGCAAGCGGGCAAGGCGGCTTGACGTACTGAAGGAAGGATATCCGATGACTGGCGCTAATGGGCTTACCGGCAGGAAGCGAAGCGTGAGGCTCAACCCGTCTCAGCTCCTGGTAATGGGCTTTGGAGCCGTGATACTGTTGGGCTCCTTCCTGCTGTCGCTGCCGGTCGCATCTGCGAGCGGTGAAGGCGTGCGCTACATCGACGCGTTATTCACGGCGACATCGGCCACCTGCGTCACAGGCCTGGTAGTGGTGGATACTGCAACGACATACTCGCTCTTCGGGCAGGTTGTAGTGCTTATGCTGATTCAAGTGGGCGGGCTCGGCTTCATGGCCATGGCCACTATGATGGCCCTTGTACTCGGTAGGCGAATCACCCTTCGAGGCCGACTTGTGCTGCAGGAATCGCTCAACCAGTTTACGCTGGCGGGGCTTGTGCGGCTGACGAGGTACTTGTTCCTCACAACGGCTATCGTTGAGGGCGTTGGAGCGTTCATTCTGTGCCTGCGCTTCTCGGCCCAGTTCCCGCTGGGCAGGTCCATATACTATGGGATATTCCACTCAGTCTCGGCCTTCTGCAACGCGGGGTTCGACCTGTTCGGCACAGTGACTGGGCCCTTCACCAGCCTTACTGGCTGGCAATCCGATCCCATCATCGTGCTCACCATCGGCGCGCTCATAGTCACGGGCGGCCTCGGGTTCCCGGTAATCATCGAACTGATCGGGCATCACCGAGGGAACAGGCTCTCTCTTAATACCAGGCTGGTGCTTCAGGTCACGGCGATTCTGCTTGTCACCGCTGCGCTTGCCGTATTCGCGCTGGAGTTTTCGAATCCTCGTTCGCTTAAGCCCCTCACCTGGACGGGCAAGGTGCTGGGAGCGGTTTTCCAGTCGATCACTCCGCGCACAGCCGGCTACAACACTCTGGATATCGGCAGCCTCAGAGATGGAACGCTTTTCGTCATGATCATCATGATGTTCATCGGCGCCTCTCCCAGTTCTACGGGGGGCGGCATAAAGACAACGACTTTTGGGGTGCTCATCGCTTCAGTCATTAGCACCGCAAGAGGACGATACGACGTGGAAATGCACGAAAGGCGCCTGCCTCATGATGAGATCCTGAAAGCCATGACCATAGCTACACTGGCCATGGGGCTGGTGACCGGGGTCACGCTGGTCCTGTCGATCACCGAAAGCGCCCGTTTCCTGGAGGTGCTATTTGAGACTACTTCCGCCTTCGGCACAGTGGGGCTCACCATGGGAATCACCCCGAACCTATCGGACATCGGTCGAGTCCTCATAATGGCCACGATGTTCATGGGCCGGGTCGGACCGCTTACGGTCGTGATCGCCCTTGCCCAGCACAGAAGGCAGCCGGCTACAGTGCATCTTGCAGAAGAGCGCATACTCATAGGATGAATCAGATCAAAGGGAGCCGACGGAGCGGCTCCCTTTGCGTGTCAGCCTCTTGCGTACCCCACTTGCCTACGCCGCTTGCCTACTACCTGCAGTTAGCTACTAGCCCTCCAAGAACGGGACCGGGGAACACGTTCACACTGCCGACAGCAAAGAACTGGGCAGGAAGCGACTGGACTGTAGTGGCTGCCCACACGCCCGTTCCTGGCGCTTCCACCAGCGGCACTTCGAACGAAGTCCGGTCCCAGGCGAACAGCGCCGTGTACCAATTGGCTCCAAGCTGCGCCGGCGGGGTCACATTCGTCGCTTCGACCAGTATCTGAGTCTGCCCAGTCACATCCGTCCGCATCCACACTGCCCCGCCCGCCGTGGGCGCCGGGCCGGTGACCGACGGCGACAACGCCATCACGCAAGTCCTGGGCACGATTGGGGCCAGCGGAACGCATATGGTCTGCCCCACACGTAGGCGGAATGGATCGATCCCCGGATTGGCTGCGATAATGGCGTTCACGGTAGTGCCGAAGCTAAGCGCGATGGTGTACAGGGTGTCCCCGGCACGGATCGTGTAGAATACACCGCCAGGGCACACAGCCGGAGGCGGAATCGGAATCGGCACCGGCACACAGATTACCTGGCCTATCTGGAGGTTGCGCGGATCAACACCCGGGTTGGCCCTGATCAACGCATCGACCGTCGTCCCGTACCGGAGCGCGATCCTGTAGAACGTATCGCCCGCCTGTATGACGTATGGTGTACCCCCTGGGCACACGAGGGGAGGCGGAACTGGCGGCACCGGCACGGCCACCGGTATACACACCAGCTGGCCGATCTGAAGTCTCCTCGGGTCTACGCCGGGATTAGCTGCCATGATCGCCTCAACTGTGGTTCCGAAACGCCGAGCCAGAGCGTAGAACGTGTCGCCTGCCTTGATCTCATACAAGAACCCGCCGGGGCACGGCGGCGCCTGACGCGTTTGCACGTCTTCCTTCTCCTCATCTGGCATAGCCGATCACTCTCCCTGGAATGAGTCTAGTGCACCATATGCACCCCGGCATGGGTTTGCCTATCGACTAAAAGCACATGCCGTCAGTCGCGGTTGCCCGAACTGCGATATGGAGGAGTTGCTCCAACCAGGGAGAATTGTGTACTAGACTGACTCAGCCCAGGCTCTGCCGGCGGGGCAGTCAAGGAGCGGCAAAGGAGTAGAAGAAACATTGCTCAAACACGCGCTGCTGCATCTGCCATACGACCCCATGGCATATCCAGTGGGAGAAGACGAGGTCGAAGTCGTCCTCCGGGCGGCCAGAGGTGACCTGAAGTCGGCCGGCCTCCTCTACGTCGACAGGTACGGCATTGGCCAGCATGCCAAAGAGACCGGCCTCCGCCGAGTCGGAAGTGACTCCCTGTTCGACTACTGGTCGGGGCGGATGAAGCTGAGATACGGTCGGTTCATGTATCACTTTGCCTTAAGCGATGGCGAGTCAGAGATGTTCTATGGCGAGGGCGGCCTGTCGGCCGAGCCTGTTGCGCCCGAGGTATGCAACCCGTGGGCATGGTGTTTTCATTACCCGTACACCTGGCGCCGCCATGGAGCGGACAACCCGCCCGCCTGGGCCGCCGACTCCGTGGTGTATCAGATCTTCGTGGATAGATTCGCCAATGGCGATGAGACGAATGATCCCTCCGGCGTCGACCCGTGGGGAACTCGCCCGACTAGTCGCTCATTCTCCGGCGGCGACCTGGCCGGCATCATCGACCGACTCGATTACCTGGCCGGCCTGGGCGTGTCATGCATCTACCTCACCCCTGTATTCCTGGCGCCGTCCAACCACAAATACGACACCACGGACTACTACAAAATTGACCCGCGTTTCGGCGATGAGGCCACTGCCCGTCGCCTGGTGGACGAAAGCCACGCCCGGGGCATCCGAGTGATGCTCGATGCGGTGTTCAACCACTGTGGATTCAGCTTCGGCCCATTCCAGGACGTAATGGCCCGAGGCGCAGAATCGTCTTACTACAAATGGTTCAACATCCATGAGCTGCCCGTGCGAGCGCGCCCTCGGCCGAACTACGAGACATTCGCCATGGACGTGCCTGACATGCCCAAGCTGCGCACCGACAACTGCGAGGTGCGCGACTACCTGATCGGCGCAGCGGAATACTGGACGCGCACGCTGGACATAGATGGCTGGCGTCTCGATGTTGCGGACGATGTCGACCCAGGGCTGTGGCGTGAGTTCCGCGCGCGAATCCGCGCTATCAAGCCCGAGGCCCTGATCGTAGGCGAGATATTGCATGATGCGACTCCGTTCCTGCGTGGCGACCAGATGGACTCAGTGATGAATTACCCCTGGCGAGAGCTATGCCTCCAGTACTTCGCCGACCGCACCATAGGAACCGACGCATTCGCATGCGCCCTGACCGCCCTGCAAATGCGATACAGGCGGCAGGTGCAGTACGCCATGTGGAACCTACTGGGCTCGCACGACCGCCCGAGGTTTTTGACCCTGTGCAACGGCGATGTGAGGCGTACACTTCTGGCTTCGACATTCCAGTTCACCTACCCCGGCACTCCCTACATCTTTTATGGAGACGAGATCGGGATGGAAGGCGACGATGATCCCGACTGCAGGCAATGCATGGTGTGGGACAAGCAGAAGTGGGATGAGCAACTGCCCACCCACTATGCGGGCTTGGCGCGCCTCAGACGGCGACACCGCGCCCTCCGGCGCGGCGAGTTCACGGTGCTCATGGCCGATTCAGCACACAGCCCGTTCGTGTACGCCAGATGGAACAGCCGAGGCAATGCTCGCTCATGCATGGTCGTGGCCATGAACAACACTGACGTGCCGGCATCAGTCGATTGGGGGCTCATAGCGGCGAGGATGCGGCAGACAGGTGTGCTCGCGCGCTGGGCCGATCGGCCCATGCGAACGGTGTGGACCGTCGGAACCGGTGGCCGCTCAGAGCTTGCCCCCATGAGCGCAAGGGTGTGGAAGGCATAGGTGTTGATGGCACAGCGGCACGCGATGCCCCTATGCGCGATGATCCTCGCATGGCGGGCCGTGGGGCATCAAAACGGCTGAAGGCGAATGCAGCGCATCGAGCTGCCAAGGGCCACAATCCCTGCGCGCACCCCATCTCCGAGGGATCTCCAAGGGTTCGGAAGTGCTCGGAAGGGTTTTTTGACGCGCCCTTTCGGTGATGCTATAATACTGCTTGCAAAGACACCTTCCAATCGCGCGCCTGTAGCTCAGGGGATAGAGCAACGGACTTCTAATCCGTGGGCCGCAGGTTCGATTCCTGCCAGGCGCGCCATATCATACCCTTCAGCATCAGGCATTCAGGCGATAGTAAGATAGTTCCAAATGGCCGATTTCCGCGTTCTGCAAACGGATCTGCAAACCACCGTCAGCTTCTTCCTGCCGATCAAGCAGGAGGCGGCTGTAGGTACTGAGGGTGATGCCTCTGGCAGCATGTCGAGCACGTGTCAGTATCGGGCCAGAATCTCCTGCAAGTCATGGGTGAACAGACGAATCCCATTACGCAAGGTGAATCGCATGCTACTTGGTTCTGACTATTGTTCGGTGTCTCCATCGGCCTTCGGCTGCCGTCGACGAATGTGCACACGACACACAAAAGCACAATCATCACCATGACAGATATGGCCATGATGGTTCTCGATTCTCTCATGGT
>DAOPWT010000088.1:0-7185 GCA_035351775.1 Bacillota bacterium | reverse complement strand
CGGATGTGAACACGGCTTCTTTGGTGACTTCAATCCAGCTCAGGTTGGCCCCGATCCCCTGAGCCAGGGCCCTCACAAACACGAAAGGCTGACCCGAAAGGTCTACAGCCGCGTCGGGGACATCCGCCCATGCCCCACCTTGCTCAACGCGGAGAACCCAGCATCCCTGCGGCGGCGCGGCAGCGGCGCTGGAGACAGATACACCCAAGATGATCATGCAAGCTGTAAGGGCTATCCCGAGATAACGCAACCGCCTGCTCCCTCCCCATCTTCCGGGCCTATCTAGCTCTTTTCGACTTTCTGCGCGCTTTTCCTTTGTGCAGAACCAGCCCGACCGCACTCGACTCGATGATTCCGATTACGACACTCTGGGCGCGACTATTGCGTGCCGTTTCTGGGAAACATAGCACCAGTTGCCTGGAGGTGAGTACATGCGAGTGGGTTTTTCGGGCAGACCTTCGTCGCTCCCTGGGGCTTTCGCGCCGTCTCCCCGCGAGCGCATGGCCCGATACGTGTCGGCCTGTTCTGAACTTGGCCTCGGATGCCTGGAATTGCCGGCCGGTGTGCTTTTCGGCAAGAGCGGATGGCGCAATCAGTTCCTGGCCGCCTGCACCGAAGCGCCCCCCGGCCATGCGGGGTCGGGCCGACCCAGGCGAGGCGTGGATGTGCTGGTGAGGGTGAGACCATCAGACTGCTTTGGCCTTCGCGCAGCGGGTCTTGAGGAGCGAGACCGAACCGACATTGGCTACGCGCGCCACCTTGTCGGGCTGGTTGGAGGCAGGCTTGCGACCGTGCTTGTGAGGTCGGAACACAGCATCAGCGCGTCCGACATGAGTCCGCCCGAAGGTCAGGGGGCGGCGCGCATCGGCCTCGTTCTCAGCTGGTCGGATCAAGCCGCTGTCCTGGCCGCGGCGCGAGCGACGCGGCGCTCGTCGCAGTTCGTCATGCTTCCCTTGCTGAGCATTGGGGCGGAGCGCGCCTCCCGGCTGGAGCGAACGGTGGAACGTGCACTCGGGGTATGCCGGAACGAAAATCGGGGAGCGGACATGTACCTGTTCCTATCAATGCCTCGTTCGGCACGCCCGTCGGCGTCAGCCAATTCATCCACGCGTGACACAGGTGCGTTGCTCGAGGCAGTACACAGGTTCGAAGAAGAGACAGCCAGCGAGATCGGGGTGATATTCTCCGGCCCGGGCAGCGAGGCATGTGCGCATCAAGCGGCCGTCATAGCGCGCGAGCTGCAGGGCACCCGAGTCAGCAACAAGATGGGTCCACCAGTTCCGAAGCTTGGGTCGACTGTCAAAATCCGCGACGTGGAACTGGGGCTCGACATGCAGTACGCAATAGTCTCTCCAGAGCAGGCCTCGGTCATGGCAGGAAGGCTGTCGAGCGAATCACCGGTGGCCAGGGCGATCATGGGGCAACCGTGTGGAGCGCGCGTGGAAGTGGCTGCGCCTGACGGAAGAGTAGTCTACGAACTCCTGGAAGTCATGAACTGATTGCGCTGGCTGCAACAGCATGCGCGCCTCGGGCGTCGCTGGGCAGCCCGGCGCGCAGCTTCGTCTGACCTCAGGGTGTCGATCTCAAGGTAAACATCCCATCCCTCATCCGTTGTCGCCGCCCTGAGCTCCTGCTCTAGGCGGGACAGCTTTCTGGCGTACTCGGCCGTGCAGAGCAGGTTGAGGTTGTGCGCTGCGTGCTCCATCAGGTCCATTGCCTGCCTGAAGGCACCCCACGGTACATCCCTCGCCTCAATCACCGGCTGGAGCTGCAGCCCGATGTGCATCAGCAGCGAGCGCATCTCCATTCGTTCCTCGTCATCTGCGCCCGGCCATTTCTTGTCTACCCACATCATCTGTTCGAAACACTCCATGAGTATGTCCTGCAGATCCTCACGCCCGCCCACATCATCGCCTCCCGTCATCTCGTCGCCCACATCCTAGCACAGCGCATGTGGGTTGGGTATCGCCCGTCCGGACGATAATCGCGGGCGATATCCCGCAGTCCCCAACTTCAGGAGATCGACCGTGTTGAGCTGGGCGTCGCCACCTATAGCACGCCATTTGGCCCCCGAATAGTGCTCCTGGCGTATTCAATGCCTGCTCGTTCAGGGGTACTATTGCTGTTAAGGAAGGTGAGCCCAGTGGAGGCGAAGTCAGCCTGTATAGGCAAGAGAATACGCAGAGCGCGGCTCGCGCGCAAGATGACTCAAGAATCGCTCTCGGAGATGTGCGGCGTGAACGCAAGCTACATAGGGCAGATCGAGCGCGGCGAGAAGCAGCCGTCACTGCGAACCCTCATAGCCATCTGCAGGTCTCTCCACGTGGACCTATCCTCACTACTTGAGACCGACACGAGCGCCCCTGACGCCTCTGTTCAGGAACTGCTGGACGTTGTACATGGCTGCCCTGCTGAGATAGTGGAGGTAGTGACACAGCATGCTCGAGTCGTCGTGTCAACGTTCCGAAAACTCAGATCGCCCGCCGGGCCGAACGTTCACTCCGACACCACAGATTCGTAGAGCTCCCGAGTCTGCATCGCTATCGCCTGCCATGAGAAGTGCTTTTCGACGCGGGCGCGCCCAGCCCGTCCGAACCGGGCAGATAGATCCACGGAATCCAGAATGAGGTTGATCGCCTCGGCCAGAGCAGCAGGGTCTGAAGGGGGAACCAGCAGGCCTGTCTCCCCGTCTACCACTACTTCCGGAATCCCTCCCACACGCGATGCTACTACAGGTATCTCGCATGCCATGGCTTCCAGGTTTATGATGCCGAATGGCTCGTACACAGACGGACAGGCAAACACTGCGGCATGGCTGTACAGCTGTATGACATGCTCTCTGGGGAGCATCCTGTCGATCCAGACCACATTGTCCATCGAAGCCACGCGTGCCGCCAGTTCTTCCCTCACCTCCTCGGTATCCGGGCTTCCCGCGCATAGCACGATCTTGACGCCCGACCGGATCGAAGCCGCCGCGTCCAATAGGTGCATTATCCCTTTCTGCCTGGATATTCGGCCCACGAAAAGTACGTACGGCTGTTCGATGCCGTACCTTGACAGTGCAGACGAATCGGCGGTGCGCCGATACCCGGAAAGGTCTATTCCGTTATGGATCACCACTACCTTCTCCGCAGCGATATCGTACAGCCTGAGCACGTCTTCCCTCATCTCCTGGGAGACCGCTATCACCCGATCCGAGTTTTCGATGCCTATTCTTTCCATCCAGGAACTGCAGGTGTAGCCTCGGCCCAGTTGTTCCTCCTTCCACGGCCTGAGCGGTTCGAGGGAGTGCACGGTAGTAACCAGCTTGGCGTCGTACAACATCTTGGCGAGGTAACCTGCGAAAAACGTGTACCACGTATGACAATGCACCACGTTCGAGGTTATGGGGTCTCGTACCAAGGCCAAGTCAACAGAGAGCGGGCTCAGCACCTTCTCGAGGCGAGGATCTGAGCCTTGCGACAGGTCCAGCCAAGCGTCGTATCCTCTGACGGTCAGCGAGTCCTGGATCGCTTCCCTCCGACCGAAACACCTGACCTCCACCGGCATCATGCTCGCAAGGCTAGATGCTAGGTAATCAACGTGCACTCCGGCGCCGCCGTACACGTTGGGCGGGAATTCGCGGCTCATGATAGTGACACTCAGAGGCTGCTTCGCCGTCAAGTGCGGTCACCTCCCCATCTTTCCAGGACCTGCAGGATCCCCGATAGAGGAATCGCTGCCCAGTCCGGCCTGTTGTTGATCTCGTAGTCAACCTCATAGAAAGCTTTCTCGATCTCGAAAAGACACACAAGCGACTGCCTCGCTTCCGGCAACGCAGGCCACAGGTGACCATCCGCGCCGTCTACTTCGCCGAAGTAGCCTTGCAGGAACCAGTGCCTTGCCAGGCGTTCCCAGTGAAGCAGCACGTCGGGAGCATTGTCAGCAGGCAGGCCGCAGGAGGTTGCACGCAGCCTCGCCGAATGCGCAGCGTAACTGAATGAGCGCAGCATGCCTGCCACGTCCCTGGCAGGGCTGGCCGGGGCGCGCCGCTCCGCAAGAGGAGCCAGTGGTTCACCTTCAAAGTCGATGACAACGAATCGCCCGTCTGGCCTCTGAAGAATCTGTCCAAGATGGAGGTCTCCGTGACATCTGATCAGGTCGCCGCATCCGCTGTGCGCAGCGTCGGCAGTATCGCGCTCCCACACCCCGGAGGCAAGGCTGGACTTGAGGCCCGGCCACGCCTGTATGACAAGTCTGGCCAGTCGTGCGGCCTTGTCGCTGAGGAAGCCTGGGCGGCGAAGAGCGTCGTCCAGCCGGCCCACTGCGCCGCCAGCCCGGTCTGCCAGGCGAACCCTCCAGCCCTGAAGCGTATCAGGGGTGACAGGAGCCCTTCCGAAGCCCGGAAGATCGATGGACGCCAGAGCCAGGTGAAGACGCCCGATAGTTGCTCCGAGACGTTGAACTGCATCTGGCGAGCACAGGTCGCAGCAGCTTGCCGCGGCAGACGGCGACCCGACGGTCGACGCCCCGTCGCGCCAGAGCCTGTCAAGGGCGGCGCCCAAGGCACCCCACGCGTCGCCCACGTTCGGAATGGCCTCAGTCTGCACTGCTACGGAGTATCTCACGCCATCGTCTCCCAGATACGTGCCTTCTCCCTGCACACGGGCTATCTCGCTGAACTGCGTGCGCTGGGTGAGTGCAGACCCGACCTCCACATCGGGATTAATCCCCGCCGTCAGCAATCTGAACGTCTTCAGCGCAGAACTCCTGTGGGCGATCACGACGCTATTGCTATATTCACTGCTCACATTCTCCACATGCCAGTTGCGACATGCGCCAATGCTGCGGAACTGGAACACTCCATGCCGCGCTTGAACATCGCCGCTAGACTCCATCAGATCCAAGACAGCGCTCACGTAAGCTCCGTCAGATGCTGCATCGATAAGGACCATATTCGAGTCAACCGGATCCGACTTCGCGCCGAGCGCGTCGCAGCTCGCCAAGACCTGCCCGGCACGATCAGAGCCTCGTGTCGCAACAGTCACGGGTATCAGGTAGTTGCCCGCTCCGTCAAACCCGACTAGTGCGAGCGCCACAGGAGGGTCGCCCGATCCGGGCAGAGGTTCGGATAGGTCAAGCAACCTGCAGCTGGAGGCGCCTGACAGCTTGTGCCGAAACCATCGGGCGTGTGTCGCCGCGCTGGCAGGCATCCGCATCAAGCACTCCTCTATCAGCGCCATCGACAACCTGGTCCACCTCCCCCAGAATAGGCGGAACCCGGACGCACCCCCGGGAGGAGGAGCGCCCGGGCCCAACACACGCTCACAACACGCCCAAGGCGCCTTCTAGTTGTCCAAGGCCTCCCGGATGACCATGCCCAGGCGGTTCAATCCCTCATCCAGGGCGTCGAGGCTTGCATTGCTGAAGTTGAGCCTCATCGTATTGTGCCCGGTTTCGTCAAAGTAGAACGGGACGCCGGGGATGAATGCAACCTTCCTCTCCGATGCGCGCTTGATCAGCTCGGTCGTATCGATCTGGTCGGGCAGCGTCGCCCACACGAACAGCCCGCCCTGCGGATGTGTCCACTTGACTCCATCGGGGAAGTATTTCTCCATAGCCCGCAGAGCTGCATCTCGCTTCTCGGCATAGGCTTTCTTGATGACCTCAAGGTGAGGACCGAGATACCCACGCACACAGAACTCATATATCAGCCTCTGCGACAAGTTTGAAGTGTGGAAATCAGTGCTCTGTTTGCACTGTGCCAGCCTAGGCTGTACGTGAGCGGGCGACACCATGTACCCCACTCGCAGCCCTGGCGATACTATCTTCGAGAAGCTGCCCACGAAGATGGAATTGCCGTGATTATCGAAGCTCGCTATGGACGGCGCCGGATCCCCGTCATACCTCAGCTTGGCGTATGGATCGTCTTCCAGTACCAGCACTGTGTATCTTCCGGCTATCTCCGCAATGGCGCGCCTGCGATCGGCAGGGATGGTGACGCCTGTGGGATTCTGGAATGTAGGAACAACATACAGGAGTTTCGGGTTGTGCTTGCGGCAGGCCTCTTCGAAGGATTCGGGTATGATGCCTTCGTCATCCGACTCCACAGCTGCGAACCTGGCTTCATACGTTTTGAATATGGGAATCGCAGCTAAGTATGTGGGCCGTTCCACAAGTACACAATCTCCTGGGTTCAGGAAAGCCTTTGCGGCGAGATCGATGCCCTGCTGGCCTCCTGAAGTGACCAGCACGTTCTCGCGTGTCGCTCGAACGCCAGTCTGGGCCATCCACGCTGCCAGCCACTCTCGAAGAGGGCCGTAGCCATCAATGGTCGCGTACTGAAGGACCTGCTTGCCAGACGTGCACAGAACCTCATCTGCAAGCTCACGGAGGCGTTCCACAGGCAGTGCGTCGGGCGAGGGTATGCCTCCTGCGAACGAGATGATGTCAGCCTTCTCAGTAAGGGCGAACATATTGGCAACAACGTCGCCGCCGAGATCCCGCATCCTGGTCGCGAATGCGTCGGTATGCAATCGACCGTCACTCCCTTCAGAATGCTCGACTGTGTTTCACTGTCTGCCATATCTAGATTATTCTCTGGCCTGCCTCACTTACCTGCTTTCTGGGCAGCGTCCACTCCGGCCCTGAACGCCTTCATGTTGACTTCCGCTGTTCCGCGGGGCACCCGCGCCGCTATGGCCTTCTCAAGCGACTCAGGCGATACCAGTCGAGCAACGGTGTTCAGAACGCCCAGGGCCGCTATATTTGCGGTTATTGCCCGTCCAGTAGCCTCCACCGAAATGTCAGTGATCGGAATCGCGTGCACCACCCCGTGGTTCTCCGGCACATTCGCAATCAATCCTGAGTCCACTATGAGAGTTCCGCCCGGCTGTACGGTGCACGCGTAGCGTTTGCACGCAGCGTCCGACATTAGCAGAAGGACATCTGGCGCCGTCACCTTCGGATAATCAACAGGTTCGTCGCTTATGATCACCTCAGCCCTTGAGGCGCCTCCCCGCGCCTCGGGGCCGTAGCTCTGTGTCTGAACGGTTTCGTGACCATCATGCATCGCAGCCTCAGCCAGGATGATGCCGGCCAAGATCAATCCCTGCCCACCGTATCCCGACAGCCTTATCTCACGTCTCACTTGCCGGCCGCCTCCTTTGCCCGTTCGATCACTCCGTCATACAGCTCGATGTAGCC
>DAOPWT010000087.1:4975-7335 GCA_035351775.1 Bacillota bacterium | reverse complement strand
TGCCGCAAGCTCCTTGCCAGGCGCGGAGTGATCGTTGGGCGGATGCAGAGCCTGTACGAGCGCATGCGCCGCCTGGGCAGTGAAGAGCGGTTCGTTCACGAGTTCCGGCGCAAGCAGGCCCTGTTGGAGCGTCTGGGCTATATGAAAGACGGTAAGCTCCTCCCGCGCGGCGAGATCGCGCGCGAGCTACACACGCAGGAACTGCTCGTCACTGAGCTGATCTTTTCCGGGGTGTTTCACGAGTTCACAGAAGACCAGATAGCGGCGCTCGCGGTGTGTATCGACTACGAGCCGCGTCGGGGCGAGTTCCCTGCCAAGTCAGTGCCTTTCGATGTTGACAGGATCAGGGAGATCGCGGCTCAGGTGGAGATGGTGGAGGAAAGCTACGTGGGCACAAGCGCAGTGCGCTTCTTCACAGGGCTCGCTCCGCTTGCGTACCGGTGGAGCCAGGGCGCCGAGTTCGCCGACATGCTGCGCGGCTCCGCATACGCCGAGGGGGACGTTGTATCGGCATTCCGCCGCAGCATCGACCTGCTGCGGCAGGTGCGCGCCGCGTGCAAGGCCGATGCAGCTCTTGCCGACAAGATCTCGGATGTTATGAGGCGGATCGACCGCGACGTGGTCGAGGTGGTTCTGTAGGCTGGGCGGGGCGCCCGGTCGCTAGTATCCGTTGCAGCGTCCTCTCCCTCAGTTCGCCCACGGCGTCGAAATCGATATTCGGGGTGTAGAACGACTCCAAGAAGTGATGGGCGCGGCGAGCCTCGCCCAGGAAGTGCACCGCCCGTGACATCGCTTCACGCATCAACTTGCGGTCGTACTCGATGATCCCCTGATTGCGTCGTACCGTGGAAGGGTCCAGGCACTGCTCCATGTCGATGATCACGTCGTGGACTGCGCTGTCGGGCGAGGCGGTCCATTCGTGCGGCTCTACGGATGTGATTATGGCGGTCCCGATAGACGGGATCACCAGATGCTCCAGGCTTGCCGGGTTGAGGGAGCAGTGGAACAGCTCCACATCCATGCCGCATTCCACGGCGCGGGCGGCCACACGGGAGATCAGCGTGGATTTGCCCGAACCCGGTCCTCCGCGTACTACGTATCTGCGGTCACAGCCGGATACCACGGTGTCGAGGTAGTTCACGAACCCGTCTGGAGTGATCGCCGACGCGAACAGATGCCGCTCGGTGCCGGGGCGATCGGCGACCGGCGCGTCCTGAGTGATCTGGTCTACGACTGACCGAGCGATTTTGTTAGCGACTCCAGCCATCAGTGCCTCAGCATTTGCCTCGCTCCAGTCGTCAAGCACATCGCCGGCAGTGCGCAGAAACCGGTATGCTCTTTGGAAGAGCCGAGATATGTTCTTGGTACATGCAACTATGTCGTTGCGTGATGCGCGGATTGCGGATTCGTTCCAGTAGTCGCCGAGATACAGGATCTCGTCTATGGCGCCTGGAAAACGGGGATCAACGGTGTGCGGAGCTGTGCCGTCGATCAGGGCCACGCCGATGTCTGGAAAGACTACTCCGTCAAGCGAGCCTGGGTCGGACGAACAATGAAAGAAGTCCACGCTCTGTCCGAGCCCGGTGATGTGGTCGGCGATGTGCTTCATGAACGTCGACTTGCCAACGCCCGGGCCGCCTTTGATCACGATCACCCGCGCGGCTTCCTGGCCGATGATGTAGTGGTAGAACGAGCGAAAACCCTCGGCGGTGTTCCCGCCGGCGAACATGCGTCTTGCGAGGGCTCGGGCGGATCTGGCCATGCTGTCTCCTCCATGTCAGTCATGTTCTATCAGCACCCCACTTAGGCTATGCGACAAAGACTCCCCGCGGCACGGCACGGCTGAAGGAATCTGCGCCGCATATGCGAATTACCGACCCAGAGAGCAAGGAGGCGATATCCATGGGCGACCGTAAGCAGAAAGACTTCGTTGGCCCGATTATCCTCATTGTCCTCGGCGTCTTGCTGCTTCTGAATACTACCGGAGTGGTACCATGGGAGGCATGGGAGTCTCTCTGGCGATTCTGGCCTGTGCTGCTTATTCTGTGGGGCGTCGGCATCATCTTCGGGCGCCCAAGTCCGATAGGACGAATAATCGTGCTGGCTCTGCTGGCGCTGTTCATAGTGTTCGCCGTATCGAACATCGCATCCGAGTCCTGGTGGGGCTGGGGCCGGCGCGCGCCCGACGGCGGGGCGACCCGGGGCGCTCTGCCTTACTCCAAGGCTCTGACGGTGAGCTCTGCCGAGTTCTCGCCGAGCCGAATTCGCCTCAGCGCTGACATAGGCGCCGGAAAGGTGTTCATCGGCACACAGAGCGGCGGCGACATACTCCGTGCCGTCGCGTCATATTCGCGTGCCTC
>DAOPWT010000087.1:0-4875 GCA_035351775.1 Bacillota bacterium | reverse complement strand
ATTAATGGTCAGCAATACGGCCGGCAGGGGCTGGGCGCCCATGAAACGTGGGAGTCGGCGAACTATGCCGGTGCATCCGTAAGGCTGGACCTCCGAGTAGAGGCCGGAACAGGGTCAATCGAGGTGACAACAGGTCGTTGATGCCTATTCGTAGACGCTACTTATTCCTGGCCGTGCTGGCCGTGCTGGTCGCGGTGGCCGTGGGCGTTGTGCCGGCGGCGATTCCGTCCACGGCCTGGGCCGCTCGATCGCCGCGCGTGCTGAGCGGCGAGGCGGCGGACGCCGCTAGGGCCATGGCACACGTAGAGCACTTGGCCGCCGCTATCGGCCCAAGGCCCGCCGGCACAAAAAGCGAGGCGGCAGCTGCGGAGTATATAGCACGCACCCTTTCGGGGTACGGTTACACCGTCAGCGCCACTCCTGTTCGCCGGGGTGTGGCTGATGGGCTTTGCGTATCGCAGAATGTGGTGGCGGTGTCGCCTTCGCCAGAGCCTGGGGCCAAGACCATCTTGATAGCCGCCGCCATCGACAGCCCTGTGCCTGACTCGCCCGGCGCGGATGACAACGCGTCCGGCGTGGCGGCCATGCTGGAGTGCGCCAGGGTCGCTGCCAGCGCAAATGCCCGTCATAATCTGGCATTCGTGGCCTTCGGCGCGAGCTACATGGGGCGTGCGGGATCAAAGGCCATTGCCGAGGCCACAGAGGGCGCCGGCATAAGCCCGCAGGACGTGATGATGGCCATAGTTCTCGATTCGGTGGGCCGACCGGCGCCTGTCAAGCTGATCCCGTGGGGCGGGCCTAGGGCTTTGGCCCCGCGGGTCATGGCCGGCCTGATCAGGGCGACAGGTGGAGGCCGAGGTTTTGACACCACAATCGGGCTGCTGCCGGAAGTTCGGGCGGATCACGCCCCTTTCCTGTACATGGGAATCCCCGCTGTCGCCCTTACGACCTCTGGGTCTTTGCCTTACCCTTCGCCGGGCTCTCTCGCCCCTTACTTTGACAGTGTCGACTCCGTGGATCCGGCATCTGTGGCGCGGGCCGCCGACGCAGCCATAGCCGCAGCCAGGTGGGCCTCTTCGCAGGCCCGCATCCAGGCGCCCGTTCGGCCCTATCTGGCGTTCCACCTATTCGGAGCGGTGATCACGATCCCGTATGTTGTCGTACTGGCTGTGGCAGCTCTAGCAGCGGTGCTTGGCCTTCTGTCGCTCGGACCGGCCAGATACGCCCTGTACACTCAGATCGCTCGGGTTCGACCGGAAGGGTATTCACAGGCACTGGCCACTTCAGTGGCGGTTTACGCCGTGCTTGCAGCAGTGCTCTGGACATCGTTCGTGCCGACCCTCATCGTAGGGGCTGTGCGGGGCATCGAAAGGCCGTGGAACGCGTATCCCGTACCGTTTGCCGTTGCAGGAACCATATGCGCTCTCTTCTTCGCTGTCGTCGCCGTGTCGCTGGTCGGCACGAGCGTTCGAGATGGCATGAGGCTCCCGCTTTTCAGGCTGTCTATCCTTTTGCAGATAGCTCTGATATGCTTCGTTTTTGGCGCGACGCGGATAGGCGCCTTCTTTCCTGCGCTGGGGTTACTGCTGACCCTGGCAGCGCTGGCCGCGCCCGACGGCCCGGCTCGAACGTTGGCGGCATGGCTAGCCCCTCTTCCCGCAGGTTGGCTGGCGATTCGAGCGGCTCAGGGAGTTGCCCGCCATGCGTTCATCGATGCACTAGAGGTACCGGTCGTCCTGTGCCTGCTGACTTCCGCGGTGGGATTGCCATATGTGCTGGCCCTGATGGCGCTGGCGCCGGCGGGGCAGGGGCAGGGCATGACGACCAGGGGAGGCGGTCTTGAGCTGGGCCGTGACTTCATGCCCGGCGTCACCGTGCGTGAGTACAATAGGCGAACCCCGAGAGGGGTGCCCATACTTCGGCGGCGCCGATCACCGCGAGCCGCCCTGATGTGGGCACTGGGGCTGCTGGCCGCGATAACGACGAGCGGGCTTTTCCTAAAGCCCAGCTACAGCCCTGAGTCACCGCAATATATCCATGTAGTGCAGGCCGATGGCTCGCTCCTATTCGAGAGCGCCGACAACATACGCCAAGTGTCGGTTGCCGGCGGACAGACGGGTGTGGCGCAGACGGTGGATGTAGGCCGGTCCGAATTCGAACTGCCGTACAGCCTGGCGGCGCCGGCGGCGAGATTGTCGGTCCGAGTGTCGGGAACTCGGGTCTTCATGTCGCTGTCATCGGAAGAGCCGGTGGCCTGGGCTGCCTTCGAACTGGAAGGGCCGGCGGGGATGGAGGTTGCATCATCCGAGTATAGCTACACTGTGGAGAGAACACCCGATTCCGTGAACATACGCACCGTGCTGGCCGGCGAACCCGGGCCGTTCACAGCGAATCTGGAACTTTCTGTACCATCTGGGGCACAGATCACTGTGCGCGCCACAGGAGCATATCATCGGAATCCGTCTGATATCGCACTCACAGGCATCGGCAAGCGGTTTTACCAGGGAAATCGCTTCGCAACGCCAGCAGAACGCATTACCATATAAACCGAGGAATTACAAAATCCTACTTTACAACAGGCGACAGCAATGGTAATCTGTGTATGATACTATTGCTGGAAGGAGGTCATCCAATTGGATGCCAAAGCGCCTGATTCCACTGCGCTGTTGGAAGACAAGGAACTTGCCCAGATAGTGCTCGAGTGTGTGGACTCGATCCCGTGGCATGTCGGAAAAACGAAAATAGCGCGCATACTCAAGGGCTCCCTCGCGCAGGACATTCTCAAGATGGACCTCGACCGCATCGCACGCTATGCCGCTCTTCAAGACCTTACCCTGGCCCAAATCACCGCCATCATTGACCAACTTATCACCGGCGGCTATCTTCGGTCTTCGCGAGGTCGCCGGCCCATCATTCTGCTTACGCCCATGGGCCGCACAGCTCTGATCACTGGCGAGCTTCCCGGTATTGAGGTACCTGATGCGCTCAAGATGTTCATTGCGCGGGAGCGGTGCCGAAAGTGCCCATACAACCCGTCGCTGATCGCCTCCGGCGAAGGTTCGCCTGCAGCTTCGACGTGGTAGTCGAGGTTCGCGCCTGCGACGTCTGGGCGTTCTAGTAGCCCTTTCGCACGAGTATGAATGGAGCTGAGAACGCCCTTGCTCCGAGGCGGAATCCCCACGCGAGTGGGGGCGCACCGGAGGTGTACTGTGGGTGCACCGGAGTAATCGAGCCCTGGACTTTTCAAAACAGAGCGCCGGCAGGGTCCTGGCGCTCTTCCCAATGCTGGTCTTGCTTGCCCTGATAGCCTTCGCCATAGGGGCCATCGCGCCCCTTATCCTGGTTTCGACATCGACTATCGATGCCCCCTGTGCCACTCCCTATGTGAACCCGTCTCCATACGATGAGCTTATCTACCATCGGACGTACGCGGAGGGGCCAAGCGTGAGCGCGCGCGCCGCGATCCTGGTGGAGGCGTCCACCGGGACAATCCTGTACGCCCGCAATGAACACGAGATCAGAGAGCCTGCCAGCATCACCAAGATCATGACCGCCATAGTGGCCATAGAGCGCGGCGACCTGGCCGACATAGTGCAGGTGTCGGCAAGCGCGGCCAGAGTGGGCGGATCATCCTTGGGGTTGGCGGCGGGAAGCCGCTACAAACTCGAAGAGCTGATACGAGCCACGATGCTTCGGTCTGGAAATGACGGTGCAACTGCTGTCGCTGAGCACGTGGGAGGGTCGACGGCAGGCTTCGTAGAGCTGATGAATGCGCGCGCCGCCAGCATGGGCCTGAAGCGCACGCGCTTTGCCAACCCGCACGGCCTATCTGCGCCTGGGCACTACTCCACCGCATACGATATCGCGCTCATGTGCATCTGGGGTTTCCGCCTCCGCAAGTTCGCCGATATCGTGGGCTGCCCAGAGCTCTGGTCGTCGCCGTTGGCAGGGGGCCAGCCCAGGCTGGCCTACAGCACCAACAGGCTGCTCTGGAGCCTTGCCGGAGCAGACGGCGTCAAGACCGGAACCACAACCCGGGCCGGGCATTGCCTGGCAGCGTCGGCGACCCGCGACGGACTGCAGTTCATCGCCGTAGTGCTCCGCTCAGGGGCAAGGTTTCACGATGCGTCCGCTCTTTTGGAATACGGGTTCGCCAATTTCGTGCGAGTTGATGTGGCCAGAGTGGGCGAGCCAGTGGCGGACGGCCTTGCGGGGCGGCGTGGGGCGACGACCGCAGGGCTCGCCACTGCGCGCGACGTGTCGATGGTGGTGCAGCGCGGCGAGGTGGACCATCTCAGCGCCCGTGTGATAGTGGCCGAGCGCCTCAAGGCGAACACTCGGGCCGGCGCGCATGCCGGATGGCTCAGAGTGCTCTTCGACGAAGAGGAGGTGGGGGCGTACCCGCTGTACACGGTGGAAGGTCCGAAGAAGAGGGGGTAGTCCATACACTCCATATCGACTGTCCAAGTTGGCGGTTGATGCACTCTAGCTGCTGTCGAAACCTCGGCAGGAAGCTCGCCGCGCTTCTCGCCATGTGAGAGCGCGAGCGCAGCGAGCCTTCCCTTGGCTAACCTGCGAAAGCTGAGAGGGAGTCTGGGAATCGGCGAGGCGTCAAACCCCGTCTAGCTCGTCAACCACGAGCTGGGACAGTCGATATGCCTTTCGAGAGAAGCCATAGGCGAGTTGTGCATGACGAGGATCGCCGCTGCGCGCCACAGCGGCTTCGACGGGCTGACCGGGCAGCCCTGACGAGGTGACCCTCGACTGGTGGCCAGGACTGCGCTATAATGGGTTCGTGTTCAGGCAAGCGCAGCCTGAGAACGCGGGAGTAGATTGGTCCTGGTGGGCCTCCTGGACTTCAAATCCAGTGGCGGG
>DAOPWT010000086.1:0-7433 GCA_035351775.1 Bacillota bacterium | reverse complement strand
TCCCATCTCCCGGACCACCTCGCGCAAGGTGTCGGTCATGGGGTTTTTGTGCATGAACACACGGTACTTGGGAGCCTGTGCCGTCGCCTGCTCCACGTACCTGAAGTCGGTAATGAGCGCCGCACTGTCGGCGCTTATGACTAAGGTAGCGGCCGACCCGGTAAAGCCGCTCATGAAGTAGCGGTTCTCGGGCCCTGTTATGATCAGTCCATCGATGCCGTTGTCGGCAAAGAGCGCGCGTAGCTTCCCAAGTTTCGTATCCACTCGCTCATTCCTCCCACAGATCACTCTACCACAATCTACGAAGGCAGGGCAAGAACTGGGAAGCGCCAAACAGCAAGGAGAACGGTCGCCTTTGTATGCAGACCGTCCTCCGAAGGGGTGCACAGCCCGCCGGGGGCTGTTACTTAGTCGGCGCGTCCTCTAGCTTTATGGGGAACTTCTCCCCACTGGTCGCCGGGCCGACCGCGGGGCGCTGCCCCGGGTTGACCTGCCATGCCGTGATCATCACCACGATCTCGGTGTTCTCAGTGGTTGTGCTCCGCTTCTTGAACAGTTCCCCAAGAAGCGGGATCTCGCCGAGTATCGGAACCTTGGCTAAGCTCTCTATCTCATCCCGGTGCAGCATGCCCCCGATGACAGCGGTGTTCCCGCTCTTTAGGGAGACTATGGTCTCAAGTTCCCTCGTCCTGATCTGCGGGTAGTTCTGAGGAGTCCAACCCACAATCGAGCTTATCACCGGCTTCACCGTGGCCGTGATCGTCCCGTCTTCACTGACCGTCGGAGTGATCTCGAGCTCAATGCCGGCGTTGATGAAGTCAAGCTTGGTGACGGCAACGCCCTCCTGAACCTCCTGTATCATGACGGGGATCCTGTCGCCTATGAGTATCTTGCCGGTTTTGCCGCTGACGGTGAATGTATGCTGCCGGCTGATAAGCGACGCCTTGCCCTGCTCTTCCAGGGCGGTCAGGTTCGTAAGGAAGTCCAGGCTCACGCTGACCCACTGGCCATAGGCGTTCGGGGTGAAGGTCAAGCCGCTAAAGGACCAGTCCAGCCCGAGCCTTCGACCCGCGTCGCCCGACAGCTCCTCCAGCCTGGCTTCTATGAGCACCTGCGGAAGCTCTCTGTCGAGCGCTTCGATGAGACTCAATGCCCTGGCATGCTGCGACTCCGCGGCCTCGACTACCAGTGAGGATGTGCGCGAATCGGCCTTCACGGCGCCTTTTACGAGCCCTTCGAGGGCCTTTGCCACGTCGCCGGCTACCGCATGGTTTAGCCTGTACACCCGAGTCACCACGGGATCCGGTTCGGGCGCCGGCTGCGCATTCGCCTGCACGCTGGGAGCTGAAGGAATATCGAGAGCCTTCACTAGCTCATCCAGAGCGGCAAGAGTGGACGCGGGCGCCATCACAATCAGCGACTTGGTCCTGTCGTCAGGCTGCATCTTGGCCGAGGGCGCCACAATGCCCAGAAGCGTCTTCATATCAGACGCCGCCGCATGTGTCAAGCGGAATACCCGCATCACCTCAGGCGGCGGAGTAGCTGTGGCGGGCTCCGGCTTGGGGCTGCGCTCGGGCGCAGGCTCAACCGGAATGTCGAGCCCCTGCACGAGTTCGGCCACCCTCTGCTGCACGCCCGGCACCGCACGCACCAGCAGCGTATTGGTCCTGGAATCCACCTGGATATCCGAGGCCGGCACCAGGAGGCTCACAGCCGACCGCAGCGATTCCGCGGGAGCGTTTGCCAGCCGGTAACGTGCCACCTCCGCTTCGGGCTTCGGCGCGACCGCCGCCGCCTCGCTCGGCGCGGGCTTGATCTCCACGTCAAGCCTCTCTATGATCTCGGCGGCCCGTACGACACGCGAGCGAGATGCATTCATTATGAGCGAGTTGGTGCGCTCGTCCACAGTCATGCTGGCGATCGGAACCACGGGAGCTAGCGCCTCTCGAACCCGTGACGCCGGCGCATGCGATAGCTGGAACACCTGCAGTACCTCAGGGTCGGCAGGCGCGGAGGGCGCCGCGATCTCGTCAGCCGACGGGGGAACCTCCACATCCAGCTGGGCAATGATCCGCCTGGCCTGCTCGCGCTGGGCCGCGGTGCCTACTATGACGATGGAAGCGGTCCGTTCGTCCACGCTCATCTTGGATTCCGGCAGTGTAGGTGCAAGCGCCTGGCGCACTGCGGCAGGCGCCGCGTGCTCCAGCCGTACTACCTCTGCTATCTCCGGTTCCGGTTTCGGAGCAGCTTCCGCGGGCGCAGTGGCGACCACAGGCGGTTCAACCCCGATATCCAGCGCGGCAATCAAGTCATCCACCTTGGCCTGCGTCTCGCCTGGCGCCACGACGATCAGGGAGTTCGTGCGGCTATCTGCCGTCAGTCGGACTCCGGGCACGGCGGACGAAATGGCCTCCCGGATCTGAGTCGCCGCGGCGTGCTCCAGCCTGATCACGCGCATCACATCCGCCGGCGGCTCCGGCTCTGGCCTCGGCTGTTGCTCAGACACCGCAGTCGTGTCGAGCAACCCTACGATCTCAGAGGCCATGGCGATATCCTCGGGCAACCCTAGAACTATTGCAGTCCGGGTCCGCGTATCCACATGCACCGCATCGCGCGGCAATATCAGGGCCAGCGCCTCCCGCACGGCGGCGGGATCTGCCTGGTTGATATGGAACGCTTGAAGCGTCCTCACAGGAGCGGGCGCCTCAGGCGCCGGTTTCACCTCAGGCGCCGGGGACTCGCCCGTCACAGGCATATCCACCTTGACATCCAGCGCGGCGATGAGCTGATCCACCCTGGCCTGTAGCTCGTCCGGGCCCACAATGATCAGGGAATTCGTACGGCTATCCGCAGTCAGCCCCACTCCGGGAACCGCAGACGCGACAACCTCACGTGCCTCAGCCGCCGCAGCGTACGTAAGCCGCACTAGGCGCATGACGTTCGTCGGCAATTCCGTCTTGGGCTCGTCCTGGATTGCATCCGCGTCAGCTGCCACAGTCGGCCCGCCCTGCGCCGCCATAGCCGTGTCGAGCAACGCCACTATCTCGCCTGCCTTGGCTATCTCGTCGGGCAACCCCAGAACCAGCGCTGTACGTGTATGCGCGTCGACGTGGACCGCATCGCGAGGCATCACCAAAGCCAGAGCCTCGCGCACAGCGATCGGGTCTGCCTGGGCCAGGCGGAACGCGTGAACGGCCTTCGCGGGGGCAGGCTCTGCCGGCTTGGTCGCACCTACCTTCACGGTTTCCGGCACATCAAGCATCGCCACAATCTCCGACGCCAGCCGGTGTTGCGCCTTCGTGCCCCTCACGATGACCTTGGACGTTCTTTGGTCGACAATGATGTTCTCGCTCGGCAGTACAGTGCTGAGCGCGTTCCGGACAACCTGAACATCCGCGTACTCCAGTACCATGGCCTTCAAGGTATCCGGCTCCGGCGCCTGCGTAGCTTTTTTCGCAACTTCAGGGGCAGAACTCACGGCAGGATCAGGAACGGCCACGTCCAGCAGCGCAATCATCTCACGGGCGCGCGCCGTCTCATCAGGCGTGCCGAACACCAAGAGCGAGCGTGTGCGCGTATCAGGATGTATTGCCCCGGATGGAACGACCAGCGCCAGAGCCCTCTGCACCTCAATTGGGTCCGCATAAGCAAGGGTGAATGACGCGAGCGCCCGCGGCTCGGGCTTGGGCGCCTCGGGGGCCTTGGGCGTATCCGGCGCCACAACCGGCACATCCAGAAGCGACGCGATCTCCTCCACACGAGGCAGCTCCGACTGATTGGCGCGGACTACGAGCGAATTGGTGCGGGAATCCGTGCCGATCCTCACACCGTCAATCACCACACGCAGAGCCTCGGCGACCTTATCAGCCGGCGACCACGAAAGCTTGATGACCTTTACCGCATCTGCCTCCGCCTGGGCCTTCGGCTCGGCCGCCGCGATCGCCACAGGTGCAGGCGCGAGAGGCACTTCAGCCGGCGCCACGTCCACCTGTGCGATGATCTCATGGGCCCTGCCCAGCGCGACCTCATCGGCCAGCATCACTATGGCATTGATCTCGGAATCCGCCTGGATCTTGCCGCCCGGCACAACCAGGCTCAGAAGGCCCGCCACGGATCTTGCCGATGCGTGCCTGAGTTTCACAATGTCGAGGGACTCGACCGGAGCCGGCGCCAGGGCGGGAACCTCCCCGCCGGGCAGCTTGGCCTTGGCATTATCGGCCTCGGCCGGTATCTCCGCCTCCGGAGGCGCTACCGCCACATCCAGCATGGAGATGACCTGCTTAACCTGCTCCAGGCCCGCCACAGGGCCCCGCGCGATCACTGAGTTGGTCCTCGCATCGGCCTGCAGCTTGGTGCTATCGGCCACAAGCTCCAGCACAGGCATTACATCATTCACCCTGGCATGAGTGAGCGAGAACCGCTCGACCCGAACAGGGTCGAAGGCGCCGGGTTTTCCGGGCGGGGTCACGATCAGGCTCGAACCCACCACGCGATACTCCACGCCCGTAGTGTAGGCAACTAGCTTCAGAGCCTCTTCCACAGTCAGGTCATGCAGGCGAATAGTGAGCGTGCCCGAAACAGCCGGGTCGAGCACTATGTTCATGTTGCCCAGCTCTGCCAAGGCTCGGAACACGTCCGCAATGCCCGCGCCGACAAGATCCAGATCGACCTTGGGCGATCCCGCCGCTGCGGGCGTGCTCCCCAGCGCCAGGCAGACCACCATCGCCACAATGCACATGAGAGCGCCGAAGCGTTCAGCCTTCCTCATTGTTGCTCACCCCCCAGGGAGTAATGGATATCTCGGCCAAGGAATGATACCGCAATAGACTTATCATCTATAGACCTCACCACAGCACCGTCGAATGGAGACTCGCCCACCCGAGTCAGCTGTGTCTGCCCCGCTACACGCAGGATAGCGACTGCACGCCCTCCCGACTTCAGCACTCCTGTGAGCGCGACCTCGGGCG
This sequence comes from Bacillota bacterium, assembly GCA_035351775.1. Taxonomy (GTDB): domain Bacteria; phylum Bacillota; class DTU025; order DTU025; family DTU025; genus UBA5389. Next base: position 2,466 of record DAOPWT010000086.1, on the reverse strand, counting down.
GACTGGGCGGCTCAGGCTCGGGCTCGGGTTCAACCGGCGCCACCGCGACCACATCGGGCACGATAGGCTTAATGGCCGGTCCCAGTTCCACCAGGGGCCTAAACGGGTCCCATCGCCCGCTGTCTCTGGGCCCAAGGGACGGCCCCTCAGCCACCAACCCCGCCACATCGCTCCTGGCGAGCAGGCCGCCGAATCTCTGAGCGAAACGTCCTCCCATAGCCACTATTGGCTGCGCATCAGGGCCCGGAGCCCCACGCCTTTGACTCGCCATGAAGAGGAAGTACCCCGCCGCAATCCCGACCAACACAACCAGGGCCAGCACGGGTATCCATGCGCGTCGGCGCTCCATTGCCTTCTCTTGATCACCGCCGGAACCTGCGGCACCGCGGGATCGGCCTGGCGTCAAGTTGATTCTAGCGACCCGAGGCCGGCTTCGCTTGAGGCTTATCAACCTGCCCACCCCCCTTCGCCAGAGCGTAGGTCGTAGCCTGCACCGTGGCAGAGATCAGGCTTTCGCGGGGCAAGACAGACTCGGCCAGAGCCGCCTCTGCTCCCGGGCGCGACGCGCCTCCTTCGAAGGTGAAGCCGTGCACGTTGATGATCCTCGGCAGCTTCGCCAGACCTTCGACGAAGCTCAGCGCGTCTTCATACTTGCCTGTCAATGACACCGTCAGCGGGACCTCCAGGTATCGCCCGCGCAGCTTGCCGTCGGCGAGCGTGGCCCCGCTCACAATTACGCGGTTGGCCCGCGCCACTGACTCTATGTCGCGGATGATCCAGTTGAGCTTGTCCTCTGCAGGGATCAGGCGCACCAGCGCTTCGAGCCCTGCCACGGCCGCTTCGAGCTCCGCTTCCGCTTCGGGCGCCTTGCGCATCGCAGCAAGGCTGATGGAAAGCTCGGAGTTGGCCATGTCAAGGTCGGCCTTGAGCTGTTCGTACCTGCGCTGCTGGGGTGAGTAGACGTATAGATAAAGGCCTGCCGCGGCTAGGACGACTATGAGCACGCCCAAAAGCCGCATCTGCCGGTCGATGTGATCAAACGCGGACATCCTGGCTCACCTCCCCGCCCCCGTCGTCTCAAGGGCACAGCCGATGCTGAATGAGTACACCTGGCTTTCTCCCCTGGATCCAAGGGTCACCGAACCCAGCCGGACATCGGCGAACACAGGCGAGCGCTCCAGCTGCAGTGAGAGGCGGGCCGCCGACTCCATCGAGAATGTGGCGCCGCCTATGTCTATGGCCCCCTTGGGGTCAGCCGAGAACGATTCCAGCCAGACGTCTTGTGGGACGACGGTGCGCAGCTCTCGTAGAACAGGAGCGGGCGCCCGGTTCTCGGCCTGGATGGACCGGATTTCGTCGGCGAGCGCGCGGATCTCCTTGGTGCGCGTCTGCACCTGGCCCAGTACGTCCAGGTCCTGCTGCATCGCCGCAAGCTGAGCTTTTACCTGCGCAAGCTCCGCTTCCATCTGGCGCATTGTGAATAGCTGGCTCAGGTAGACTGTGAGCGCGGCGACGATTGCAATCTCCACGATGATGATGAAGATGAGTCGCTTCGGACTGACCGGCGCCTTTTTGGCCTCACGTTCCGGCAGCAGGTTGATCCTGGGCATTAATCAACCACCTCCCGAAGGGCCAGGCCTATGCCCACGGCGAGCATGGGCCCGAGCTTATCCAGATCGAGCTTGGCCGCGACCTTGGGGTTGATCGCGATATTCCGCAGTGGATCACACATGGTGGTAGGTAGCCCCAGTTCTCCCTGGAGATACTTATCGAGCCCATCGAGGACCGACCCGCCTCCGGCGAGCACTACCCGGCTCACTGCGGCGTCGTCCCTTCTTCCCTGCAGCTGCAGGTCGTGGTAATCCAGCGACCTGCGCACCTCGGTGCCTATCGCGCGGGCAGTATCGAGCACCGCGTCGGCAATCACGCGACGGCGCGCGTCCAGCGCATCCAGCTGCGAATGATCCGGATAGACCCGGGCTTCATCGATCTTGATTCTCTCGGCTTCTTCAAACCCCACGCCAAGCCCATCGGCGATGGCCCTGGTGAAGCTGTAGCCCCCCACCGGCACAATCCGGGTGAATCTGATGATCTCGCCGTCGGCGATCACGATATCTGTGGTGCCTGCACCGATATCCACATAAGCGACGATCCCGTTGCCTGCTGCAGGCGGACGCCCAGCCCCCGGTGGCTCATACCGAAGCGCCCGAAGTACCGTAAACGGCTGAACATCCACGGCCACCACGTTCAGGCCCGCCAGCTCTATCGCCGCAAGGTGCGAGTCGACGATACTGCGCTGCGCCGCGACAAGCATGACTTCCATGTTAGCGGCCTCAGGATCCGCGATGCCGTGGATGACCTCAAAGTCAACGACCGCCTCTTCCATGGGAAAAGGTATGTACTTCTGGCCCTCCCACTTCAGAGCCTCGCGCAGTTCCTCTTCAGGCATCTTCGGAAACTGCACGT
>DAOPWT010000085.1:0-7579 GCA_035351775.1 Bacillota bacterium | reverse complement strand
TGGGATTCAGCGCTATGCCTGTGTAGTAGCCCTTTGGATGACGGTACTTCTCAGGGATCGCCCGCACTCCCGCGGGAGTGTAGGGCTCGAGGACACCTTCATCGATGGCCGCTGCGAAGGTATCGGCGGGCCCGCCGAAGACCATTCCGACCCGGGGGTTGTCTTTTTCAGCTATGATCCTGGCAAGCACTTCGCCTGACGAATGGCGAACGAAGTTGATCTTGATGCCGGTCTTGGCTGTGAACTCCTGGAACATGGGCGTGCAGAACGACTCCGGCCAGATGCTGTAGACATCCAGCACCGAAGCGCCGCCTACGCCGCTCACGGCTAGCAGGAGAATGCCTAGAAGAGCCGCTGCAAGAACAGTAGTTCTGGACCGTGACATTTGACACCAGACCTCCTAGCGGTATTACTTGGCGCAACTCGCTCATAGCTACTTCGACACGCCACTTTGAACCCCTGCAGGCCGCACGATTTGTCACCCGATGTACATGAATCAGGCAGACAGCATATGAAATGGTAGCGCATACAAGACCGCGGCGGGGCACGAGTCATTCTGATCCGCGGTGTTCTGGCCCGCAGCCATGTCCCAACCGCGTTCTTTGAGTAGCCAAGTCTGGGCGAGGTCCATCGGAACGGAGCTCCTCGCGCCCTGTGTACATGGATCTCCATGGTCGCCCACCCCCCTAGCGATCTCGGCGTCTTAAGCCGCCTCAGGGTTTTCCGCGTCTACTTCGCAGGGGTAGGACAATTCGCCCGAGGTCGTGACGGCAATGCGGTATCGGCAGTGCCGTTCTGTTCGGCACGAGTGTTGATCAGTACCTTGCAGCAGTCTCCAGTCATCAGAGTGCTCTCAACAGCTATGCTTCCCGCATCGATCTGGGTTGCGGCTGTGATCATTGCGAACATGGGATCAAGGCACCATCCGCTACAGGGATTTGCCCCTCCCATCTTCTTGGACAGCGCGCACAGCTTGCACGAGGTCGCCGTGGCGACATAACTGTCATCTGCCTTTCCCACAGACCAGTCTGCGCAGCCGAAGATCTCTGACAGCTTCCCAAAGACCTCCTCAACGGTTTCGATGCCAAGCTGTTTGTTCAAGAAGGGCGCTGTCTGTGCGTGCCTTTGCTTTCTTCTGTCTACGATCGTGTCGAGCACCATTAGCCTATCGTAGGTGTTGGCCGTCTCTGCGATAGACGCCGCATAGATATTCTGCAGCAGGGCAAGTGTCTTCTCAGCATCCATGCCTTATCTCTCCCTTAACGCTCAATTTGTATTAACGTTCGTTAGTCAACAGGGAAAACAAAATGCTAACACTCCCGAAGAACGATCGAGATCTCTTCCCGGATTTCCTCCTCGGGCAGAAACCGATTCTTGACGACAATACTCTGTATGAGTGTTTCCAATACATGTACTAGTGTTCGTGCGATCCCGATCTCATTGGCCGCGTTCTTCAGATATGGTTTCAACATCTGGCGGTGCCGTGGGAGTATAGTCTTCTCCCAGTCATCCATGATCTTCATCAGTTCCTCATCACCGTCAAAGGATAGATACACCTTGATCCCAAGGCGATAGACTCTCTTGTCGTAGTCACTTAAGAAGTTCAGATCGTACACGAACTTCGTGTAGAAGTCTATGATGCCGTCTGTACTCATCAAGAGTGCCGCCTGCCTCTTCAGAAGGTCAAAATAGTCCTTCTTAATGATCTCGTCAAACAGTTCCTTCTTGTTCTCGTAATAGTAGTAGATCATTGGCAGAGAGCACGCCACGTCCTTTGCTATGCTGCGGATCGTTGTTCCGTGATAGCCACTGTTGTTGAAATACTCCACTGCAACCTCTTTGATTCTCTGCCTCATGTCCTTATCTGCCATGCCCGACGCCCCTCTACCTAACGTTCGTTAGCATTGTATCACATGGGATTTCGGATTGCAAGCCCTCCGACCTTGCACTTGTCGTCGTGAAGCGGCGCAGTGATCTCAGCTCTTCCCGTTGCGGGCGATCGAGCGCAGGCCGTCACTCGATGAACACGGCTGAGTACCAATTGGGGGTTTCCTCTCGACTCTTGAGAGTGTCGAGCGGCAAGCCGAACTGGTGCACAGTCTTGAAAACGTCAATGCCCACGCTGTGAAAGGCCGGACGCGCCTTCTTGGGATTGACGCATGGCTGGCCCGCAAATCCGGCGCACTCGCCGCATATGGCGCAGTCGCTGAGCGAAAAAGCCAGGTAGTAGCCGCGTAGAAAGGCCTCGCGCTCAATTCCGAACGAAACGTCCTGCGAAACCCGCTTGTCTGTCGAATGGATGATAATCCCCCAGGAATAACGGCGCAGCACTTGCTCATACTCCCAGGGTTTGAGGGAAAGGGGCCGAGAGGGACAGGTGTTCCCATAGCCCCAGTCACCGCAACCAAAAGCACACTTCAGAATAGTCCGAGGATCGAAGACGATGTCGTCGATCCGAAAGGGAACGGCATGATCAGCACCCAATTCTAGGGCCATATTCACGAAGTATTCGGCTTCCATCAATCACTGTACCCCTTTCGGCGAAGATGGCGAAGATCACATGATCGCTCCCTACTTGATTTTGGTTAACACAGTCTATTGTACACGAGATCCGCAAATCCCTCCCGGTACACATCGAAACGTGATCGGCACATCAGTACTGCGCCGTCGTCTGGCAACACCGGGCGAGCAAGAAGAGGAACACGTCGCAGGCGGGGCGAATTGGCTCATGTGGCGTTCCATTTCCCGGCCGCTATTGCCCCAAACGCGTTCTCGTGGAGGAGACCATGACCCGAAGAAAGACCCTTCCGCTGGTCCTTGTCACTGTGTTCCTCACCCTGGTCGTGTGCGCACAGCCGGGGGCTCCGGGGATGTGTTCCCGTCTCTCGTTCGTTGCTGTAGGCGATGCTCTTATCCACCAAGGTGTGTACAACGCCGCCAGAGCGGACGACGGCGCCTTCGACTTCAGCCCCATGCTCCGCCTCGTGAAAGACCGCATCGCCCTTCACGACCTGGCCTTTTACAATCAGGAGACTATCCTTGGCGGTGTTGAGCTGGGGCTCTCCACGTACCCATGCTTCAACTCCCCCCGAGAGGTCGGGGACGCCTTCCTCGACACCGGGTTCAACCTCGTGTCCCTCGCCAATAATCACACGCTGGACCGGCAAGAGAATGGTGTTCTGCGTTCACTGGAGTACTGGAGCGAGAAGGAGAGCGTCCTCACCGCCGGGAGCTACTCCATCCAAGAGGACCGGGACGAGATACGTACGGTGGACGTCAACGGCATCACGTGTGCCTTCCTGGCCTACACCACCCTCACCAACGGCCTCAAACCTCCTGCAGGCAAGGAGCATTATGTGAACGTGTATGACCCGGAGACGGCCCGGGCTGATGTGGAGAAGGCCAGGGCCATAGCAGATGTGATCATCGTATCCATGCACTGGGGCAGTGAATACGTCTTCACCCCTACCCTAGCGCAGACGGAGATAGCCGAGCACCTCGCCCGGCTCGGCGTGCACATCGTGGTGGGGCACCATCCTCACGTAGTGCAGCCTGTAACCATGGTCGGCGATACCCTGGTCATCTACTCCCTCGGCAACTTCCTATCCGCCCAGAAGGAGCTGTTCAAGCTGGTAGGATTACTTGTCTCCCTGGACGTGGTCAAGACCGAGACGCCTCACGGCGTGAAGATCAGTCTCGAGAACGTCACCGGGACCCTCCTGTACAATCCCCATCGCTCGCCACTGGGACGCTACGTTGTGGTTCCTTTCGATATGATGACAGAAGCGATCCTCAAGGATTACACCACAGTCCACAGCAGATTCGCAGCCTATGTCAAGAAAGACGATGCCATCACCATTGAGGGCCCTGCCCAGGTGCAGGAATAGCAGTCGAAGAATGTGGCCGCTGTCTGCGAGGCGATCGCGAACACCCGGCTGTCTGCTGGAGTGCTTTCAAGGCTAGTCGGACTATTCGAGATCGCCGACCGGAAGGACCCAGACACCTGTGTCACGACTTCGTCGTACTGCTCCTTTCCGACTCCGGATTCGCTCCGATCTCATGCAGCTTCCAGAGCGAACACTGGGCAGCGGAATACTTCAGCAGTCAGACAACTCATTGCCGTGAGCAGCAAAGTAATCAGGGTCGAAGTCCCATACTGAGACAACGCCCTTGTCGCCGGTTGCGGCGGTAACCTCTACATCCTGATATCCCATGGCGGTCAGGAGTTCGCCTACGAGTTCCTCGAATACGAACGGGTTCATCTCCGCCAGGGCTTCCTTCAGCTTCGCCTGTGTTCTGGTGTTATGGCTGACAGCCGCTCGAGCCACGTCGGAATCCGCGCTGTCGGTGCCATCCTTCAGCGTGTCCATGTATTCTCTGCCCTCTGCGGTGATGACATAGGAGCCGTTGCGGGTTGCCAATCTGCACGTGACGAGGTAGCGGAGCCTGGCCCACAGGGACTGCCTGGCAAAGGTCTCTGAATAGATCGAGGACTCGCCGCGCAGATAGTCTAGCCATTCGCTGAGGAGTTCCGGCGATGTAGCGCTGGTCCGGCTGGAGAGAAGCAGGAGTACTCGGTGGACGCCCTCAAGCCCATCTATTCTCTGGTGGGTGACCAGGTCGCCCGCAATGTATGCATCGCCAATGGGAGTCTTGTGACACACGCCGCCCGCATCCACCAAAATCAGCTCGTGGCGACGAGCAAAAGTCAGCGATCCCCGGACATGCCTGGGATTGACTATGCCATGGGACTCAGTCCATATACGCCTGGCTAGATCAGCGTCCTGCCCGCCTAGCCTTGTCGATATCCATGTGTCCGGCTCAGTCCAGTCCACCTGTTCCTGAGGGGTACCCATCTGTTGCCGAATGGCAGACATCATCGAATGGAGAGCAACGAGTGGTAGGCCATCTACAACACGTACAAACTCACAGGCCTGCTGGTACGTGGGGAAATGAGGAGTGAGCGCAAGTTGAGCCACGTTCGAATCACCTCTTGGATGTCATGCTGTATGATCTCTTGCATATTCAGGCGGCATATCCCTCCCTCCGTGTCCGTCGGAGGTTCAGCAACATATACGCGCTTCATCGTCAGTAGTCCCCGGTATTTGGCATCGAACTGCTCGTAGTGCGCGAGCACCAGATTCACAAGGTCCTCACGATCGGTGAGGCGTAGGTTGCTCTTGCTCCTTGCGAGCGTCGTAGCTTCCGACGTGAAGCCGCCTATGCCCCACAGGGTGGGCTCAGCAGGAATTGTCATGACCGAATCAGCACCTTCGGTTGTTCCGAAAGTAGGCGCTTCCCCTATGTGCGTCTGGAGGAATGTCGCCGAATTACGACGAACCCACACGATGATTGGTGGAAGCTGGGTACGTGATGCCCAATGCTGACGAGCGTTGGCGCTCACCACATGCTGAGCCTGATAGAATAGCACTGTATGGGCGCACTACTCGAGGCTCGTAGTGGTAGGCGCGATACCGATTGCCACGGTGCTATGAAGGCAAGCCGCATTATCGCAGCAGTATCTTTGAGGGGGGCGAACCTAAGTTGCTGTTTATCAGATTGCTACTGGGAAAGGCCACTGCAGACCATAGGATTACGCAAGCCGATGCCCAATCAATCGTAATGTCCGGGACGAGTAAGGTCGCCTCGAATGGCGACTCAGAAGAACTCAGGAAGACCGAACACTGCAATACGAGCCAAACTTACTCAGCCTCCGTTCCGGACCCGCAGCATTCCTTGACGCCAACCCCAAAGAGGGTTACCGAATCGCGCTGCACCGGCCAAAGACCAGTCGAGCTACGCGAAATCGATCTGAAGGCGCTCAGCTACGTCCCATTACCCCGTGCACCCATGCGATGGGAAGAGACGCAAGCAGGTCGCGAAGCGGCACCAATCGCTGAGGCAAGGGGCCTTTTCGAGGTCCGCGACGCCAACTGGCGAATAGCGAGGGTTGATAACATGCCGCCGTCGGAACGTCCCGATACTGCGTTTCGTAAGGTGGCACCTGCCAGTTCTGGCTTGGTCATGATTGACGATCTCGGCAAGGCTGAGGGGCTTGGCCCGATCGAGGCAGCTGTTCTCCGCTACGACCGAACCGGCCAATTGATAGCTAAGAGGGGACTAAGGCACGGCATATACCGTTACGGCGTTCATCCTTTCAGCTCCAACCTAATTGCCATGTCGCGGGAGTGCGTTGTCCACGCCTATGACGACCAAATAGAGTCAATCTGGGAAACATCTCTGAAGCAGGCACCTGAGATCCAGGCCATTAGGAAACGCTTTGAAATACCGGACGATCAGCTCAAGAACCTCATCCGCTGTGTAGCACTGTCGCAGGATGGCGGCAGGTATCTCTTCACAGCAGTAGACGAGGCATGGTGCGTGGATACTGGTGGCGCCGGCGTGTGGGGCGCTAAGCTGCCGTTCAAAGAGGGCTGGACACGAGTCACCGCGCCGAGCAAGAAGTCCGCGATCAGTGACGAAGTACATCGCGCTCTTGCTTTTCTGGGGTTGACTCTCCCCGTGAGCCCTCAAGACGTGAAGCGGCGCTACCGCGAACTTGCTAAACAATGGCACCCGGACCTCCACCCTGAGAATCCCCAATCTCACGAAATGATGGGCCGGATTAACGCCGCAGTGGAGACTCTGACCGGCATAGAGGCGAGCGCCATTCCACAGTATGCCGGCGCTACCTTCGTTAACGAGCTAAGTCGCACAGCGTTCACGGTCGGCGGGATCACATTCACGGCAAGCATTGGTATGCAGGTGAGCGAGAGCTGCGCCTGCGACTGGATATATGCTGCCAGCTTCGCGGCGGGCTCGAATGCAGTTTATCTTGCCGGCTACTCCGGACGCGTCGTTTTGGTCGATGAGAACGGAGAAGGCGTGCGGGCATACGACATCGGCAGCGTACCACGCAGGATCATCGATACTGGCAGTTACCTATACCTGCTGACGGACACTCGGCTCTACGTGCTGCATGATGACGTATTGCACGCTCTAGTCGACACCTTTGACGGTGGTGATCTTGTCGTTGCCCAGACGGGCTTCGGGCTGCTCGAGAAGAAGCGCCTGCGCTGGTTTCGTGAGAACGGTGAGTACCTTGGCAGCGTAGTCTCGAAGGATCCAATCCGTCGCGTCTATTCGAAGCAAGACGGAATGGTCATCGAGACGCGTCAGAGGCGCGCAGTTATTCAGGGGGCTCCTGCTTGGTGGAAGTAAGGCACTTGGCACTGAGTTGGTGCCGACCCAATCGGAAGTATGCCAGGGATTTGATGTACCCATGCGTGTGAAGAAAACAAGAAACGAACCGTTGACATGTTACGCCGCGAAGCGCGGGGGGCCTTTCAGATATGCTCTCCCTGCTGAACTTGACGGAACCGCGTAGCTGGTGATTCTCGAAAGACCGAGACCACAAAGGAGAAGTGCCTCCGCCGCGGCTAAGCTGCGATCCGCCTTCACAAGCAGATCTGCTGCATCTGGCGCAGCCATAGACTGACGCCCTCCCTTCGGACACTTAGCAGGAACGGCGTCTTGCCCAAGCGGTACTCGTCGATTCCCATGGGGACTACGGAGATGA
>DAOPWT010000084.1:5193-7762 GCA_035351775.1 Bacillota bacterium | reverse complement strand
CTACAGCCTGCGGATTATCCATGATGAAACGCGCAACCTTCTGCTCAGACGGCCTAAGCGACGGCAACCGTCCTCTTATCAGCGGCAGGCAGTACAGCGACATACCACAACACCTCTTGGTGGGCAATTCCACAGGTACGGAACAATTCCTTCTTGCTTGGCCGCTGGCTCGCAATATTTGCTTATTGGCTCGGCAGCACCAATTCGGCGACCCGGCACCAGCAGGGCCGCGGGCAGCGTCGCACGCAGGGTCGCGCGCAGGCGCAATGCTGATGACTAGCGCTGCGATTGAGGTGTCAGCAGACTGATCACGGCCACTCGACCGTCCTTATAGAAGTGCCATCCGGCAGTCGCGAGCCTTTGAGAGACCGCAGATTCGGAGATCCCGAGAGTCTCGGCCACAGCGGACTGCATCATCCCTGCGTCCACCAGCTCGATCGCCCGGCGCTGCTCCGGGCTCCACCCGCTTCTCAGGTGCAGCAGGAGATTGGCCACAGCGCAGAGCTGCTCGTCGGTTTGCTCCCCAAACCCACTGAACATGACGTGTTTCCTCCTGCTCCTCGCCAAGTCTAGAGCGCGGTTGGCCGCATGCCAGGCTTGGCCGTCCATCCCGATGGATTCGGGTTGAAGTGGAGTGCTGAGTGTGCCCATGCCGATTCCAAAGCGCAGCTCCACAGGGTATACGCCTTCCATCGCGCGCTCCATCACTGCCAGTACGTCGGGCGCGGACCCCCGCTTGAGCATTCCCTGCGCTTCATCGCCGTGGGTGACGATGAAGCGGGCCTGGGCCGACGGCGCGAACTCTCTGTTCAGCCCCTCCATGACCTCTAGGAACTGCTCCTGCACCCGCTCACGGTCGCGGATCCGCCTTGAATTGCGCATGTCCATCTTGACTGCAACGAACTCGCCCGGGGGAATCATGCGAGCACCACCTTAAGCGCCAGCCCGACCAGGAGGGCAATGAGCATACTGTAGAGTGTTCCCAGCAGATAATACTCGGCGAACGCCGGGTCCTTCTCGATCTTGGAGAACCTGACGATCGATTTCGCCGTCAGCGTAAGGCCCATGGCGCTGTACTGCCCCAAGGCCAGGAAGATGGCCATAATCCACCTCTCCAGCGTGCCGATAGCCCGGCCAGCCCTGATAGTGGCGGGATCGGGGTAGGTGTCGTCGTCCTGTGGGATCAAACCTGTGTCCTTGCCCAGCATACAGCGTACGATGTGATTGGACGGGCTGCCCAGAAAGACAAACGCAGCGCTGACTGCGGCCAGCTTGAGCGGGGTTACATCAGTAACGCCGAAGAAGACAGCGCCGGCCGCCCGCCAGATGGCCATGCTCAGCGCACCCGGAGCCAACACAACGGACCGGCTCGCGAGCGTGGCGATGCCCAGCAAAAGGAGCATGGGGGCCAGTTGCAGCCAGGCAAAGCGCGGGGCGGCATACGAGCCCAGTCGCAAGCTCGAGCGCAAGTGCGAACGCAGCCAGCTCTGGAGCCGGCTCACAGGCAGTTCAGCTCCTCCGGCCAGAACATGGGCCGACACAACAACAAGAATCCACCAGCCGGGACTGAACACCAGCGCGAGCAGAACCGACAGGGCCACCGCCCGCCAGACACGCGCCCACCAGTAGACCGCTCCTTCCCTACGCGACACGGGCGCATGCGCCGGCATGCCCACGACAATGTCCTTCGCCCAGTATTCAGCTGCAAGCAAAAGTGCTGCCAGAAGCAGCCCTCCGGCGAGCCGTCCGTGGCCGAGAGCGGATACGTCCAACGCAGACACCTCCTCAATGAGAAGTCGCCACAATGTGGTCTGGACCGGGCCGAGCGGAGCTGCCCGAGCGGAGCAGCCCGAGCGGAGCAGCCCGAGCGGAATAGCCCAGGCCGAGTAGCGAATAGCGAATGTGGTAATTAAGCCTGACGGCTTAATATCACTATATTAAGCCATGTCGCTTAAGTCAATCGTCCGTCTCGAACATCTGCCCCGATGCCGGTGACCGGATGTAGGTGATCGCAGACGGCAGGTCAGCAATGCATATGCGCCATACGCTGCATGTTCGCCATGGACTAGCCCTTGAGCTGGCCTTTTGATATGCGTTCAGATTACGAACGGGTTTTCCCAGATGTGTTGCGAATCCGGACAATGCCTGATGAATATCGAGACGTATATCCGAATAAAGACGGGCTGTGGAATAATCTAGTGGCCATAGCTACGGTCACCGGGATGCTATGGCTGACCAATGGGATACTATGTCATTTCATGTCACGTGCGGTCAGCCCTAATGGGATTATATGTTATGCGCCCTTCGTCTCAGGCGTCATATACGCATATGCGTTCGATTATGCATCAACCATTGTTCGTTTTGGCGACACGTCTCCAAAAATGCGTCCATATAATTGACACCTAAATTTTACCATCAGCCTCCTGGCCCGCCGCCGCGCCTTCCTGTTGCCAGGCCTCGCTTTCTCCCCGAGCACAACTGCACGTATACATCGGGAGGGGTTCGGGGAGAGGTTCAGGGAGCGTCTCACTTCGCTCTGGGCTTGGTTGGCTCTGGGCCACTACCTTCT
>DAOPWT010000084.1:0-5093 GCA_035351775.1 Bacillota bacterium | reverse complement strand
TCTGGGCTTGGTTGGCTCTAGTCCACTACCTTGCCGGGATTCATGATTCCGTTGGCATCAAGAGCGGCCTTGATCGACTTAATCACTCTGAGCTGCACAGGATCTGCAAGACCGCGCCATGCCGCCAGCCTTTTCGCGCCGATCCCGTGCTCGCCTGAGAGGTTGCCTCCGCGGCGGTAGGTAGCTCGGTATATCTCATCCAGCAGGCGATCGCGCATGCGCTCCCAGGCCCGTTCGTCCATGTCGCCACGGAGCAAGGTGGCGTGGATGTTGCCGTCGCCGGCATGCCCAAAGCACGGTATCGACACCCCCTGCCTATCGGCTATCGCCGTGATCTCGGCTATGAGGCCGGGGATTTCCGATGTGGGCACCGTAATATCTTCCATGCAGTAGACCGGGCTCACAACCCGCAGCGCCTCCGCGATGCACTTGCGCGCCTTCCATATCCGGTCCTGCGTCGACAGGTTGTCGGCCACGAAAACCTCGAGCGCCCCGTTTTCCTGGCAGAGCCTGCCGATGAACTCATACTCCGACTCCAACTGGCTTTCGGAGTTGCCTTCGAGCTCAATGATGATGTATGCGCCGGCGTCACTGTATGGCAAAGACGAGTTGAGGTAGAGCTCGGCAGCCTTTATGGACGGGCTGTCCATGAACTCCACCGAAGTGGGTATGATGCCGCCGGCGGTCATGATCTTGGGGACGACCTCAATGGCAGTCTGCATGGACTCAAACGGCGCCAGTAGGGCCACGCTGAACTTGGGAAGCGGAAGGAGTTTGAGCCAGGCGCGGGTGATCACGCCCAGTGTGCCCTCGGAGCCAACTAGCAGGTGGATCAGATCATATCCAGTCACGTCCTTGACGCACTTCCCGCCAAGGCGCATGATCTCACCGTCGGGCAGCACCACCTCAAGCCCGTATACATGCCGCGACGTCGTGCCGTACTTCACAGCCTTGTTGCCGCCGGCATTCTCGGCCAGGTTCCCGCCTATCTGCGAGCTTTCGGCCGAACACGGGTCGCCCGCATAGAGCAGCCCTTCCTCCCTCGCCCTCCTCTGGATCTCGCCTGTGGTCACACCCGGCTCCACCACGATGAACAGGTTCTCCCGGTCCACCTCAATGATCCTGTTCATCCGCTCCATCGACAGCACAATCCCTCCGAACATGGGGACACAGCCTCCGGAAAGGCCCGTGCCCGATCCTCTGGGGGTGACCGGGATCGTCTCGCGGTTGGCCAGACGCAGTATCTGCGAAACCTCTGAAGCGTCGCGCGGTTTGACGACCACCTCCGGCATCCGCACGTAGTCCGCTTCGGACGTCTCATCGTGCGAGTACACTTCGAGTCTCTCCGCGTCAACCACCACACCGCCCGTGCCCACGATGCCCTCGAGCGCCCGGATAATCCCGGCAGTGACTGGCCTGAACCGTTTCGCCTCCGACGCACACTCGTACCCGTTCGTTTCCTCGATCGTCATCTCGCCGGTCACCTTCCCGTTGCCGGTCGATTCTTGATCTTCTCGATCATCTCCGGCACTACTTCGAACAGGTCTCCGACTATGCCGAAGTCGGCAACCTTGAGGATCTGCGCGTCCTTATCTTTGTTGACTGCGATAATGGTCTCCGCCGTCTGCATCCCGGCCAAGTGCTGCACTGACCCCGACACGCCAACTGCAATGTATACGCGCGGCGCGACAGTCTTGCCCGACAGGCCGATCTGATGCGGGTAGCTGATCCACCCCAGGTCCACCACATCGCGGGTAGCCCCCACCGCCGCCCCGAGCAAAGACGCAAGTTCCTCGATCATTCTGAAGTTGTCCTTGTTCTTCAGGCCCTTGCCGCCTGTCACAATGACCTCAGCATCCTGCACATTCACTTCCTGCGTCGTATCGCGAACCGATCCGAGCACCGCCTCCAGCCCGTGCTCACACCGGGCGCCGCAGCTAGCCGCGGCACACTCCGCAGCGCCGCAATCCGCCTCGTCCAGCCTGACCTCGATAACCCGTCCCACCCGCCCGGCGTCACGCGGCAGCGGACGCGCAGACTTCGGACGCACCGTAGCCATCTGCGGCCGGGCCTGGGGCGTCTTGATTGTGGCCATTACATTCCCGCCAATGGCAGGTCGCGTCTGCAGCAGAAGGCGCTCTTCGGTGTCTATGTCCAGCTCAGTGCAGTCTGCGGTGAGCCCTGTACCTAGCTTCGCCGCCACGATAGGCATCAGAGTGCGCCCGGACGTCGTAGCTGCGGCTATCACGATCTCGGGCATCTCGCTTCGGATAAGCCTCTCCAGGGCCCGGGCGTACAGCCTCGGCAGAAACCATCCCAGAGCAGGATCATCTACCAAGTAGACCACATCCGCCCCTCGTTCGATGATCTCGCGGGCGCTTCGGCCCAGCCCCAGCCCCAGCCCCGGCCCGGACGCTGACGCCGACGCCGATGCCGACACCGACCCCATCACCACGCACGATAGCTCTGCGCCAAGCTTGTCGGCGAGCTGCCTTCCGCGCGCCAGAAGCTCGAACGTAACCGGATGCACCTCTCCCCGGCGCTGTTCCCCAACGATCATCACGCCTGACTGCACATCCATCACACGAGCCCCCGATCAGCAAGCAGATCAATGAAACCGTCCACAGCCTCGCCTGAGCCATCCTGGGCATGCAAGACTGTATCCCGTGCGAAGCTGGGCCTGAAGATTCGAACTACTCTAGTCGGCGACCCCGAAAGCCCCACAGCATCGGCATCCAGGCCCAGCTCTTCGTGGCTGAGCATTCGGACCTCGGCCTCCCGCGCGCGTATCTTGCCTGCCAGAGTCGGAAAGCCGGGCTGGTTAATGTCCTTGACTACGGTAATAACGCAAGGAAGCGACAGCTTCACCTGCTCAAATCCGTCTTCTACGACCCGTTCCACCACCACTGCCGGCGAAGCATCGCAGCTACCGCCGTCCTCTGCCGCCCCCATGCCCTCCAGCCGAATACTCCTTACATACGTTGCCACGCACACATCAAGCAGCGCCGCAACCATGGGGCCCACCTGACCTGTCTCCCCATCAGTGGCGCGTTCACCGCACAAGACGATGTCGTGCGCACCAATGTCGCCGCCTGCAACATGCTTTATGGCGCCGGCTAGGGCTCGCGCCGTGGCGAGTGTGTCCGAGCCTGCCAGGACGCGGTGGCAGAGCAGCACTGCACTGTCGGCGCCCATGGCTAGGGCCTCGCGAAGCGCCCTCTTAGCGGGAGGAGGCCCCATGCTGATGGCCGTCACAGTCGACCCCGGTGCAGCGCGTCTGATCCGCAGCGCCTCCTCGAGGGCATTCTCGTCCAGAGGGTTGATAACGTTTTCGTGTTCTGTCCTGATCATTGTGCCGGTCTTCTCGTCCATCTTCACATTGGACGTGCCGGGCACTTGTTTCATCAAGACGAAGATGTTCATCTCTCATTCTCCTGCTCTCACTATCTGCGACGGCCCCCGACGAGCGCCAACGCCGACGCCGACGCCCACCGCCACCGCCGGCTTGTCGTCACCCGTTGCAGTAGGTCTCCTGAACTTCGGCTCTTCCCTTCCACACGAGGCGCGAAATCCCTTTCTGGTTTCAGACACCGGTCATCTCATCTGCTCTCCTCGCCGTACAAGTGCACGGCATTGTCGGCGCCTATCGTCGCCAGCCGATCGCCTTCAGGGGACCAGGCGGATGGGCCCCGGCTGCGCGTGGATACCTCGGATAGGCGCTCACCAGTCTCTGCGTCGATGACTGCGGAGGTTCCGGCATCAGAGCTCGCAAGTATCCACCGTCCGTTAAGCCCCGGGCTCCATGAGACATATGCCGGCTCCAACCCTTCGACGGGTTTGGACCTTATCAACTGGCCGCTCGTTGCGCTCCACACCGCAACCCCTCCTTGGGTGGCGCCTGCCAGTTGCGCGCTGTCGCCCTTCCACGACACACTGCGGATAGGCCCACGGTGACCCACGAGTTCCCACTCGCGCTCCCCGCCCGGGCTCGGCTGCCAGTCGGTGCGGTGAAGCGTCCACCGCCCTTCGGCCATCGACTCCCAAGCCGCCAGACGACCATCGGGGCTCAATACCTCGCCCTGCTGGGCAATGCTCACGAACCAGCTGCGCTCACATGCCCGGCTGTCTACATTCCACAGCGCGTAGTACTCCTCGCCGTCATACGTCTTTACCGCGCGACCATCCTCGCTCCAGCCCACGACAGCGTAGATGTCGCCGCCATCAACCTCCCACACAACGTCGGCACTCGCGGCATTCCAAACAGTCATATGGTCACGCCTATGGGCGACGGCAAGCAACTGCCCGCCCGGGCTCCAGCTCATCGAGTCAACAGCCTCCGCGGACTTCCCTCTGCCGGTGAGCAGCTCGTGGCCTGTAGCCAAGTCCCATATTCGCACTGAACCATCGCCGTGCCCCGTGGCGATCGCGCCCCCGTCGGGACGCCATGCCATCGCAGTCACACCGGGCCCACCAGACGCAACCGTGCCCAGCTCGCGAAAGCCGGCGCGCGTGGGGACGCCATCGTGGGCGACGTCGGGGCCCTGACGCTGACCCTGGCCCTGGCCCTGCCTGCTTCGCCACACCCTGACTCCGACGAATACGGCCACAGTCAGCAGCGCGGCAACTCCCAAGATGGCCGCAAGCGCCGCCATCGATCTGCTCCGCCCCGTGCGCGCGGTACGCCCGCCTCGCCGTTTGGGTGCTCTCCCGCTCTTGCGCGCCCCGTCTTTTGCCATCAGAACACCGCCTTGACTCAGTCTCAATGTCAATGCCTTGTCTCGGCCCGGGCCGAGTCGGGCCGGCCCATCCATACACCAAAACATGTTGCTGTACGGTATTATATCAGTGAACGGCGGCAACATTGCAGTCGCTATCAGGGAGGCCAACACCATGACCGACAAGGGCAAGGCACTAAACGATGTACTTGTGAGGCTGTTCAACAGAATACTAGCCATCGAGGAAGAGGCCATCACCAAGGCCAGCGCACTGGGGCTAACGATGTCTGAGATCCACGTGATCGAGGCTATAGGGACAGATGAGCCGAGATCCATGTCCGAAGTGGCGTCGGACCTGGGAGTGACAGTGGGAACCCT
>DAOPWT010000083.1:0-7817 GCA_035351775.1 Bacillota bacterium | reverse complement strand
GCCGTAGCCCCGATGTTTGACCGGACTGACCGTGCCCGCCGGGCCGAAACGCACACGCCTACTTCGGCCACAACCCGAAGCGTTGCCAAGAAGGTAACGTTCCGCGGTGGCAAGCGCGAGGACAACAATCCTTACACGCGCCCGATGGAGCTTCCATGGAACTTCATGCGTTGTCGCCGCTTCACACCAATGGTACAATCTGCTCATAGAGGGAGCAAACACAAGCAGCAGGGCGGGCTTCTTGTCGCGTGGATCTCTGCGGCGACGGGGCGGCCTGGTAAGGGGGTATAAAGCTCCGTTGAACGGCGCTAAGGGTTACTGTGGCAGCATCCTTCATGTTGACCTCACCCGCCGCGGGGTGTGGATTGAGCATCCGGGGGAGGAGTTCTACCGGAAGTACATGGGCGGGAGCGCTGTTGGTGTCTACTATGCGCTCGCCGAAATGCCCGCAGGGATCGACGCGTTCGACCCCCGTAACGTACTGGTCTTTGCCACGTCTCCGACTACCGGAGCCCCGGTGAGCGGGGCCTCCAGGTTCAATGTGACTGCTAAGTCACCGCTGACGGGGGCCATCGGGGATAGCCAGGCCGGAGGTTTCTGGGGTGCCGAGCTGAAGCATGCGGGCTTCGATGCCGTGGTGATCACGGGACGATCATCGAAGCCTACGTATCTCTGGATTCATGATGGCGCTGCTGAGCTGAAAGACGCCTCTGGGGTATGGGGTAAGGTCACCGGGGAGGCTCAGCAGATGATTCGCCAAGAGCTGGGCGATTCCAGGGCCCGCGTGGCGCTCATAGGCCCCGCCGGAGAGCGGCTTGTGAGGTTCGCCTGCATCACCAACGAGCTTAGGCACTTCAATGGCCGAACCGGCATGGGGGCCGTGATGGGGTCGAAAAACCTGAAGGCGATAGCAGTGCGAGGGACGAATCCGCCGGTCTTTGCCGATCGAAACGCGATCATGGAGATTGCGCGCGTCGGGGGACGGCGTTCTGTCGATCATCCGGGCGCAAGAGTCCTGCGGGAGTATGGCACGGCCGCCGCGGTGCTCCTAAATGATAAGGTGGGCGGGCTTCCCACGCACAATTGGGTGTCCGGTACGTTTGGGGGTGCCGACAAGATATCGGGCCCTGCTATGAGGGAGACGGTTCTCAAAAAGAACGAGTCCTGCTGGGCCTGCGCCGTGCGGTGTAAGAGAATCGTAGCGGCTGATGGGCCGTATCAGGTCGATCCTGCCTACGGCGGGCCCGAGTACGAGACGCTTGCGGCGCTCGGCTCATATCTGGATATCGATGACCTCGTGGCCGTGTGCAAGGCGGCAGAGCTGTGTAACAAGTACGGGATCGACACCATATCCACAGGCGGGACCATCGCCTTTGCCATGGAGTGCTTCGAAAACGGCATAATCACCGCTGAGGACGCCGGCGGTGTTCAGCTGGAGTTTGGAAACGCCGGAGCCCTGGTAAAGGCGATAGAGATGATCGCTGAGCGCAGAGGGATAGGCGACATTCTTGCAGAGGGCTCGGCTATGGCGGCCGTGACGCTGGGGCGAGGTGCGGAGAAGTTCGCTGTGTGCTCGAAAAGCCAGGAGTTCCCCGCGCACATGCCGCGGGTCAAGGCATCGCTCGCGCTGGCGTATGCGTGCAACCCCTTCGGCGCCGACCATCAGTCGTCAAAGCATGATGTGTTCATCATGTCGGAGCCGCTCATGGAGGACATGAAAGCTCTGGGCTTTCAGACGGCAGTGCCCCCCGGCGAGCTCAGCTTCGAGAAGGTCAAGCTATGGGCGTACACGCAGAGACTGGTGAGTGCCCTGGATACGTTGGAGCTGTGCCAGTTCTGCTTTGGCCCGGGTTCTCTGTACAGCCTGACTGAGATGGTACGCCTGGTGAATGCAGCTACCGGGTGGGATACGAACCTGTGGGAGTTGATGCTTGTAGGTGAGCGGAGAATCAACATGATGCGCCTTTTCAACGCCAGAGAAGGCTTCACCGTCGCCGACGATGAACTCCCGGAGCGGGTATTCGAGCCACTCAAGGGCGGGCGGTCAGATGGCAACAAGATCGACCGACAGCAGTTTGAAGAGGCACGTAGCATGTACTACCGAGTGATGGGATGGCGCCCTGAGACGGGCAACCCCACGTGGGCCAAGCTCAGGGAATTGGGGCTGGACTGGACTGGGCTGGACTGAACTGGATTACGCCGTTTACAGGACCGATGATGATGCCGGACAAGAATGACACGGTCGGGAGGGAAGGGCGTGCAGAGTCTTGTGAGCAGGGCATGCAAGCGTGTTACGTTGTTTGTGGCAGTCGCCGCGCTCTGCGTGGCCGTACCCACGCACGCTACCAAGGCAATCACCAGTAGCGGAGTCGGGGAGCCGAACCGCCCGCTGGTGATCGCGCACCGTGGGGCGTCGGGGGTTGCTCCGGAGAACACCATGGCATCATTTGAGCAGGCTGTGAGGTTTGGCGCCGACATGATCGAATTGGATGTACATGGCAGCAAGGACGGCCACCTCATTGTCATCCACGACTCTTCGACGTCTCGAACAGCCAGGGGCAATCCGCAGGGCGCTGTTGCCGATCTCACACTTGCGCAGCTTAGGACGATGGATGTGGGCGTGTGGAAGGGCCCTGGGTTCGCCGGCGAGCGCATATCCACTCTGGACGAAGTCCTCGCCGCTTTCAAGGGGAGGGCACTGCTTCTGATCGAGCTGAAGGCTCGAGGAGTCGAAAACAATGTGGCGCAGGTGATCCGCGAGGCCGGCATGGAAGGCTGCATCATGTTGCAGTCCTTCGACGCCGAGTCGGTGCGGATCATGCACGGGCTGTTGCCCGAGACGCCGGCGGGCGTGCTCTACCGGGATACTTGGATTCTGGACCCGGCGGGCCGAGGCCGGCGCATAGTGGAGCAGGTTCTTGAGGTCGGCGCGAGTTTCGCAGGGATGAACGTGGGAGCGGTTTCGGCTGAGCTCGTCAGGGTGCTGAAGGGTGGCGGCATCGACGTGTTTGCCTGGACAGCCGACGATGATTGGGTGTTTGCGCACCTGATACAGGCTGGAGTCGATGGGATCATCACCAACTACCCCGAGCGACTCTTGCGGCATCTGGGCCGGCGGGTTGGAGAGTAGAACACAAATACGCTGGTGTACGTCGGGCGCGGAACATGGCCGGGTCATCGCCCGTCTGTAGTAGAGATGATCCAAACTCTGCAACTAGGAAGTGAATCCAGTTGATGAAGAGACGGGCATGGATACATATGTTCATAGCGCTGCTGGCGCTGGCGCTGGTGTGCTCTGTGGGTTCGGCTGCGGTGGACGCCAAGAAACCAGCCAAGGTCAAGCCGCCAAAACCGCCCAAGGAGCGCAAGATAGACGCCGCAGTGACCCGGCGGCCGACCCAGCTCAGGACCGAAAACGGGTTGGTCGTGATGAATTTGCCAGAAGGGGTTACATTCGCCGCTGCGGAGCATAAGGGCAAAGCAGTGTGGGTATACGGCCCCAGCGGTCAGCGCTACTGGCTGCCCATTCAGGATGTCAAGATGATCAAGGGCCACAAGGTATCAATGGGGGATATCAGCGACAAACAGCTCAAGTCATTCGGCTTGCAGGTGACGGCTGCACGCGTCACGGCAGTCATGCAATCGGTGTACCCGACGCCCGGGACAACCCTGACTGCAGGCATGCGTACTGAGTGGGAGGACAGGGTGCTCATTGAGATGGCCATCAAGGCCGAGATCAGCCTGCCCCAGCTGTCGCTGATGCTGGAGTGGGCTGTGTTCTCGGGATACGTGGACTAGACCCGGTTGGGTCAGGCCAGTTCGCGTGGAAACGCGGTGAGCACAACACAACCGTCTTCGGTGAGTGCCAGATCATCTTCTATGCGTACTCCACCGACGCCGGGGATGTAGATGCCCGGCTCGATCGTGAACACCATACCCGGCTTAAGAGGCTCTGCGGCGCCTTGCACGATGTACGGCTCTTCATGGATCTCCAGACCTAGCCCGTGTCCGGTACGGTGGGTGAAATACTCGCCGAAACCGGCGCGGGTTATTGCGTCCCGGGCGATCCAGTCGAGCTGCTCCCCGGTGACTTCGGGGCGGGCGGCCCGGCAGGCGGCGCGGTTGGCATCATAGACAGCTGTGTAAACCTTCGCCATCTGAGGCGTGGGCTTTCCCACGGCAAAGGTGCGGGTGATGTCGCCGTTGTACCCTCGGTACGTGGCCCCGATATCGCAGATCACCATGTCGCCGTCGCGCATCGCGTAGTCGCCCGTCTCGCCGTGCGGGAGCGCCGAGTTGGCCCCGGCCAGCACGGCATTGAACGGGATGCTGTCGGCGCCGGCCGCAAGCATGGCGCGTTCCGCTGCCGCTGCGACTTCCCGCTCCGTGACGCCCGGGGTAATGGTGGAAGCAGCGGCGGCGATCCCTGTGTCCACGATTTGAGCCGCTCGCTTGAGGGCTGCCAGCTCATCTGAGTCTTTCACTGCGCGCATGCGGGCTACTATCGGTCCGAGATCGTGAAAGTGAATGGAACGGTCGGGCCTTACGGGCCCGCTGGCCTGCTCGATGATGTGGCGCTCGAGCAGGCGCATATGGAGAAACTCAGCGCCCATCGCTCGGGGGCCGAGATCGAGGGTGAGGGCGCGAAGCGCCTTGCGCACTGCGTCAAGCGGTCCGGCATCGTCGGTGTACGGAAATACAGCGTCGGAATGCGGGTCGGCGCCTATACGGGCGCGGACTTTGTCGGCCTCAAGCTGAGGTACTACGAATGCGAGGTCGCCGACAGGCGGCACGATGCCGAGGATCACTCGCTCAAAAGCTTCGAGCTGCAGACCGGTGAGATACCGGAGATTAGGGCCTGGAACGAGGAAGGCGCATGCCAGGCCCTGGTCGCGGACGGCGTGTTGGAGGATGGCGATTCGAGACGCGTTCATGGCGTGACCTCCTGGGCATGTTGGTATGAGTTCGGCGGTTGGATCAGTATTCGTGACGGCGCGAAACGTTCCTGCGCTGCGAAGAGGGAATCGGCGTATCAGGTTGAAATACACATGTCATATCCGCGCGGCGCTTTCCCGTTTCCGCCGCGGGAGCGGCCTTGCAGTTCATCAATCCCAAGGCCATCCTGTACGGACTTACAGTCACTGCCACGTTCATAACGCCATACTACAGCTCTGGGGCGGCTCTGCTTTTCTTCTCAGCCTTGCTGGGATCCATCTCTCTTGCTTCAACGTCCTGCTGGGCTGTGTTCGGTACGGGCATACAGCGTCTGCTCGGCAGGTACGGAAGGGCTCTCAACATTGCAATGGCGCTCCTTCTTGTGTATACGGCGGCTTCAGTGTCGGGCTCGATCCCTCGCATACAGGCGCTGATTCATGCGGTCGTGACAAGGGGTTCTTGACTGCTGGGGCCTCGCCTATTGGTCTAAAGCCCGGCGTAATGTGTCAAGCCGCGTGATTTTCCGGGTGGCGCCGTCGATCTCGAGCACGTCCCATACGAGGAAGCCAGTGGGTCCGGTGCGTGGGACTGTGAAAGCGTACACCGGCTGCGACTGTGAGTACACATCTAGTCGAGCTTGGCCCATGGGGGAGCCGCGAGCGGTATCTCCATTGGCCCGGCCGGCAGAATCGGGTTCATCTGCAAGCTGGCCTCTACGGTTGATCCTCCGTGCACCGTGACGGACAGCGACTTTCGGGTGTAGCCGGCGCAATAAAAGCATATCGAGTGCGTTCCCTCCTGAAGTGACAGCCAGTACGAGCCCGACGCGTTTGTCCAGGCTACAGTGGATCCCGTCATCACCCAGACGCCCCTTACAGGACGCCCTGTCACTTGATCTGTGACAATACCTTCAACAATCCCGTGGGGAGGGACGGACTCGCCGTTGCAGCCTGACACGCCGATGGCAAGGCTGAGGACGACGATGAGCGTCAGCACGCGTTTGCGCACCAGTGTTCACCTGCCTTACCGTGTGTTGCCTGTCTACTCAAATGTATTCAGGAACCATGTATGCATGCCGCCAGAGGTAGCTGCCGGAGTTGGGCGTTGCGGATCCGCATGCCCTGTGCTATCCTAGTTGTGGGATGTCCTACAACCTCAGGCTGTCAATGGGAGGTGAGTAGTCGGGTGGCGGTGGATCAGCGTCCTTGTCCGGCGCGTCTCGCCGGCGCTACCGACACGGTGCGTAACTTGCTGGAAAGGCAGATACGCGAGGGCGAACTTCTCCCGGGGCAGAG
Organism: Bacillota bacterium; assembly: GCA_035351775.1. Taxonomy (GTDB): domain Bacteria; phylum Bacillota; class DTU025; order DTU025; family DTU025; genus UBA5389. The sequence continues at coordinate 1,587 of DAOPWT010000083.1, read as the reverse complement.
GTTGCCCACTGAGCCGGAACTCGCTGCTCGCCTGGGTGTTAGCCGCAATTCCCTCAGAGAGGCCTTGCAGTCGCTCGAAGACTCAGGCCTGATCGTAAAGCGCCACGGAATAGGCACCTTTGTCACCGAGAGCAGGCCGCTCGTGCGGGGCGGTATTGAGCGACTTGCCGGCCTAACTGAGTTCATAGCCGGCGAGGGCCGGGTCGCCGGAAGTGATCTTGCCGGCTATGCTGTTGTGCCTGCCAATGCTGAGGTCCGACGTAAGCTGGGCCTGACGTCCGCGATGCCTATCGCGGTGATTGAAAGCATCAAGACGGCCGACGGGCAGCCAGTCGCTGTCTGCTTTGATTACATACCTATGGAATTCCTCCGACAACCCTTCGACCCCGGTTCTATTCAGGCTTCCATATTCGAGGGGCTTCAGAGCGAGCACGGAATCAACATCAGATTCGCAGAGTGCGAGATACTGCCAACTGCGGCCCACGACTGTTTGGCTTCGACACTCAGTGTTGAAGAGGGCACTCCGCTCCTGCTACTGGACCAAGTGCATGTGGACGATTCCGACCGACGTGTATTCCACTCCAAGAGCTATTTCCCGCTTAACAGGTTCACGTTCAGGCTGATTCGGCATCGCTAGCCATCGCGCGAAGCATGGCGTACTTCATATTGGAGGGGGACTAGAATCGAAGAAGAGGTTTGTCGCGTTCCTGTTGCTCATCGCAGCGTTGTTGCCGGTAGTCGTGGCAGCGGCCCCCGCAACCACCCTGGAGGTTCTGTGGATGGCTTGGCCCAAAGACATGGTCGACAAGCTCATAGCGGGTTTTGAGAAGCAGAACCCTGGGATCAAGATTGACGCGCAGTTGGTGCCGTTTACTCAGCTTTTTCAGACACTCGAGGTCCGGCTGCCGGCAGGGGGAACGCCCGATGTGTATCTAGTGGACGGGCCGTTGACTCCTTCCTACGCTGCGCGCGGGTTCCTGCTTCCGCTGGATCAGTACTTCACTCCGACCGAGCTGAAAGCATGGTTCCCGTCGTCGATTGAGACCAGTAGATACCAGGGCAAGCTCTACTCTATTCCGTATGCAACGTCGTCGGCAGGCCTTTACTTTAACAAAGCCATATTCAAGAAATACGGTATTCCCTTTCCGTCTGAGAAGCCAGGCGATAGGCTTACCTGGGAAGAGGTCGCCCAGATCGCCAAGAAGCTCACCATCGACGAGAACAAGGACGGCCAGGTAGATGTGTGGGGTCTTCTTATCGAGCAGATCGACCGGCCTTACCAGCTTCTCCCGCTGGCGCAGTCCAAGGGGGCCGAGGCAATTTCGCCTGACGGCCTGAAGACTGAAGGGTACATTACATCCAAGCCGTTTGTGGAGGCCGCTGAGTTCTACCGGAAGCTCTTCAACGAATGGAAGGTAAGCCCGCAGGGGATTCCGGACGCGGCCAAGTCGAGGGAGTACTTCGGCAATGGGAAAGCTGCCATGATGCTCGGGGCGGAGTGGAATATCGCACGACTCGCGGCTTTCAAGGGCCTTGATTGAATCGCCGCGCATACTCGTGACTTCAGTCGTGAGTAAGCGGCGACAT
>DAOPWT010000082.1:0-7832 GCA_035351775.1 Bacillota bacterium | reverse complement strand
ATATTGTACCGAAGCTTTCTCATGTTACTTCCCATGAGTCTTCCGTCTTCAATGATCACGGTGGGTTCGCCTATGACTGCTCTGCGCACTCCGGGGTACCTCAGACACAGCAAGGCCACTCCCACCTGAACTCCGGCCAAGACCACGATGGACGCCAGGCCGTGCAGGAGCGGGATATCATGTTCCTGCAGCGGAATGGCTCCGAGCTCTGCTATCATGATGGCCACTACCAGATCGAAGGGTGAAAGGTTTCCGATCTCCCGCTTTCCCATCACACGCATGGCAGCCAATACAACAAAGTAGACAGTGACTGCCCGGACTATTACATGCAGCATATCGGCCTCCGCATTCGCCAAAAATCAGCGCGTGGCGCATACCGTAGTATGCCCACGCGCAAATTCGAGCTATGCCGAAGGGGCAGTCAGACCTGCGCGGCCTTGTGCGCGCGCAACCACGCGATCAGCTCGCCGCAGCTCATTGCGTTGACTACATGGCGAGGTTCCAGCCAGGCCCTTCGGGCCGTCCATACCCCGTATTCAATGTTGGCAAGTTCCTCCGGGGAGTGCGAGTCGGTGTTCACGGATATCATCACCCCGGCATCGCGCGCCGCCCTTGCGTGCTCGTCGCGCAAGTCGAGCCGGTCGGGGTATGAGTTAATCTCCAGGGCAGTGCCTGTACGAGCAGCCTCACGGATGACCGTGTCGATATCCACGTCATAGCCCGGGCGCCTTGCCAGCAATCTGCCTGTGGGATGAGCCAGTATGTCAACATGCGGACTATGCATCGCAGCGACTATCCTGCGGGTAATGGTATCCCGGTCCTGCTGAAAGCCGCTGTGTATCGAAGCCACCACCACGTCCAGCTGCTCCAGAATCTCATCGGGGAAGTCCAGACTGCCGTCTTTCAATATGTCCACCTCGGCACCGGCCAGAACGCGGATCCCCCCTGCCCGGGCATTGGACTTTCGCACTTCGTCGATCTGCTGGCCAATCCTCTCGGCGGACAGGCCATGCGCCACACCGAGTGAACGGGAGTGGTCGGTGATGGCGACGTAGTCGTACCCGAGGGCCTCTGCAGCCTTTGCCATGCCGTCGATAGACGCTACTCCGTCGCTCCAGCTCGTATGCATGTGCAGATCGCCGCGGATGGAATGCCTATCGATGACTCTGGGCAAGGCTCCGCACAGTGCAGCCTCAATCTCGCCTCTGTCTTCACGCAGTTCGGGAGGGATGTAGCTCATCCCGAGAAGAGAGTAGATCTCTTCTTCGCTGCCGATAGCGATGGCCTGTCCGTCCAAGTCGCGGTAGACCCCGCGCTCGTTTATCAGAAGGCCCATCTTGCCTGCAATACCCCTAAGTCTCACATGATGATCCTTAGATCCGGTCACGTGGTGGAGGCCAGTCCAGTACGACTCCGGAGGCACTGCCCACAGGTCGCATCGAATCTGCGACCAGGTGACAGCGCTGGCTCTGGCATGTCCCATAGACGTGATCTCCCGGAACATGTCCAGCGACGCGAACTTCTCCATCAGAGGCCCACTGTGGGACGATGCTGCTATTATGTCGATGTCGCCGATGGTGTCGCGCCTGCGCCTGATGCTCCCGCCCACGCTGGCATGCTCCACTCCACTCACTTCAAGTAGTTCCCGGACGATCTGTTCTGCCGGGGGCAGAGCCATGTAGAGGGGTTTGCGTCCGCCGTCTGACTGCATAGATTGGATGGCCTTGATGATGTTCGCCTCCGTCTTTGCGCCGAAACCTGGTATCTCTCTGATTCTCTCTGCCCGCGCTGCCGCCAGCAGGCTTGCCGCATCCTCGATGCCCAAAGATTCGTATAGCTGCCGGGCTGTCTTCGGCCCGATACCCGGAATCTGAGTCAGCACTACAATAGCCGAGGGTATCTGGCCGCGCAGACGCTCCAGATACTCCATCCGGCCCCCAGACTCCATCTCCCATATCTTTGACCGAAGAGCTTCACCGATGCCGGGAACGGCCGATTGGTCACGCCTGAGCAGTTCGGCTACTGGTTCATCCAGCGACCTAACAGCTTCCGCCGCCCGCCTGTAGGCCCTTATTTTGAACTGGTTGTCACCTGCCAGTTCCAGAAGGTCCGCAATCTCGTCAAATGACGCCGCGACTCGCTGGTTCAGTAGCTCCATCTCCCGATCCCCCAAGCCCGGGTATGACCAGATGGTCAGGGACGAACCTGTCCAAAGACTTCCAGACGGACGGTGCAAACTCCGCGAGCCTCATGGCCAACTCGGATGAAAAGACGGCCTGGTTCACAGCTTTGAGGTTCAAAGACAAGACTAGCGAGAGAATTATGCTGATGAGCATGCATCCTCTGGCCACCCTGAGCATGGCGCCGCCGAATCCGTTCACCAGCGACACTCCAGGCGCCCGAGCCAGCTCAGACACGGCGTGCCCGATCAGGTCCACAACAACCAACGCAGCGATCAACACCGCGAGGAAGCCAAGCATGTTCGATGCGGGCGGATTGAGCGCACCAAACCACCTCTCCAAGAGAGCTGCGACAGGCCTCCAGTATCTCATCGCCGCGAGGATCGCTAGTATTATGCCCGCGAAGTCAATCACCTGACGCACCAGCCCTCGCCGGAAACCGACGATGAAGTCGGCAGCCAGTATGAGGAGCAGAACTGCGCTGAGCCAGTCGATGGAGGAGACGTTCACCCGTAATCCCTCCTCAAACTACACCTGCTCTAGCAACCTGAGAAGATCGGCGTAGCGCCGGCGGCATGACGAAAGCTCGTCGGCTAAGTTGAGGGCTGAGAGCACTGCCGCCTGGTGCAGCGAAAGCCTAGGATTGGCCTCCGACAGCTTCTGCATGCGCGAGTTCAAGTCGCGCGCAAGATCCTCGATGTACTCGCCCGGGGCGTCGCCCCGTATGACATACTCCTCGCCCATTATGAACGCGCTGACTCTCGAGCTATCCTTCATGAGACCTCCGCTCCCGTCCTCTACACTGTCGTGCGAGATCGAACCCGCCGCCATCTATGAGAGTTTGCCAAACGTGCGCTATATCCTGCAACATGCCACCCCCGGCCCGGAAGCGGCAGCATTATCGAAGCACCGCGCCCAGCTTCCGAGCGAGGGCCGCCCGGACCGCATCGTGCACACAGTTGACTTCCGAATCAGTCAGCGTACGATCCGCGGCCTGGTAGGTGATGGAGAATGCGAGGCTTCTCCTTCCCTCTCCGACCTGCGGACCCTCATACACGTCGAACAACCCCACGGACTTCACAAGCGAGCCTCCGGCAGCGCGGATAGTGCCCTCGACATTAGCTGATGTGATATCGCACGCCAAGACCATGGCGACATCACGCTCGACTGCAGGGTATTTCGGCAGCGGCGCATATTCCCGTCCGCACTGCGCAGCTTCCCAAAGCCGCGTCATGTCCAGCTCAAACAGCACAGTGCCTTCGGGTACTTCGTAGCTGGCCGCGACGAGCGGATGCACCTGCCCGACCGTGCCCAACCGTACGCCGTCACGCACTATGGCTGCAGTTCGGCCGGGATGGAACGGCGGACACGCATCACGACTGAAAGTCACGCCGCTCAAATGCAGACGCTCGCAAAGCAGCTCAACAACGCCTTTGGCATCGTAGAAATCGTAACGCCTCTCAGGCGCGTACCATGTTCCATCCTCGGCGACCCCCGACATCACCCCTGCCAACATCGGCCTTTCCACCGCCGGCGTTTCGCCTCGGGAGGGCTCGACCCCCGCCCTCACCGCTTCAGTGGGAGTGTACGTTCTGCCGATCTCGAAGAGGAAAACTCCGCGCCGTCTCCTGTTGACGTTGGTTCTCAGCGCAGCCAGTATCGCCGGGTACATTGTGGTGCGCATGAGCGACTGCTCCTCTACGAGCGGATTGGCTACGATTATGGCCTCACGCCTCGGATCATCGGGCGCAAACCCCATCATGTCGAAATCCGCCTCCGACATGAAAGGAAAGGTAAGAGCCTCAGTGCCGCCCCCGCCTACCAGAGCCTGCTTCACCAGTTCGAAAAATGCATACTCCTCCGAGTAGCCGCCCGGCACAGTGCCCTCGGGGATGGTGGCAGGCACCTCATTGTACCCCCAGATACGAGCGACCTCCTCCACGAGATCTATGGGTTCCCGAACATCGCCTCTGAAAGAAGGGACGCTCACCGTCATCTTCGTCGACCCATCCTGCGCGCCCGGAACGCCCACTCCGAAGCCAAGCCTGGTGAGGCAATCCCGAATCCCGTCCGCTCCGATCCCTGCGCCCAGGCGACGCTCGATCCATCGGTCCGTGGTTTCCACCACCACCGGCGCCTCCGGCGATGGGTACACATCCACAATCCCGCTGCAAGCTTCGCCCGCTCCCATCTGAGATAGTAGGCTCGCGGCGCGGTCCAATGCAGGCGCTGCCATGGCCGGATCAAGCCCCTTCTCGAATCGAGAAGACGCCTCAGTGCGCAGCTTCAGCGTTCGGGACGTGCGCCACACGCTCTGTCGTGCAAAACAGGCGGATTCGAGCAACACCGCCTCAGTGTCCTCAGTTATCTCCGATGCCAGTCCGCCCATGACGCCTGCTATGGCCAGCGCTCTCTCAGGGTCGGCGATTACGAGCATGTCAGCGTTCAGATCCCGCTCTGCCCCATCGAGCGTGGTCAGCCGCTCATGGGCTCGAGCGCGCCTCACGACGATTGTACGCTGAGCCACTCTGCTGTAATCGAAGGCATGCAGAGGTTGGTTGAGTTCGAGCATCACGTAGTTGGTCACATCTACCACGGCGCTGATGGGTCTGACGCCCGCAGCCGACAACCGCGACTGCATCCATATGGGCGACTGCCCCGAACGCACGTTCCGGACCAGCCTCGCGCCATACCGGCGGCACAGATCAGGCGCCTCAATGACCACGTTGATCAGGTCATGGGCGAGTTGAGTCGTTTCAGGGCACCCCGCGAGGGGCATACGCAGTTCCTTTCGGGTTATGGCCGCTAGTTCACGGGCGACCCCGACCATGCACAGGCAATCCGGACGATTCGGAGTTATCTCGAGCTCCAGAACGTCATCGCGCAGGTTCAGCGAATCCACTATGTCATCGCCTGGTTGCACCGAGTCCGGCAGAAGCAGAATCCCCGAGTTGTCGTCCGAGACGCCCAGTTCCTTGGCTGAAAGAAGCATGCCCTCGGACCTAACGCCTGCAAACTCCGCCTCCCCGATCTCTTCCCCATCGGCCAGCGACCCTCCGGCCAGCACCACCGGTACGATACAGCCTTCGGCCACATTGGTTGCGCCCGTTACCACGCGCCGCGGCGCCTGGCGGGGGCCCATATCCAGGATAACGATTCGCAGCCGGTCGGACTCGGGGTGAGGAGTGACTGACACGGCACGCCCGGCAGTTATGCGCCTCAGTCCGCTGCCCACTCTATCGACGCCTTCCACCTTCGTCCCGCTCATGGTCAGAACATCCGCCAGTTGCTCAGGTTCAAGCTCTATGTCAACATAGTCTCTCAGCCATCGTAGTGGTACACGCATTCGCCAGCACCTCTTTCGTCGGCCTCATCAGAACTGCGCCAGGAACCGGAGGTCGTTTTCGTACAGAAGCCGCACATCATCGAAACCATACTTGAGCATCACTAAACGCTCTACGCCCATTCCGAATGCGAAACCCGTCAGCTCGTCCGGATCGTAGCCCACGGCCCTCAGTACATTGGGATGCACCATGCCTGATCCGAGTATCTCTATCCATCCCTCGTACTTGCACACCCGACACCCCTGACCCCCGCACAGAGCACATGACACATCCATCTCGGCTGAGGGCTCTGTGAACGGGAAGTAGTGAGGACGGAACCTCACCTTCCTATCCTTCCCGTAGAAGCTCTGAGCGAACTGGGTAAGCGTTCCCGCAAGGTCCGCAAAGGTCACGTCCCTGTCGACCAACAGCCCTTCGATCTGGTGAAACACAGGCGAATGAGTGGCGTCCATAGGGTCGCGCCGGTACACCTTTCCCGGAACCACAACACGAACGGGCGGATTCTGCTTTTCCATCTGCCTGATCTGCATGGGCGATGTCTGCGTACGCAGCAACACGGAATCATTGATGTAGAACGTGTCCTGCACATCCCGGGCAGGGTGAAACTGCGGCGTGTTGAGAGCTTCGAAGTTGTAGAAGTCCGTCTCGATCTCGGGCCCCTCCACGACACTGAAGCCCATCTGCACAAAAATCTGCGTGACCTCCCGTATGCCCTGAGTCAGGGGATGCGCAGCACCTGACGCACGTACCCTGCCCGGCATGGTCACGTCAATGGTCTCGGATTCGAGCTTTCGGACTCGTTCTCGGGCCTCCATGGCTTGGCCCCTGTGCTCGAGTTCCTGCTGAAGTCGATCTCGCGCCGCGTTGACCATGGCGCCAAATGCCGGCCTGTCAGCAGGGTCGACCTGCTTCATCTGCCTCAGCAGGGCAGTCAACTCGCCTTTCCTCCCGAGGATCTTCACGCGCACCTCTTCCAGCGCCTCGGCGGATTTCGCCGACTCTATCGACGACAGTGCGCGCTCCACCAGGGCCTCGACTCTATCTCGCATGCTGCACCACTCCTGTCATCCTTGTGCCTTGCTCAAAAGGACCATACCTGCTCTTATCGCCTCGTCCACCTGCGCCAACGCGACATCTCGCGTAAATAGCGGCCCAGCCGTGTACCAAGCAAGGAACTCCAGCGTACCCCGTGACCCGAGAACCGGCGATGCCATGACGGCCCGGGGCGCCATCCCCGCCGGAATGCCGGCCGAGAGAGCGCGGCCGAGGGCCGCGCGATACTGCTCCTCGGTCAGGTCTGAAACGGCCGCTGGAACCTCGAAAAGCGGCTTCACCAGCGCAACAATCTCAGGCTCCTCCGCTTTGCCGAGGAGGTTCGCCACTATCGGCACGGAGACTCGCAGCGACAGATACGAAAGATCGATCACGCCAAGTGACGGCCTGGGGTCCAACATGCCCGGAGTCACATCGCCGATGTTAGTCCGCTCCATGTTGCGAACACGCGGATCCTGCCTGAGCCTGCCCACGAGCTGCCCGAATCCAACATCCACGGAGTATACCAAAGCAGCGCCGCGCTCGAGCAGACAGTCAGTGAACCCGCCGGTGGATGCGCCGGCATCTATAGCCGTTCGGCCGCGAACCTTCACTCCGAATGCGTCTAGGGCAGCTGCGAGCTTCAATCCACCCCGGCTGGCATACGGAAGGTCCATACCCCTCACGCGCACGCCGGCATTGGCGTCTACCATAGTGCCTGGTTTGTCCTCTCGCACCTCGTCCACTATGACGCTTCCCGCCATGATCCATCCCCGGGCCGTCTTCACATCGACAAAGAAACCTCTATCCACGAGCAGCTGGTCAAGGCGGACCCGCGGGGGATGCCTGCGATCCATAGACAGTATCGCCTCCAAAACAAGAAAGCCTGCAAAATTGCGCATGGGACGCAAGTCGCAGACTACGTGGTACCACCCATATTCGCCGCAAGGCCTCTATTTCGGGCACACTTGATGCCCTGCCCCTGTAACGGGAGGCGCCCGGCTCCGCCTACTCGCCCGCTGCCTGCGCAGGCCTACCTTTCAGCGTGCGGTTCAGGAGCGAATTCGTGCCGGGCCGACCCGGGGCGCTTTCAGTCGCGGCGCACCCTCCCTGATCGAGCGGTTGCCAGCCTTACTACTCTCCGTCATCACCATTGGGGCCATATTGAGTTTCAGCCTAGTGGTCGGGGCGACAGGACTTGAACCTGCGACATCATGGTCCCAAACCATGCGCTCTGCCAAACTGAGCTACGCCCCGGCACATACCGAGTCTACCA
>DAOPWT010000081.1:1258-7841 GCA_035351775.1 Bacillota bacterium | reverse complement strand
CCTCCGGTGGGGTGCAGTATTCCGGTGAGCATCTTGATCGTGGTTGACTTGCCGGCTCCGTTGGGGCCGATGAACGCCAGCATCTCGCCCTCGTCCACCGAGAAGGATATCGTGCGCACTGCCTCGATTTCGCGCACGGTCGGAGAGATGACAGAGCGCAGGCTCCCTGCCAGGCCAGGCGCTTTCTCCCGCACCTCGAATACCTTGGTCAACCCGCAGACGTCAATGGCTGCCACATTTCCCACCCGCCTCATGAGAATACTAGTTCAGGCGCCAAGCGCCGATGACCACTTCGCGATATCGGGGAGGTAGGAACATGGAACAAAGAGACAGATCGCCGAGTCGGAAACTGACTCCCACTGGATCTAATACGTCCACGAGCTTCAAATGCGCCCAATGTGGCACGATGTACCCCGCGGGAGACAAGACGGGCGCATCGGGATGCATGGTCTGCCCCAGTTGCGGCTTCGAAAACTGCGCAGACGATTCCACGATCGTGAACGCGTCTGACGAAGAGTACTAGGCTGCAGGAAGCAGAGGGTTGCAGAATCGTCCGGGCAGACCAAACCTGCCCGGACGTCTGTATTCAACGTGCGAATTCCAATGCGCGAATGCGCGAATCCAGCTCTGGATGCCAACTGCGAAACGAACCGCCCCTCGCTATACCTCTCCCATGATCGATATGGACTCCGCCCGCCAGCCCAACACCCCGGTGATGAGGGGCACGCCTATCGGCCTGTACTCCAGCACCAGGGGGTTCTGCATGTTGTTCCAGATGATCAGCTGCCCCTTGGCACACTTGTAAGCGGGCAGGAATACCCTCCTCCCGTTAACGTCCACGGGGAAGAGCACTTCCTCCTCCACCTTCAGATCCCCGGCAAGGATCCCAGTGACGCTGACGCTCCCCATCTTGAAGTTGTACGCCACCTTGCCGGTGCGCAGCTCGCGCAGAACCTCCCGCGATACCCAGGGTGCAGTGCTATCCGTGTCGATTGCGTCCCTCATGCCAAACACCGGGCCGAACGTTCGCCCTCTCTCGAGCCCGTTGATCCGCCTGATTGTGGCTGAAGGGAGTGTGCCGTCGGATCTGGGCCATACCCAGCTGATCTCCACCCATTTGGGGTAGCTGACCGACTGCACAGTCACATGCCACTTGCCGCCAGTGGAAGCGCCGGCAGCAGTGCGTTCGAAGATAACATGCATCCCCGCGTGCATGGCGGGTTCGGCGCTCATCACATCGTACCCGCCGGTAGCGGCTGCTTGCGGAGCCGGCGAAGCTGCAAAGCACAGAATGAGCGCAATGATGAACGGAAAGATCCCGAGAACCGGTCGTTTCAAGCCGAACTCCCCCTTACCTAGATATCGCGATAACCGCGCGCAACCTATATTCCGTCTCTGAATACGAACTGCCCGGCGATTACCGTACCCACGACTCGCACATCCAGGATCTCAGCAGCAGGCGTCGAGAATATGTCGCGCGACAATACAGTCATATCCGCAGACAGGCCACGAGCCAGCGTCCCCCGGGTCAGTTCGTCGGATGACGCCATGGCGGATCCGGCCGTGTATGCCCTGATCGTCTCCTCAACCGTCATCCGTTCTTCGGGGTACCATCCCGAATCGGAAGTGCCTTCCAGCTGCTTCCTGGCGACAGCGGCGTAAACACCCCGGATGGGATCCGGAGTCTCAACAGGCGCGTCCGAGCCGAAAGCGAGCATGGCGCCGCTCTTTGACAGGCTGCGAAACGCGTAGGCCCATCGGCTGCGTCGACCCCAGTGCCGCTCGGCCACGGGTATGTCCGTCAGAATATGGACCGGCTGCATGGACGCCACCACGCCAAGGTCCGCAAACCGCCGCACGTCTTCGGGGTGCAGCAGCTGAGCATGCTCGATCCTGTGACGCAGCCTGCGTTGCGCGCTTTCGGCCTTTACTGACTCGAATATGTCAAGCACGTCTCGGTTGGCCCGGTCGCCTATGGCGTGAATCGCACACGAAATCCCAGCCAGCACGGCCTTGCCCACCAGCTCAGCTATCTCCTCTTTGGACGCCACAGCCACGCCCATGTTCCTGGAGTCGCCCTCATACGGACGGAGGAGATGGGCCGTTTGGGATCCCAGAGCGCCGTCGGCAAATGCCTTGAGCGGCCCGATGCGCAGCCATTCGTCGCCGAACCCGCTTGAGAGCCCCAGGTCGATGGCGTCGTCCAGGTTGTCTCGGGCTATGGACTGGGTTACGCGGATCTTCAGCCGTCCTGTGTTGCGCAGAAGCTGCAGTGCCTCAAAGGACGTAGCGCCGTCCATGTTATGAACCGCGCCTATACCCAGCTTGTGCAGCTCAGACTGAGCTTTCTCCATAGCTGTCGCCATGGCCTCGCAGGTCGGCTCGGGGATCACCCGCCTGATCAGGGCGGTAGCCGCCTCCTTCAGGATCCCGGTGGCCTGACGAGTGTCGTCGTCCCTCACGATCTCGCCGCCTTCAGGGTTCGGCGTATCGAGGCCAATTCCGGCAATGCGCAGCGCGGCTGTGTTGACCCACAGGGAGTGAAGGTCCTTGCTGAACAGAGCGACCGGATTGCGCTGCGCGACGGAGTCTAGATATGACCTGTCGGGCAGAGCGCCCCCGGGCCACATGTTCTTGTTCCACCCCAAACCGACTATCCACGAACCAGGCCGGGCGCTCTCAACAGCCCGCGCCACCCGAGTCGCAACCTCCTCCGGCCCCAACGCGCCGTCTAGCTCCACATTGGCCAGGCTCAGCGCGTAGTGCGCCAGGTGGATGTGCGAATCAGTGAATGCGGGAACCAGGGCCCGTCCTGCAAGATCTATCCTCTCAAAACTATCGTCCACCATCGCGGCGACCTCCGATTCGGACCCGACCGCGATGACTCTCTTGCCGACACACGCGATAGCCTGACAGAAAGGCCGGCGCCCCGACGCCGTGTACACCTTTCCTCCTGTGAACAAATATCTGCCCACAACCGTCCCCCCAGTCTTACACAGCTGACTACGTATTCCATCAACCAACCCCCTTTTCCTGCCTTGCCTTGTGGAGCAGGAGTCAACCGGCGGTTATCGAAGTAAGGAAGGCAAAAGTACGCGAAAGGCATCGCGCCTTGAGAAGCCAGATCGATGAGCGAAAGGTGGTTGCGACATGTCGATCAGCAGAATCCTGGTTGTAGGGGCCGGTCAGATGGGCGCCGGCATCGCGCAGGTGGCCGCCCAGGCCGAAATCGCCGTCACCCTCACCGATATATCAGCCGAATATGCCCGGCGAGGCCTTGACCGAATATCGAAATCCTTGATCCGACTGGTGGACAAAGGACGTATGGCGCCCGAACAGAAGGACTCTATCCTCTCGCAGATCACCCTGGCGCCGGATCTGGAGTCTGCTGCCCGGGGCGCAGACCTTGTGATTGAGGCCATCGTGGAGGAGCCGGCGGCCAAGGCAGAGCTCTGGAGCAGACTGGCCGACATCTGTGAGCCCGACGTCATCTTCGCATCCAACACCTCATCTATTTCGATTACATCGATGGCTCGCGATTCGCGCCGCGCCGATCGGTTCATAGGAATGCATTTCATGAACCCCGTCCCCGTAATGCAGTTGGTTGAGGTAGTGCGTGGGCTCGAGACGTCCGACTCGGTATGCAACACCATTGTGGAACTTGCGCGCAAGATGGGCAAGGAACCGGTGGTGGTGTCGGATTCCGCCGCGTTCGTAGTCAACAGGATCGCCATCCCCATGATCAATGAGGCCGCCTTTGCCCTGATGGAAGGGGTATCAACGGCCGAGGGAATCGACACCTGCACAAAACTCGGGCTCAACCACCCCATGGGCCCCCTGGCTCTCGCAGACCTGATCGGCCTGGACACAGTGGTGTCGATTCTGGAAGTTATGGTGGCGGAGACGGGCGACCCGAAGTACAGGCCATGTCCGCTTCTGCGCCGGATGGTGGCCGCGGGCAGGCTGGGCCGCAAGGCAGGGCAGGGGTTCTATAAGTACTGACGGATCACCAGGCGAGATCAGGACGCAAGGAAGCGAGGAAGCGAGGAAGCGAGGAGGTGCAGCGTTTGAGCTACAGCAGCGTCAAGTTGGATGTTGCTGACTGCACGGCGGTCATCACCATATCGAGGCCATCCGCGCTCAACGCCCTGAGCAGCGCAGTCCTGTCCGAGCTCGACATGGCACTGGGCGAGGTACGGGCGAATGAGGGCTGCCGGGCGCTGATAATAACCGGCGACGGCGACAGGGCCTTTGTGGCCGGCGCCGACATCAGCGAAATGCGCGATCTGGGCCCCGGTGATGCGGCAGACTTCGCCCGACGCGGTCAGGCGGTGTTCCGCGCCATTGGGGAGTTGCCCATTCCGGTGATCGCCGCCGTCAATGGCTACGCGCTGGGCGGCGGATGTGAACTGGCTTTGGCGTGCGATATCCGGATCGCCTCGGAAAACGCCCGGTTCTCCCAGCCCGAGACGGGCCTGGGCATAATCCCCGGTTTCGGGGGCAGTGTGCGCCTCCCGGAGGTTGTGGGGCGCGCCCGCGCTGCCTACATGATCCTCACGGGCAAGCAGGTGAACGCCGCAGACGCGCTGTCCATGGGGCTAGTGTCAGAAGTGACGCCGCGCGAGACTCTGATGGCACGGGCCCGCGAGATCGCCGCTGAACTGGCAATGCGAAGCCCTGTGGCCCTCGCGCACGCCAAAGGGGTGTTGGCCGCCTGCACCGAGGGGTACGAGCGCGAAGCTCTGGAGTTCGGCAAGTGTTTCGAGACTGGCGATCCAAAAGAAGGGATGTCTGCATTCCTGGAGCGTCGCAAGCCCGGATATGCACGTTGAACAGCCAAAACTCCGCACGATTCTTCAGGGTTGTGCATGGCTCTGCGCGATTCTGTGTAACTACTGTGATGTGATATGATGCGATTACGATACACCCGAACAGCAAGATATCCAGCTATAGCAGAGGCGCTGATACGTGCTGCCATCGTGGCTGTCGCCGTCTTCTCCATCATCGCGCTGCCCGCCGCAGCGCCTGTTAGGTCTGCCTCCGCAAGCACTCCCGATGAGTTGATCGCGAAGTCGCTGTCTATCCCGCTGGCGCCGGGCGTCTCCTTCGAGCGACGGAGCGCCTTGACTACAGAAGGATGGGTCGGCCTGTCGATCATCAGAATCGACCTGACTTCCCCCTACGTTACGGTAAGCCCGGCCCTTGCCGGCGACGCGCTCACAACGCCCGCCAAAGCCACGGAGATCGCCGACGCAGCAGGCCTGATAGCCGCAGTCAACGGCGACTTCTTCGACGCCGGTGTTACCAGCGCGCCACTCTCGCTGCTCATCGCAGACGGCCAGCTGATACGTTCGCCGCGCAACGATCCAGACTTCGCATCGATGGCAATCGCAGGCGACACGGGCATCATGGGCAGTTGGACCTGGTCGGGGCAGCTGCTCGGCCCGGGCGGTCTTTCTATTCCTATCTCGGCAGTGAACGAAGTGTCGGTGCCGGCGAACGGGGCGGTGTTGTACACCAGTCATTGGTCATGGCAGCGCAACCCTCCCACTAACGGGGTGACGTGCATCGCCATCCGAGACGGCATTGTTGAATCTCGGATCGCCGGATGGCCCCGCCCTACACCCTCTACAACGCCTGCCGAGTCGTCGGCACCAATCTATCTGGCCTTGAGGGGCAGCGCAGCCGCCTCCGCCGCACATCTGTCTGTGGGAGACGCAGTGGAGATCTCGGGGCAATTGCGCCCCGACGCCGAGGGCATCATTGCTGCATTCTCAGGCAAACCAGTGCTGCTGCGCGACGGCGCGGTCGCGCCCGACCTGTGGAAGCATACCGGCATCCAATCACTCTTCTCCGCCCCGCGAAGCGCGGCCGGGCTCACCCAGGACGGTCGTACTCTGCTGCTCGTGGTGGCGGACGGCCGCCAATCCATAGCGCGCGGGTTGACCCTGAGCGAACTCGCTGCGCTCATGCGTTCGCTCGGCGCCTGGAATGCACTTAACCTTGATGGGGGAGGATCGTCTTCCGCCGTGGTCCGCGACCCGTTCTCCGGCGAAGTAGTCCTGGCCAACCGACCTTCCGGCGCAACGCAAAGGCCGGTGCCGTATGTTGTGGGCGTGCAGGCGATTCTGCCGGTCGCAGACGATGAGACCTGGCCCGACATCGCATTCCTCGCGATATCAGTCGATGAACTCCCGGGCCAAATCCACTTGGGCGACCGCCCATCTCTTGCAGCTGCCGTTCAGGGCGGGCCGGCGCACCTCGCCGAGCCCGATCTCGAGATCGAGGCAGGCCACCAGCTCCTGCTGTCGGCCAGGCTCTACGACAGCCTGATGCGGGTGGTCGACCCAGACACACTCGACACAGTCGAGATCAGGTGGGATGTGATTCCCCCGAAGTCCTTGCGCGGACGTGACCTCGCAGGTCTCGAGTCCGGCGTCTGGGAAGTCTCGCCCGATACCCAGAGCGCCACCTTGTCTCCCCTGGCGCCTGGCCGCTTCGAGATCGAGGCCACTGCAGTCTGGACCAGGCAGCATCCATCCGGTGAACTGGCCATGGAACGTAGCAACACAGTCTCGTTCGG
>DAOPWT010000081.1:0-1158 GCA_035351775.1 Bacillota bacterium | reverse complement strand
TGTATCCTTCGCCGCGCCGCCGGCCTCAGAGCTGGACTTCACGCTGCCAGGCCTGCCATCGCCGGCGCCGGCAGGGCTCGCCGCCATGCTAAGCTACGACTTCAGTAGCCCAGATGCAACGCGGGCTGTATACCTCAGGCCATCTGAGCCCATTTCGCTGCCGCAGGGCACGGGTATCATAGGCATGTGGGTGTGGGGGGACGGAGGCGGGCATTGGCTCCGAGCAACGGTAGTCGACAATGCCGGGAACAAGTTCCCGGTCGACTTTCCACGGGTACATTGGGTAGGTTGGCGTTACGTGCAGGCTGGCTCACCTTCGGAGTTGGCGGGTCCGACATGGCTTACGCAAGTCTATCTGGTTGAGTTCAAGCCCGAGATACAGGGCGCTGGAACCGTGTACATCGACAGCATCGCAGCAATGGGAGCAAGCGCCTCGGATGCCGCTGCAGCCGGAGCTTCCCCGTCGTCGCTCGAGCCCTCACCTGCGATGTCGTCGCCTGCGATATCGTCGCCTGCGATATCGTCACCTGCGATGTCGTCGCCGGCAGTACCGCTTGCATCGTCGCCCGCGTCCTCCGTATCGCAGAGTGCAACTACACCTGCTCGGGTCGCCGGGCCGCAAGCGCCCAAGCCGCTCGAACCAGGCGAAAGCCTGGCGAACCTAGTTCGCCGCGTTCCCGGGCGGCACGTGATAACCATCGACGGATCGCGCCCTACCCTGCCGTGGCCCTGGCTTGCCCAGGAGTTCGATACGTTCAGGGCAGGCGACGACATGGAGTTGGTCGTGGTATTAGGCGGCGCGACAGCAGTCGATATCACATCACTCGTCCCAGGAGGTACATTCAGGGATAGTCTACAGGCAGAGCTTCTTCTGGGCTTGCTCAATACGCTGGCAGACGGGAGCACATCGGTAGTGCTGGTGCAGGACTCCCAACCCAAGCTCAGCGCAGGCGGACTGGCTGCGCCGCTGTGGACAATGCTAGGGCAGGTCAAAGTCATCTGGAGATGAATCGAAGGACGGGCATAGAGCCCGTCCTCCATCTTCTCAATCCTGTGAGATGCCGCCCTCAGCTTACCTCTTGGAGAACTGAGGAGCCTTACGCGCCTTCTTCAGGCCGTACTTGCGACGCTCTTTCATCCGCGGGTCGCGCGTGAGGT
>DAOPWT010000080.1:0-7947 GCA_035351775.1 Bacillota bacterium | reverse complement strand
AACGGCGTCTTGCCCAAGCGGTACTCGTCGATTCCCATGGGGACTACGGAGATGACTGTGTCGTATCGGAGGGACAGGTCTGCAATGGCTGCAGAGTAATGTCGTCTCTCCCGAACGCCTTCACAGTCCCCAAGCAGAAGCACTAGATCGATGCAACGTGGCTCCGGTCTCACCAAGGATAGTCTGGAGGCGGGATGAGACGGCATACGGCCGTCCAACAGCGTCTAGCGCATGATGGCCTGAGTCTCGACAACCACGTGCTTCTCTCTAGTGCATGGTCCAGGTTACCCCCGAAGTCCGGCAGGAACCACAGGCCGTCTCTGTTGGGCATATCCTCGACGAACTGGAGTCCTCGCCAGGGAGAAATAGAGTCAGGGTAACAAACAGAGATACCGAAGTGTTGGTGACTAGTCTGACTGAGAACATGCGCAGCGACCAGCTACTCCTCGAAGTAGTCCTGGTCCACCCTTTTTACAGTGTATGATATGACGTCGCTGACCCCCACCCCGTGGGCGATCATGAGCTCGGCGAGTTGCTCGCCGTCGACAAGGATGATCCGCTTCTCGATCTTCTCCACATATTCAGTGGCATCCTTCGAGAAGCGTGAGGTCGTGATCAGCACCCCTTTGCGCGCTTTGACACCGTCCAGACTTCCGGCGAACGCTTGAACAACGGGGCGTCCCACTGTGTTCTCCCACCGTTTCGCCTGCACGTACAGGACGTCTAGACCGAGTCTGTCCTGCTTGATGATGCCATCGATCCCCCCATCGCCAGTCTGGCCTACTGATTGGGCAGCGTCATACCTGGAACCTCCATACCCCATGGCCACTAGGACGTCCAACACCAGGTTTTCGAAAAACCCGGGCGAACACGTCTTGACTCGCGCGAGCAGATCCTGTGCAAGCGACTCCTTCATCTCGCGATACGCCAGTTCCATGGTCTCATGAGGAGTCCGATCCACGGATTTGTCATCCTGAACGTCTGTATCGTTGCTGTGATTATCGTCGCCGGGAGAAGCAAACTCGACGTACTCCGGGTACCGCATGAGTAGCTTCCTGTCTATTCGTTGAGGATTCTCCTGCAGCAGCTCCAGGCCGCGCGGGGTAATGCGGATCCTACCCCTCCCGGGGCTTTCAAGCAGAATGGCCTTCTTCATATACGTGTTGGCCCAGTGCACTCTGTCTCTGAACCTTGTCACGCCACTCGGAACTCTCTCATTCCGCTCTGCGGGCGTGAGTTCGAACCTGTCGGCAAGCAGATCGGCCAACTCGGAGATGCTGTATTCGTTGCCGTCGCGAACCGATTCCAGGAGTGGCAACATGATCGTTTGGAAGTCGGGAACAGGCATCAGTACTCCTCCTCATGCAGTACCCAGCCGCACACCGCTACTGAATAATCTCTTGGGCTATGCTTACCTTGACTACTACGCCCTCAACCAGTGAATCCCTCCGTGATGAACGGCGACCTCTTTTTGGGCATACCATCCAACATGAAGAGGCAATTCCCGCTTCGAGAGGAATGGCGCAAGTGGCTGCTCGTCAGATCAGTATTCGGCTAACCTGCCGCGCAGGCGGCTTATCTCCTCCCTAACTGGCCGTTCGGCGGACTGAGGTCTATTCTGAACTCAGCCAGTTCGGTCGGTATGTCGCCGCTCTTCATTCGATCCTGTAGCAGTCCCAGGAGGTCCTGCTGCCTGGGTTGGCCGAATACCATCCGGTATAGTGCCAGGCTGTTCTTGAGGGGAGTCACGGCCTGAGTCTCCCAGCTGAGCGCCGGAGCCAGGATTCGGCGGTTGATCTTCACCCCGTCGGGCATGTCCAGTATCCAGTAGGGCTTCAGATCATTCTCTTGCCCGGAACGCTCATCCAGCGCCATGCCGAACATCAAGCTCCAGGGGTCGAACACTGGGTCACAGACTCTGTCGGCAGTAGCGGCGATCGAGTCTCTGCTACCGGAGAGGACCTCACCGCCGTATATCGCCGCCAGATTGCGTCGTATGGCGTAGCATTTGTACCGGTGCACCCTGCCCTCGCGTTGCTCAAGATCGACAGGGTTAGTGGGGAGATTCCAGTGATACACGTCGTGGCAGTAGCGATGCATGTCGAGGCCTTCCTGCCCGATGGACGTAGTCGCAAGCACGAATGGGCGGAATGGCGAGTTGAAGGCCGACATCACCTGTGTAGGCCTTATGACGTCTGAAGAGCCGTACGTCACATCATCTGCGGCGCTCTCGCCGAATCGCATGGCGAATCTGCACCGCATCTTGCGCTGTCTCAACGCAACGCCTGATGGAGAGGCTTCGGGAGCACGCACGATTTCGTCGAAGCTGAGAGCCCCGGACCTGATGCTGATCGCATTTACGACCTCCTCGCATATGTCGCTCAGTTTGCGGTCGGGCTCATTAAGGACATGGAGGTACTCGTCCATCACTGCCTGCAGGTTCCCGCCCAGGCAGTAGGAGAGCACTGCCGACCAGTATGGCTCTGTTCTGGTCTTCCTGCGCGGTCGCACGAGAACTGATGATTCTGCTAGGTTGAACATGTCTCGAAAACACAGTGCGATCCTGGCCGCGAGCGCCATAGCCATGTCGTCACTACAGGCATCGGTGCGTCTTGTGTTCTGCAGCCTGAGAAAAGCCCTCAACGCTACTACAGCCGGCGAGCTCAGCGCCGCCATTGCTAGCATGTTCACGACATAGTCGCCGGCGCCACCCATCGCGTGCAGCAGCGGTCGTGAATCATCAGTATCGCGGGATTGCAGCTGCCTGTCAAACTCCGCTGTGAACTGGTCGACATGCAAAGCGAATCCAGTGTCATCTGCATCGCCTTGCCGAGCCTGGACCATCCCCCTCCACGCCGGCGCCGCCTCGGCCTCGGATGTGTGAAGCCATCTGCTGGCGCAGGTGGGGCTGAGGTGTGCGTCGAGAGCTGCTAGGCTGATCCAGACCCATGCAGTGCCAGATGGTCCCCTTTGGCTGTCGCGTCCACCTGCCTGGTTGACAGTATCTGCGGACACCTCTATCTGGGCAAGGAGCCTTCGTACGAGCCTGCCCGCCTCGGCTACAATGGCCTTCTGTGATGGCAATGCACCGCTGGACGCTGTAAGCTCCGCTGCAAGCAGGGCGGGGTCGATGCGGGTGGCAAGTGTCCAACACGGGTAGATCAGCGCCATGTTGGCCATGTTGGCGGGGCCGCCCGTATCATCGCGGCCGAAAGCGAGCGTCGCTGCGCCTCTGCGCTTGCTGTCGTAAAGCCTTCGTCGCCCGCCTGCGGATTTCATCCCCAACCGTTCTGCTTCGTAACTGAGCAGCAATGAAATGGCCTTAGGAACGACCTGCCATTTCGAGAAGACCAGGGCCTTGCTCACACCTTCGCTGGGTAGACCTCGGTAAGCGCGATGCCCCGAGTCATAGTATGGCATCGACGGCGGCATCCACAGCAATCGCCATAGGCCCGTTTCTACGGTGTTCTTACGCAGAGCGCGCATTCTCGCGTTGGGAAAAGGAATCTCCCGGTAGTGCTGCACGGCCTTCCATTGGAGCCCATCGTGTATGGCGTCTTCCAGGGCCTCATTGATCTGCGCCGAGTCTGCCCGGCTGTCAATCGCTTTCTCAAGGCGGTTCTTGACATCGTAGTTTGAGTCCATGAGGTTGAGTATGTAGGGGCTCGACTTCCAGTACTCCACGGCATCGCGGGCCCCAAGCTCGCGGCATACGGCGTCAACCATACGAAAATGCTCCAGGTCGCTTGGGGTTGGCATGCACTCTTCAGGCAGCTCTTGCAGCATCCCGCTTCGGTCGGCTGTGGCCGCAAGGCGCTCCGTACGTACCATCACTCTGCGCAGCTGACCCTCCACCGCCGCCCTGGCGCTCTCCAGCTCGGCCCCATCGTTCGCCCTCGCACGCTGAAGCTCGAGCCTCAGCCGGGCAAGGCTCTGAGTGAATCGCCCCTCTAGCACATCGTCGTCTAGCAAGAACCCTACGGTCTGCACGAAATCGCGGTAGTGATCGTCGCCTTCTTCATTGCCCACCGTGTACATCTTGTACGGCGTGGCCGACAGCAGAAGCACCCTCGTGTCAGTCTCCACAAGCGCCCTGAACAGGTTTCCGGCTTCAGATTCGTCGTCAAGCAAGTCACGAAACCTGTGGAATTCGTCCATGATGACCAATGCAGGCCTTATTCCTGACATGCAGGCCCGCGCCAAGTCCAGACGGAGCCGGCCCACCATCGCAAGCTGTGCCCGTCTGAACCCCACCGGTTCATACCCGGTTCTGTCTACACGGGCAGCCTGACGCGTGAGTGCAGTGAACTCATCCCTGTAGGGCTCGCATCTCCGGACAAAATCCTGCACTATCACCTTATCAAGCGGCTGGGCTTTCTCAGCTTCTATCGTTTCCAGCCAACGCTTCTGGCCAACATTGCACCTGAGCAGGCGAAGGGGGCCCTCGCGGTCGCCAAGTCCCCAGTGGCGCCTGAGTATGTTGTAGATGATCGCACGTTCCCGAACCACGCCGCTGCTGTTTCCCATGTCGAACGATGTTTTGGGAGTGAACGCTATCACGTTCACCCTGTGCCCCGCCTCGTGGAGCCTGCTAAGCTCGGGCGGCAGCAGAGTGATCCTGCTGGAGCCCACTATCCCGGCGAACTCGGCGCTGACAAGCTTCCGTACGTTCTGGGCGGCGATCGCGGAGTTAGAGCATATGTACACGATATCGATGCTCTCGATGGCCTCGTCCCAGAGCCTGTCCACTATCCGCGCGATAATGCCGCGCGCAACATACGTCTTGCCCAATCCGGTTTCATCGGCGACAAGGAACCTATCCACTCGGTCTCCAGCTTCGTACAGTCGATGGTATACGTAATCCACAGTGCTACGCTGGAAGTCCTTCAGGCCGCCCAATGTGCTCTCAAGGTCAGGCTTCTGCCACTTTCCTCGGATCATGATCTTGTCTCCTTCGCGCTGGCCGCCTCCTTGAGCGTCGCCCAAACTGCCGTGAATGCCGGCGGTATTATGTCGCCTTCGCCAGCCGAGCACTTCAGATCATCTAGCAGTCGTTCTATGTACTCAATCTTCTCGGGCTCACGGCTGTACGCACGAACTAGCGGCTCAAGAAGCGAGGAATGGCTCCAGCGCGACATTGCCGCATCTGTTCCGCGCCCGTTCACAATCCGAAAGCCCTCACCACCCGCAGCCAGAGCGTCAAGATCATCGGTGAGCAACATCTTCACGTAGTTGATGAAGCTGTCCTCATCGCGGATCAGCCCCCGCAGCACTGCCGCATGCCGGTCCTCCGGCATTCCCTCGGTGCCGAGGTTCAGCACGAACCCGATGGATGATTGAACCTCGCATGCGCTGAGGCTGATCTCGAAGGCTATGAAGGACGTGAGAGACGTCGCATCAAGCCCCCTGAATTCCACGCTGCCCTGTCGGGCCAACGGACCGGCATCAACGGCCATGCTGGGATGCACTGTAATGGGACGGCATGTGCATCTCACATCCGTGGGCAGTTCGAAGCCAGAGGCGCTCTCCACTTTCATTCTGAATGAGCCGTCCGCGTCGGCGGTGACTGTGACCCACATGTCGGAATTGGCAAGAGCCTCCCTCGCCGCTTCGAGAATCGCCTCGAGTTCCTTGCGCTTCGTATCAGCGTCCGGCTCCCGCGAGCGCGAGTACGGCTGCAGCATGGTAGTGAACTGCGTCGGTTGTTCGCGAGTCCCAATAATCTTGGCAATTCCCGCCTTGTATCGCCTTCCGTACAGCTTCACCATGAACTCCACATTGGCGCCGCCGAAAGCCCGATGAGTCGCGTTTGCTGATCCGACCATCAACTCAACACTTCCGCCGTTCTCCACTAGATACGCCTTGGCGTGCAGTCCACACGCCATCTGCGAGTCCTCGCCATCTCCCTGGCTCCAGTCTGACAGCGTATAGACGTCCGCGGTCGCAGCCAGGGCGCCAAAGGCTTCCGGGGATAGCCCATCAAGGGCGTCAAGTGTCGATACCAGAACGTTCTCCCTACCCGAGCTGCACAGAGACGCAACCGTCTGTTCCGTAAGGAAAGGCGACATCGCGAACGCCCGCGTGGGTTTCTCCGGCATGCTTAGGCCGGAGTATCCAGGTATCCCGGACGGGCAGAATTCCAATTCGTCGAAACCATCTGGTATCTCCCATTCAGGCACTCTGCCTACCTCATCGGCCATGAGCCTGATGTTCTCATGCACCCGCTCAGGCACTCCATCTGCGGCAAGCCCCGGCAGCGACCGCACGAAATCCCTGAGGGGTCGATTGCCTGAGTAGCCCCTCACCCTGCCGTGGTTCACCTCACCCTCCAGACGGATCGATACATCCCACGACCTGTCGAATGTCATGTTCCGCGATAGACAGATCAGCCGATACAGCGCCTGACCCGACGAATGCACGAACCGGAGAAGCCACACCTTGGGGTGGAATGACCCACCGCGCGGCGACCTCGACTGGATCACCATAGGTTCGAGATAGGAGTAGAGTGTAGTGCTGGACTTGGGGACTGTGATCCGGCCCTTGTGGCAGAATACCATCACCTTGTCGGCAGCACGCCTCACTGCCTCTGCCAGGACCAGGGGTTGTGCCAGCGCGGCTTCGCTGCCATCCACGTCGCAGAGAGCCATTGCCAACGGCGCCATCAGAAGCGTGATGAGGTCGAGAGAGTAAGTGCACGCTAGGGCGAGATCGAGAGAATATCCTTCAGGCGGCATAAGCTGCTCCAGGTATACCTGCCTGGCAGAAGGGTCAAGCATTGTCGCACTCCCCCTCGTAGCCGTCCAGTATGTCGTTTAACAGGCGAAAGGCTATCGGCCATCTGTAGTTGAGCTGGAAGTAGCCTGAGCTCCCCGACCACTGGTTGCGGGCTCGCTCATTGTGGAGCCTGGCCCGGCTTCCTTTGAGTTCCCATTCTCTCCGGCTGATGAGTTCACGGGCCTGCTCGTTCTCGGTCATGCTCTCCGGCTTGCCCGAATATACCAGGCGGAACCAATTCCCCACGAACGTGCGGGTCCGCGAGGGTATTCTGGCAGTCCTCAGGGCAGTGCTGCCCCAGAAGGTCGTCGGCGATGAGGCCCATCTGGAAAGGGCATCCCACCTATCCCGGATGGCCAAAGCCCATTGCCGTAAATCATCACGATATTCGGGGCTGTCGCCGTCGCGGAGCTGGGCAAGCATGAGGTTGTACAGGACCGTGGCTCCCCACATGGTCTCGGAGAAGTTCTTCGCGTGTTCTACATCAGCCCCGAGGTCAGCCTCGAGCTGCCCCACCACTGGCTGCTGCCACAGGAAGTCAGTGTATGTCGGTCTACGGCAATCAAGCAACACAGTCATGAGGCTATCTGGATGCGATAGGCGTATTCGGTCCATCAGATACATAGCCTCTCCGTGAGTAAGCTGGAAGCTAGCTTCGTCGGGGAACTCGTCCGGAATCGAGGGGAGATAAGGATCCCAGTTGGGTGACGCGTCTTGCTGCAGCCTTCGAGGGAATCTTCTCTCAAAATAGTAGGACTGTGATCCGGGGCAATGGCGTATGCCCCAGGAATAGAGACCGCCCCAGTAGATGCTACTGGGAAATCGCTGAAGTCGGTCCTTGGCTTCCTTGCCTATGAGACCGCTCGTATCGGGAGATTCCAGTAGAGCATAGATGGTCCGCAGTTCGATCTTCCTGACCCTTTTGCGAGCTTCGTCCTTGCCCAGACGAGTTTTCTCCACAAGCTGATATGTCCAGGGCACGAATAGCATGTACTTGGCGCGGGTGTGGATAGTGCTCGTGCCTGGGAAGAACCTGTCGGCGAAGGCGTCGCGGACTGAGCCGATCCCCAGTTCATCAAGGGTCTCCTTACCGCTGAACATGCTGATGATGTTGAGCATAGTCCGACGGTCGTTTTCGGAGAAGTCGATCCATGAAAGGTGAGAGGCCAATTA
>DAOPWT010000079.1:0-8064 GCA_035351775.1 Bacillota bacterium | reverse complement strand
CAGATCCGCAAGCAGATCGACGACTCCGACTCCGACTACGACCGCGAAAAGCTCCAGGAGCGCCTAGCCAAGCTGGCAGGCGGCGTAGCCATCATCAAGGTGGGCGCGTCTACCGAGACAGAGCTCAAGGAGAAGAAGCACAGAATCGAGGATGCACTCTCAGCCACCAGGGCAGCAGTGGAAGAAGGTATCGTTGCGGGTGGCGGCGCAACCTATATCAACATAATCCCACTACTCGATTCAATCGCTGCCGAAGGCGACGAGAAGACCGGCGTGAGCATCATCAAGCGTGCCCTGGAGGATCCGCTCCGGACCATCGCCAACAACGCCGGGCTTGAGGGGTCAGTAGTAGTCGAGAGGGTCAAAGTCGAGAACAAGAAGGGCTTCGGGCTCAATGCCCTGACCGGCGAGTTCTGCGACCTGGTGAAGTGCGGCATTGTGGACCCGGTGAAGGTCACCCGCTCCGCCCTGCAAAACGCCGCGTCCATCGCGTCGATGTTGCTTACGACAGAGGCGATTATCGCCGATATCCCGAAGAAGGAGACTCCCCCGCCATATCCTCCGGGCGGCGGAATGGACTACTAGTCGGGAACACGTGCCGGCCCACGGGCTGCGCGTGATTGATAGCAGGCCTTCGCCTGGCAACGCCCGGCGAAGGCCTGTCAGCCCCATCTGCTCAGGATGTAGCTCTCAGTATGTGGAATGCTTCATTGCCGAAGCGCATCGGCCCACCCCGCCACCCCATCTGTTCAGCTAGACGGGATACCATGGAATCGTAATTCTCGTACATCCCCTTCGCACGTCCCGACAAGCTCGCCGTTGGAGTCGACACTATCACCCACTCCGCATCAAGTCGCCGCAGAACTCGCGCTGCGCCGCCCTTTTCCTGTTGTTCCAGCCCGGGCAGAGCCTTCATCAGCAAGACCAGATCGGCGCTGACGCGCGACGGATCTGCCAGCAGATCGCGGCATTCGGCCATGGCTGAGATGCCCGAACGCTCAAAGAACCGGTTCAGCGAGTCCACAATCCGCCGGTCAATGTCATAAGCCGTGTACACCGTGTCAGGCGGAAGCCCCATCCATGGAAGCGCAAACGGGTGTAGCCCGCATGCGAGGTCGGCAATACGTCGCGGCGGACCCCCAATTGCGGCCCACAAGGCTGGGTACAGCTGCTCCATGATGTGCATACGTTCGCGTGTGGAAGCATGCAGTTGCATGATATGGCGGCAAGTGGAACGTGTCTCATCCTGATCGGCACATGGCGGAAGGGTTCCCATTAGGCGTTGCACCTTTAAGACATCGTCTTCCCGGATGAAGGAGGCGAA
Organism: Bacillota bacterium; assembly: GCA_035351775.1. Taxonomy (GTDB): domain Bacteria; phylum Bacillota; class DTU025; order DTU025; family DTU025; genus UBA5389. Next base: position 6,740 of record DAOPWT010000079.1, on the reverse strand, counting down.
TACCTGGTGCAGCTTCCTTCTGGCAGCCTTCGTCGCCCTGGGCAGATCGGGATATCGCTCCCACGCCCACTGAGCCGTCCTGTGAAGGGTGTCAGGGCAAAGACCTGCATATTTCCTGGAGGAAGCGAGCGATGCAACAATCTCGCATACAGGATCAACATCGCCCGTCGTGTTGCCCATCTCGATCCTCCTCCAGCATCTCGCGGATACGTGACATGAGACGTGTGTAGAAGCGCAGGTTATGTATGGTGGCCAGTCGCAGTGCCAGCGAGTCTCGGATGTCGAACAGATGACGCAGGTAAGCTCGGGAGTAGTTCCGACAGCACAGGCAGTCGCACGACTCCTCCACAGGCCTGCGATCGCGAGCGAACCTCGCGTCGTGGATGTAGACGTTCTCGTAAAAACCCTCGGCCTTCCAGGTGAGCGAAGCAAAACCATCGCATGATACGTACAGGCGTTTGTGGCGGGCGTCACGAGTTGGAATCACGGCGTCAAATGTGTCGTAGCCCATCGCGGCCGCCCGCACCACGTTTTCCGGCTTGCCTATGCCCAGGGCGTGCCTGGGCACTCCATCCGGCGTGAGCTCGGCTACCATACCCACTCCGTCAACAAGCCGCCCATCGTCGGCAATGGGCCATCCCCCGTACCCATAGCCGTCAAATCCGATCTCCGCCAGCTGTTCGGCGCAGACACTCCTGAGTTCGCGGTCGTCACCTCCCTGCACTACCGCAAACAGGAGAGGTCGTTCAAAGTCGCCCAGCCGGCGCTGATCTGCCTGTCGCAGGAATGTCTCCTTGCACCGTCGCGCCCATTCCACGGTCAGCCGTACGCTTTCCGACTGGATGCTCGCAGGCGCATCAGGATGCGTGCAATAGTCCAGGCAAAACATGATATCGGCGCCCATCCTGAACTGCCGTTCAATGCACTTCTCAGGAGTAAGCGTCTGCTTTTCCCCGCCCTTTGCGCGGCGGTACACAAAACCTCGTTCCGTGACACTGCCCAGTGCAGGGTTTTCCGAAAGAAGCGAAAACACCTGAAACCCGCCGGAGTCGGCCGCGACCGGGCGCCGCCAACCCATGAACGAATGGATGCCTCCGACTGACGCCACCGCCGAAGTCCCCGGGCTGGCAGACAGGTGAAATGTGTTCACCATCAGCCCTGGCACGTGCGCTTCCTCCAGATCGACCGAATCCGCGGAACGGACGACGGCGCGAGTGGCATCCGGGATGAACGCCGGCAGGGCCAGCTGGCCATGGAGCGTGTGTATGGACTCCTTCATGGCTCCACCCTCCCGTCTGAGAGGCCGTTATCATCGGAGCCATCTGGGTCTTGTGCGAACTTGGGGTTGTTCCCGGCGATCACCACTGCCACCTCACCCTTGACCTTCGCGTCCTCGAACTCACGGGCCAGAGTCGATAGAGGGCCCCGGCGAACATCCTCAAACATCTTGGTCAGCTCAATACAGACCGCAGCCTGCCTGTCGCCCAGCACCTCCAGCGCGGCCTGCAGAAGCGCGCCCAGCCTGTTGGGCGATTCGTAAAACACCAGCGTATGTGGAAGATCTCGTTCGGCCTCCAAAAACGTGCGCCTGCGGCCGGCCTTCCGAGGAGGGAATCCCTTGAAGGTAAAGGACGAAGTGGGCAAACCCGATGACAGCAAGGCTGTCGGAACGGCGGAAGCGCCAGGTATGACTTCCACTGCGAACCCGCGAGACACAGCCTGGCTGATCACCACGTATCCTGGGTCGCTGATCCCCGGATAGCCGGCATTGGAGCACAAGCCCACGTTCTGGCCGGACGCAAGCAAGCCCAGAATCCTCTGCGCAGCCCGATCCTCATTATGCTCGTGATACGAGAATAGCAGCTTGGGCCTGGGTATATCGTATCGCGCAAGGAGGATGCGAGTGTGACGCGTGTCTTCGCACGCCAGCGCGTCGACTTCGCTCAAGATCCGTTTGGCGCGAAGCGTGAGGTCTTCGAGATTCCCTATTGGGGTTGCAATGACAAGTAGCTTTCCAAGGCCAGACAAATCCCGTCCCGCCCCCTCCCCGTATCCTCAGCACATCCCGTCATCAATGACGCTGGGCAGATCCCAGTGGCACAAGACCGACAAAAACGCCGTCAGAGAGCTTCTCCAACGGCCTAGGTCCCAAACGCCATGCGGCGCATGCCATCACCCCTGATGATAACAGCGGTTTTGCGGGCAGTCAACTCACCCTATTGGCCCACCCTGCGGGCCCGCTCACCATGGTCAATGCTTATCCTGGTCCTCTTGTCAGGACAAGGTCTGACAACGGTGCCGTCGTATGCTATGATTTCCAATACAGCGACGTTTAGGGAGGGCTCTTGCGATGCGCGCACTGTTCCTGCATATAACATCGCGACGGCAGGCCCGACCGGCTATGCTTTGGTCGGTAGCCGTCGTTGTGCTTGCAGTCACATCAGTCGCGTTCGCGCCCCAGCCGACGCCTGTGGTGGCCGAAAAGCCTGCCCAAGCTGCACGCAACGTCATACTGATGATAGGCGACGGGATGGGGCCTGGGCAGGTAGAAGCGGGTCGGCAGGCCGCTGCATTGGCCGGGTGGAAGCTTGCCATGGACTCGATGCCGGTCAGATCGCACGTGATGACTACCTCGATCGGCGGCAACATCACCGATTCGGCTGCTGCCGCTACCGCCATGGCAACAGGCTGCAAGACGGTTAACGGGCGTCTTGGAGTCGACTCAAGTGGGAAGTGCCTGCCAAGCATCGCAGAGTCCGTCAAAGCGGCTGGGGGGCTGATTGGGCTTGTGACCAATTGCTCCATCACGTCGGCAACGCCGGCAGCGTTCGTAGTGCACATGCTCGACCGCGACTTGGGCCGCGATATCGCCCGTGCGATGGTCGAGGCCAAGCCAGATGTGGCGCTGGGAGGGGGCGCGGCGTTTTTCGTACCCACCATCTCCGAGCGCGCGCGTCCCGCGCTGGAAAGCGCTGCGGAGAATGGCTACACAATCATCATGGACATGGACGAGCTCGAGGCCGCGTCCACGCTTCCCCTGCTCGGGCTGTTTGCCATGACGGACATGCCCTACGAACTTGATCGCGATCCCGCTCTGGAGCCTAGCCTGCGCCAGATGGCTGAGAAGGCCCTGCTGCTTCTGGCGGGCTCAAGCGGAGATGCTGGGTTCTTCTTGATGGTGGAAGGCGGACGCATCGACCACGCCTGCCATGCCATGGATATGGCCGGGCTCGCCGCGGAAATGGCGTCCTTCGATAGCGCCGTCTCGGCAGTGCTCGAGTTCGCCAGAAGCCGTGGAGACACCCTAGTCGTTGTGACTGCCGACCACGAAACTGGACAGCTGGGAGTGGACGGCGACGGCAAGCTCGTATTTGGATCCGATGGCCATACTAGTACTCCCGTCCCTCTTTCCGCCGAAGGCCCAGGAGAAGGATGGTTCGACGTCGGCATGCTGGATAATACGGACATCGCGAGAGCAATCGCGCGCGCGCTACACCCGTCTCAAAGGAGTGCAAAGCTGCAGTGAGCAAATCACAGGTCAGTGTTGTAAGGTGTCCAGACTACGACAGCGTCCGCATAAGAGAGTCAGTGCAGGCATTGCTGGCGCCTCTGGGCGGCATGCGGTCCTTCGTACTGCCCGGCCAAACGGTTCTCATAAAGCCGAACTTGATCCACGGTACACCGCCTGAGCGCGGTGCGACTACCCACCCTCAAGTACTGAGGGCAGTGATTGAAGAGGTGCGCGACGCAGGCGGCAGACCCGTCGTGGGCGAAAGCCCGGGATATGAGAGCTTCCGCGTGGCAGCCGGGAAATCCGGTCTCCTTACGGTCATCGAAGAGCTCGACGTGCCCGTTGCCCTCTTCGACACCTGGACCGAAGTGGAATTGGGCCCCGGGCGCCTGGCGGCGTCGCTCCCGATAGCCACTCCTGTGGTGGAGGCCGACGTGGTGATCAGCCTTCCCAAGCTCAAGTCGCACGGCCTGGTGGTCTACACTGGATGTGTGAAGAACATGTTCGGCGTCATCTGCGGAACGCAGAAGGCACAGTTCCATCTGCGGTTCCAGGACTGCGAAGTGTTCTCGCGCCTGCTCGCCGAGGTCTATGCAGCCGCGCGTCCCGCCCTGTCCATACTTGATGGCATAATAGGCATGGACGGCAATGGGCCGCGCAACGGCGATCCCGCGCCTCTCGGCCTGATGCTGGCGGGCGCAGATGGCGTAGCCGTAGACACAGTGGCCTGTTTGATAGTGGGTATAGACCCCCTCAAGTCGCCGCCTATCAGAATCGCGGCCCAGATGGGCTTGGGTGCGGCATCCCTCCCGCAGATTGATCTGTCTGGTCCGCCCATAGAGGCACTGAGGACCACGAACTTCCGGGCTCCGCTCGCCGTGCGCCCGTCCATGCGGCAAAGGGTCATGTCGGGCCCGACAGGTAGGGTCCTGAGGAACCTATTCACCACAAGACCTGCCGTCAGCCCAGGCGGGTGCCGAGGTTGCACCATATGCGCACGGGCCTGCCCCGCAGGGGCAATAGAGATGCGCGACGGGAAGGCGCACGTCAACTATGACAAGTGCGTGCGTTGCTACTGCTGCCAGGAGGTATGCGAACATGGCGCAATAAGGCTCGCCACGCCGCCTCTCGCGAGGTTCTTGCACTGGTAGAGCCGGCGCAGGGATTAAGGGGGACGGCGGGTATGGCTACAGTTGCGCGATCATCACACTCCACTCGCCTTGGCTATCGCGAGACTTGCCCGCCTCCCGAAAGCCCAGGCTCGAGTATATGCGCTTGGCAGGCTCATTGCCCGGCCTCACCTCCAGCTTCACCGTGCGGGCTCCCTGCCGGCGCAGAAGCTCCAGTCCTGCCTGAACCAGTTGCCTGCCGATCCCGCGCCCCTGGGCGCTTGGGGCCACTGCCACCGATAGAACTTGAGCATGTCCGTGCAGCAATTGCTCGCTGGAGTACGCGGCAAAAAGCAGCTTGTTTCCGAGTATCCTGGCAATACGGCTGAAGGAGATGCCGTAGATTCCTAGCATCCACTTAAGGACCCACAAAAAGACATGGCCTCCGAAGAGAGCCTTGGCCCACACTCGCCCCATGGTTCGCGGCACGACAACATATCCGACCACCGCTCCGGACTCCTCGTACACAAGGAAGTTATCTCGCTCTGCCCGCGCGAGGAATGCGAAGATATCGCGAAACCCGGCGATCGGCGGGATGCTCGCACCGTAGTAGTGCCTCACCGATTCCGGAAACGCTCGGATGAAGATGTCGGCCACGGTCGGTACGTCCGCATCATGCACAGGACGTGTTCCCACATCACTCGCCTCCGTTCTCCGGCGGCTCGTCTCCTGCGAGGCCCGACACGAACATCAGCTGTGACACAGTCACGAACGCGAACCCCCGGTCCCGGAGTCGATCGATAACATGTGGGAGAGCGCGCACCGTGTTGATTCTGGACCCGCCGTCGTTAGCGATAATCCCGCCGCTGTCATGGAACAAGACTACATCGCCATTTCTCACAATTCTGGACAGGCGATGGACCATGCTTGCCTCAGACGTTTCTGCCCAGTCCATGGAGCTGATAGACCACAGCGCCAATGCATAGCGGCGCTCGCGAAGCTGTTCAACTAGCCTTCCGTCGTACAGGCCCCGAGGCGGCCTGAAGAGCCTCGGCGGCTCTCCGCATGCCCGCGTGATAGCGTCCTCAGCGCGGATGATCTCCTGTCTCACGAGGTCGGCCTGTAGGCCCATCATGTTCCTGTGCGAATATGTGTGAGACCCCACCTCGTGGCCTTCCTCGACAATGCGCCGCGCAAGATCCGGGTAGCGCTCTACCTCCTCACCCACGAGGAAGAACGTGGCATGAATCCCTTTGGCCTTGAGCGTATCGAGAATGAGCGGCGTGTATTCGGGATTTGGCCCGTCGTCGAAAGTCAGGGCAACTAGGCTGAACTCGTTCGAGCCCCGCCTGAAGATCTCCACGCCCATCCCGAACCCTCGATACACATGTCGGTTCAGGAGGATTCCAGCCACAAGGCCGACGATCAGAAGCGCTGTTCCCACCCTCGCAATCACTGCTTTTAGCAACGCCGGCCTTGTCGACGGATCTCGCAAGTTCCGCGTTCCCCGGCCTCCGAGGTGCCGAGGCAGGGCAGGAAGCGCCTCGTATATGCAGATCAGCGCGAGAACAGCCGCGAGGATAAGGTGAAGGTCGAACCGTTCGAACTGCCAGACCAGAGGCGGATACACAATCCCCCCGGCGATTGTGGGCACTAGCGGCAGCATGTCGCGTCGTCCACGCAATGCTCTGGCGACGATGTATGCAAGGAAACCGCTAACACATGCCGCCTCCGGCGACACCATGAGTCCAACGCCAACGGCGGCGGGGACGGTTAGCCCTCGCCGACCGGGGACCAGCAATGACCATGTCGCTCCCACGACCACAGCCAGGCCGGCAGCGGTCATGGCTATAGGCGTGCCGACACAGACGCGCGCGAGGCCCACCGCGCCCATCCCCCGCAGAACCGGCGAGAGCCAGGGCGCACGGATACCCACCGGGCGCACAAATGCGGGGAGGTGAATCGCCGGCAACGCCCCGATCAGGTATGAGATCACAAGAATCGTAACGTACGAGTCGAGAAGCCACACTGCCGCTTCAACTCCTACCTGGATGCGCGAGCCCTTGACACAAATAAAAAAATCCGGCGGCGACCTACTCTCCCGGGCGGTCTCCCGCCAA
>DAOPWT010000078.1:0-8083 GCA_035351775.1 Bacillota bacterium | reverse complement strand
AATCTAGGTGTCGATTTTATGAACGCATTTTCGGCGATGTGTCGATAAAATGGACAATGGGTGGTGCATAACGGAACGTATAGACGCATAGAACGCCTGAGACCTAGCAGGTCTTACATGTATCCCCATCTGGCCCAACTGAAGATGGTGTTTGTTAGCAAACTAACCCATGTGTCCGCCATGACATCCCATCGAATGCCGCTGAGGACTCCAGATCATTCCATCGTACGCCCCCTATGCAGATATGCATCGCGATATGCATCAGCCATCATCCGGATTCGCGACGGGTCCGCGAAAACCCGTCGATAATATGAGCGCATCACAAAAGGCCAGCTAAAGACACATTTCCTGACGAACTTGCAGCGTAAGGTAGGTATACACGGCTCGCTACCGAGTCGGAAGCACTCATTTCCACATTGGCACCCTACAGGCCTCGTGCCAACGGCAATGGATTCGGGACAGTTCAGCCTTTGCGCCCGGATCGCTCCATGAATGCCCCTAACGCGCAGAGCTAGACGGCCATTTGGGCCCGCGGCCGGCGCATGCCGGGTTGACGCGGGCGGTGGCACGTACGATCTGACGCGGGATTGAGCATGCGGTATTGACATCATCCATCACATAGTTTAAGATATTGATGAACACGTTAATAATGTTGAGGCTCAACTCAAACGGAGGTGCTGATCATGATCATCACGATAGCGAACGTGAAGGTAGAGGTAAGCCGGGCTCCCCGCCGCCGACCAGCGGTGAACTGGGACGAGATCGGGCGATCCTACGAGGGGCAGCTGGTCGAGAGGGCTGCAAGAGCTGCGCGGCTGGCGCATGAGGTGAAGGCGAGTGCGTATCTTCCGCTGCTGGGGTAACCGGCTAGATGTGGATGCCGCGAGCGGCGGAGAGCGGCAGATGGTCTTCCTGCTTTCCACCTTCGGCGAAGCTCCTCCCGACTACATACGTTGCTAATGCCCTGCTCGCATCAGTGGCCGGCCGCGTCACGAGCCGAACCTGGCGTGAAATCAGGTTCTTAGCTGCATGGACGCTCCTCTCACTCTGGGCCGCGTCCCGCAAGCTCGCCTGGCGCGCCAGCGAGTGATCTACGCGACTTGTGCAACCGGCGCCGAGCGGTGGGGCGTAGGCCGCGGGGCCACTGGGCGCCAGGCTGCGGACCTTCGCGAACTCTGTAAAGGTACGATACAATTGGGCTGCATCGATTGAGAAAGCGAGGCATGCTCATGTCTGGTATCGACAGGAAGGACCTTAAGGGTGTGTTCGCTCCGATTCCGACGCCGCTGGGCGAGGACGGGGAGGTCTCGCTGAGCGCGGTTCGAGGCAACATGGAGCGGTGGGCTAGTTCGGGGCTTGCCGGGGTTGTGGTGTTCGGGTCGAATGGGGAGGCGCCTTATCTGTCGTGGGACGAGAAGGTGCGCCTGATAGAGGCCGTGATCCAGGCGAATGCAGGCCGCAGGCTGGTCATCGCGGGCACGGGGCAGGAGACCACACGTGACACCATTCGGCTGACGCAGAAGGCAGCAGAGCTCGGAGCGCAGGCAGCGCTGGTATTGCCGCCGCACTTCTACAAGAATGCAATGACAAATGCCGTTTTGGCCGCCCACTACAGAGCGGTCGCCGATGAGTCTCCCATTCCGGTGATTATCTACAACATGCCGGGCAACACAGGTCTCAACTTGGGCTCGGAACTCGTGGCCGAGCTTTCCAACCATCCCAACATTGCAGGGCTAAAGGACAGCTCGGGCAATATCGTGCAGATCGCCGAGATAGTAGCGATGGCCAGGGAAGGCTTCGCGGTGTTCGCCGGATCCGGCAGCTACCTCCTGCCTACGCTGGCTGTTGGCGGGGTGGGGGCGACGGCGGCCGTGTCGAATGTGTTCCCCGATGAGTGCGCGGCCGTTATCAGACTGTTCGATCAGGGCGATGTCCGGGGAGCTCGCGAGTTGCAGCTCAAGCTGATGGAGATTAACCGGGCTGTTACCAGCAGATGGGGTGTGCCGGGGCTCAAGGCCGCCATGGATATTATCGGGCTGTACGGGGGACTTCCGCGCCGGCCAATGCTGCCGCTGGGTGAAGCCGAACGTCAGGAACTTGCGAGGATCATCGGTCGGACTGGGTTCTTGCGCCGGACGGGATTCGCAAGCGAATAGGTCGCGGTACGGGTCACGGCGCGGTCTTGTCAGCCTGCTCGGCGGAGGCCGTATCGCGGTAGGCCAGGGCGAGCGCGCGACGGGTTACGGTCTGGTAGTAGTCTTTCATGATGGCTATGAAGTCAGAATTGTAGAGAACCCTGTCACGTGCCCAGAACTCGGGTACGCCGAGACGCTTTATGATGCCGAGGGGCGTTTCCGGGGCGGTTACGTCGATGCGCAGCGATTCAGCAGCTGCCGCATCTCCGGCCCAGAAGGAATCGAGCCCCTCCTGGATCAGGGGAAGGAACTGCTCTACCACGTCAGGTCCGATCTCGGATGTATTGCCACTGCTCTCGGTTGCGCCATCGGGCTTGCTGCCGCCGCCCTCGGCTCGATTCCCGTCGGCGCGTGCGCCTGCGGCGCTCGCCTCAGTGGAGGCTGCGGCCTGGGCGCGCTTTTCACGCAGAGCAGCCAGCAAGCGCTCCTTGGACATCCCTCGAAGCAGAAAGAGGAGAAACGGATCTCGGTCGAACTCCGTGCCAAGCACGTAGAATACGGCCGCGGTGTGCTTACACGGGTTGGCCCAGTCAGGGCATGTGCATGACATCTCGATATCCTGTTCGGACCCGGGGAAGAGCGGAGTGTCGCATCGATCGAATGCGTCTTCGATATTCTCCGGCATCTCGCCTGCGAGCAACCGGGCGGCGAACGAGGCGTGCTCAGCCATGGCCGACGCTGCTTCGTTCCAATCGGAATCGCTCAGGGGTTCGATGTTGATAGTGACCCTGTAGGGTCTTCTGCGCGACCCCTGCACCCGGGCATCGATTCTCCCCGGGCTGACCTTGACCTCGAGAACGTTACCCTGCCGAGCGTACGTCCTTCCTCGCTGCAGGCGGCTTGACCAGCCCAGCCGCTCGAGGGCGGATGTCCATCTCTTGGCCCACCATGTGCCGCCGAATTCGTCCTTTCTGGCCATCTTATTGCGCCTCCTCTTCTTCTGCGAGGCTCTCGCGTCTCAACACGAACAGGTCGCGAAGCTGGTCGGTGGACATCTCGGTTATCCAATCCTCGCCTGTGCCGATTATCCCTTCAGCCAGGGATTTCTTCTCCTCAATCAGCTGGTCGATGCGTTCCTCCACAGTCCCGGCCGTCACGAACTTGTAGACATGCACGTTCTTGGTCTGGCCTATACGGAACGCCCGGTCGGTGGCCTGGTTCTCGACGGCAGGATTCCACCAGCGGTCGAAGTGGAACACGTAACTTGCGCGCGTGAGGTTGAGCCCCGTGCCGCCGGCTTTGAGCGACAGTATGAAGACGGGCGGGCCGGAAGGATCGTTCTGGAACCGCTGGATCATCTTGTCCCTGACCTTCTGCGGCACTCCGCCATGGAGGAACAAGACCTCACAGTCGAGAGCCCGCGACAGATACGTCTGGAGCATCGACCCCATCTCGGCGAATTGAGTGAACACCAACGCCCGGTCGCCCTCGCCTACGGCCTCTTCCAGCATCTCCGCGAGTCGGGTCAGTTTCCCGGAGCGGTTTTCAAGGCTGCTCTTGTCGTGCAGGAATTGCGCCGGGTGGTTGCACACCTGCTTGAGTTTGAGCAGTGTAGACAGGATGATCCCTCTGCGTTCCATGCCCGTTGCGCTTTCGATTTTATCGAGCATGTCGCGGACGACGGCCTCATACAGAGTAACCTGCTCCCTGGTGAGACTGGGGTATACCTTGGCCTCCTGCTTTTCGGGCAGGTCCTGGATGATCCGCGGGTCGGTTTTCACACGGCGCAGTATGAAAGGACGCGTCAGGCTGCGCAGACGACTGGACGCCTTTGCGTCTCGATAGCGCTCTATCGGGATCGCGTAGTGCTGCCGGAAATCTGCGAACGATCCCAGGTAGCCGGGGTTCAGGAAGTCCATGATCGACCACAGTTCCGACAGGCGGTTCTCCACGGGCGTGCCGGTGAGGGCCACACGGAACCCGGCGCCTAAGCGGTGGGCGCTTCTGCTCTGTTTTGCCTCGGGGTTCTTAATGTTCTGCGCCTCGTCGAGCACGACCGCGTTCCATTTGACCTGGCTGAGAGTTGTCTCATCGCGCGGCAGGAGGGCATAGGTAGTCAGAACCACGTCGCAAGCGGCGGCGGCCTGCGCGAAGTCGTCGGCTGTCAGTCTGCCTGGGCCGTGGTGGATCATGACACCTAGTGATGGGCTGAACCGTGCCAACTCGCGCTGCCAGTTGCCGACGACTGAGGTTGGGCAGACGAGCAGGGTGGGCGCATCAAGCGTCCCCTCTTCCTTCGCTCGGAGCAAAAGCGCGATTACCTGGACTGTCTTGCCGAGCCCCATGTCGTCAGCCAGGCAGGCACCTAGCCCATAGCGCTCGAGAAAGGCCAGCCACGACAGGCCGCGGATCTGATACGGCCTGAGAGTGCCGTTGAGCGTGCGGGGTTCGGGCAGCTCGCGGATCCGCTCTCCAGCGGTGAGACGTGCGGTCAGATCGGCCAAAGCCTTATCCATATCGATGCCCACAACCGGAAGACCGGCCTCGTCCGCGCGCGAGTCAACCTCCGGGCCGGCGGCGTCGGCTCCGGCGGAATCGGTCTCGGCGGCGACAGCCCCGGCTAGCGACATCGTCAGCACATCCCGCACAGTGAGGCCGTGGCGGCGGGCGCGCTGTTCCCAGAAGGCGATGGCCGATTCAACCTGCCTGGGGTTGATCTCTACCCACTCGCCTCTCACTCTCACCAGCGGGATTTTGAGGTCCGCGAGCCGGCGGAATTCGTCCTTGCTCATGGCCTCGTCGCCCAGGGCTACCTGCCAGTCGTAATCAACCAGACTATCAAGAGAGAAGCGGGGCGCAACGTTGGCCTCACCGGCGCCGGCGTCGTGCGAAAGGTCGGATTTCACCTTAAGGCGTATTCCCAGCTTGGCGGGGCCGCTCGACACCCGTTCCCACCAGGGCGGGGTGAGCACTCCGAGGCCCAGCTGTTCAAGCTGCGGGGAGACCTCGCGCAGGAACGAGTAGGCGTCGGCGGTGGTGAGTTCGCAAGATTCAGGCGTCGCTGTGTCGAGGCTTGTCTCTATTGCGGGGAAATACCGTGCGGCCTGGCCGAGGTCTGCCAGCAGACGTTCGTGGGGGTTCTCGAACCGTCTGCCCAGGAAGCGCAGCATGCTGCCGCTTTCTTCCCATACACGGGCTGCGGGCACCAGAACGCTGGGGTCATCGGCGGCCTGGAGGTAATAATGAAGCGTCCAGACGTCGGCTCCGGTATCCGGCGGCTCCAGGCGAAAACAGGTGCGGAAACCGTTCGCGGCGGAAGCCGAGGGAACGCTGGAGGCAGGCGCCTGACGCAGGCTCGCGGCGGCTATCCAGTCGCTGATGCCCCGGCGGACTGAGTCGAGGTGGGCCACTTCCAGCCGGATCTCGGGCTTCTCCTTGTTGAGGCTGCATATCCAGGCGCAGGCCGGTCGCCTGTTGCTGAGCATGGCCATCTCCAGCAATCGGCGCTCGGCGTCGTCAAACTCCTGCCTGGCAATGGAATCGGCCCATCGAATATTGCGCTCCATAGCCAGCATGCCCCTGACAGTCTCATCCGTTGAAGTATCGATGAAACTGCGCAAGATCACGTCCGAAGGCACGATGCGGGCCGATTCGGACTCCTCAAGCGACCACACAGCCCTGCACAGCAAGGGCATGGCGTCGGCCAGCGCGCGAAAGCGCGACACGTCCTGCGCATACTCCCATAGCGGGCGCCACACAGCTCTCGCTCGCGAGTCGTCCACAAAGGGGCAGATGTCGGGCATGAACTTCTGCCTGGCCATCAGCTCAAGCGCCAATTTGGACGCCTGTGCCCAAAAAGCGAAATCGTTGCCCGGAGTGGCTGCGGGCCCGAATTTGGCGAGTGTGCCGTCGGGCTCAGGACAGTCGCCTCCATCGTCCCGGCAGGACTGTGGCAGTACCGTGAGCAGACGAATGACATCGAGCGCACTGATGCTCACTCCGGTGGCCTGGAAGAAGTCTGCGCTATGCGGGCTGGGGCTGGTCGAACCGCCGTTGGCGGTCCATTGCTCGAGGCGCGCAACCGGCAGAACACGGCGCGCCTGCCGGAGCAGAGCGGGCGATGGGGTGGGATACCCGTCTTCTGTAGGGAGCAGCATGAGGGCATGGCTCTTCTTCGGCTTCTGTACCAGCCTTGCGCTGGCGCGCACCGCATCGGGCCCGGCTGCCGACCCTACTGTGCCTCGATTGCTATTCTGACGACAGCCGGCAGCGTCCACAAGGAGAGCAAATGCTTGCATCAGCTCAGTGGCAGAGGCTTGGAATGGATGCCCGGGGAAAGGGCCCTTGCGACCGCGCAACTTCAGGCCCAGACGCTCGGGCGATTCGCCCCATATGAAAAGGCGCCCTCCGGGCGCCGGCGCGGCTTGATACTCTGCTAGTGCACTCGCCGCGGGCACTGCCCCCACGGCTGCGTCAGCGAAAGGAAGCCAGGCTGCGTGAAGGATCAATCTGTCTCACCGTCCATAAGTGAAGCTTAGCACAGGATTCGTCGCCGTAGCAAGGAGCCATCAGCGACGGGGTGCGTGTAAGGATTATGGCTTTCAGCGTCGCAGATCCCCCGCATTCAGGCGTGTGGTCCCGCCAGGGCCACAGCCCAAGCAGCTGGAATCGCACCGGGTCCAGGAATAGACCCAGGGATGAATCCGGGGATAGATCCGGGGCAGCTCCAGCAATACACCTCGGGATGGGTCCGGGGGTAGATCCGTGGGCGTGCTGATGGACAGAAAGATGACTGCTGTGGCTCAGTGGTATACCCCCGGGGGTATCCGCCGAGGGATACGCTCAGAAATCGACAATATGCCAGCTCCAGCCCTTTTGCCCGGAGGCCATGATGCCCAAGACCAGCTAAATAGCCATTTCAGCGAGGTGAACATGGCCCCCTCAGCCAATAACCCACCGTAATGATCGGGGAGGACATCATTTTCCCGCTCACTATCCCGCCTGGCGATATCTACACGGTTTTCCAATTGCTATTGCCCACAATCCTTACACGCACCCGTTGCGGCTGCCCGCTACACCCCAATCTTGTCCACCCTGCCCGAACACGGTAGAATCGGAGTGTGCTATGGGCCATTTTTCTGGGAGGTTCGACAATGAGGGTTCGGCCGTCGGATTCTACAGCTGGTATCCTGCCTTTTGCGCTTCTGGTGTGCGCCTTCTTCTTCTCGTTTTTCTACCGAATCTCGGCAGCGGTTGTTCTTCCGCAGCTGGCAACCGAATGGAGTATGAGCGCTACGCTTACCGGGCTGATTTCCAGCCTGTACTTCTATTCGTACGCTCTAATGCAGCCCCTCAGCGGAGTGCTCAACGACAGGCACGGACCTCTCTTCATTGGGTCTGTCGGGCTAGTGGTGACGGCCGGCGGAGCTCTGGGTTTTGCATTTGCGCAGGTCCCGGCCACAATCGCCGTGGGAAGGCTGCTCACTGGATTGGGCCTGTCCTCGTTCCTCTCCGGGGCAGTGGCCTATCAGAACGCCACATTTCCTCCTGAGAAGTATGCCTTCTACTCCGGGCTTACCCTTCTCGTCGGAAACCTGGGTGCGGCGGTGTCCGTGAGTCCCCTGGGGGCAGCGCTGGACAGATGGGGACGCGCTTCCGTCTTCTCCGTGTTGTGTGTGGTGACCCTGGGGCTTGCTGCGGCCATGTTCTCACTTCGCCGGCGGGATATTGTTGTCATCGCCATCAAGGCGCGCCACAGGAAGGACGGCCTTTCGGAGAGCGAACTTGCTGAGCGAAAACCTGCTCAGGATAACGGCGCAGGCCAAAGTCTAGCCGTTCAGCTTAAGTCGACTTTTCTGACAGTAGCCAGGTCATGGCCCCTGCGAAGCATCATACTATAGCCAACCAAACCCAAAGTGAAAAGAACCTGTCCCGAGGGCGTACGTACG
>DAOPWT010000077.1:7788-8088 GCA_035351775.1 Bacillota bacterium | reverse complement strand
GCATTATTGTGACCATCTAGCTGGCCATACAGTAAACTTGGTGCCGAAGGAGGGATTCGAACCCTCACGACCTTGCGATCGGATGATTTTGAGTCATCTGCGTCTGCCGTTCCGCCACTTCGGCGCAGCATTATTCTACCACGGGCCTGGTCCGCACGCAACCGTCACCCCTCCCCAGCACTTCCTGCACTTTGCGCCCCTCAATGTCGGGTGCGGGTGGCGATTGTGGTCGCCACCGTCCTGGGTCGCGGAGAGCCTGTGCCCTGTGGGACAGGGTTTTCGCACGTCCTGCGCAAACCG
>DAOPWT010000077.1:0-7688 GCA_035351775.1 Bacillota bacterium | reverse complement strand
ACGCAGGATGGCCCAAAAAGGTGTCCCGTAGGGTACAGGAAGCGATCACCGACGATCCCGCCCGCGCCGAGGCCATGAACCACTGTTGGAACCCATGCGCCCTAGCTGGGGTTTTCGTAGCCAAGGATTTCGTGCGGCGCAACACCTACCAACGGGATCCACGAGCCTGTGCCCTGTGGGACAGGGTTTTCGCACGTCCTGCGCAAACCGACGCAGGATGGCCCAAAAAGGTGTCCCGTAGGGTACAGGAAGCGATCACCGACGACGCCGCCCGCGCCGAGGCCGTGAACCACTGTTGGAACCCATGCGCCCTAGCTGCTGTTAGGCCGAAGCCAAGTCCGCCCCATCGCGGCAAACAAAACCTGCCGGAACACGCGTGAGCCTTCTCGAGGGCTTGCGCGCATTCCAGCAGGTCTCTCAGAGCCAATGGACACGTCGCCGATCACGGGGCTCATTCGGCTCTCCCCGCCCGGGGTATAGGCGATGCCGAACAGCAAACCGAGCCAGTCTCGCGCACTCGTTCGCGCACGAACCCCGGTGCGTCGGCGACGATATCGGATCCGCAGGCCTGCGGAACAGGCCTACTGCAGTAGCTGCTTGCCCAGGAATGCGGCGGCTGTCTCCACGAGCTTGGTCTCGGTCGATCCCATCTGCCGTGGTTCCTTTGACATCAGAACCACCAAGCCCTGAGGTTCATCGCCGGCATGAATCGGCGCCATTACTTGGCTCTCGAACTGAGCGTTATCAACTACCGGATTCTCGTTTGGTACGTTCGACACCAGGGTTTCGCGGGACTTCATGATATCCTCAGCCTGTTCAGAAAGCCTTTTCTCCACAAACTGCTTCTTCGGAGCGCCGGCCACCGCCACGACTTCGTGGTCGTCTGCTATCGCTGCGATGCACCCCGTGGCATCATACAGCGAGTCCGCGTATTCCTGCGCGAAGAAACTCAGGTCCGTCATGGGCGAGTACTTCTTGAGGATGACCTCTCCGTCCCGATCGGTGAATATCTCCAGAGGATCGCCCTCACGGATTCTGAGAGTCCGCCTGATTTCTTTGGGTATTACGACCCGTCCTAGATCATCAATACGTCGTACAATCCCCGTCGCTTTCAATGCACGCCCTCCCCAACGTGGTTCCGCCGTCTTTGGTGCTATTGTGCCTTCGATGTTTCGGCCATATACCCCGTATCCTTGTATTCCCATAGCCCTATACGAGGCGGACGGTAACCTACAGATTTGAAAGTATGTTCGCAAGTTCATAGTAATCCATGTTGATCATGCGCTTCATCGAGAGCGCCTCGGCGAAGGACATCACTCGAATCTCGTTTCCGAGCACCCCCACTACACCGCTACCCAACCCAGACAGCAGTACGTCGACGGCCTTGGCGCCGAGTGTCGTCGCTAGTATCCGGTCGCGGACCGATGGCGCGCCTCCCCGCTGGATGTGACCCAACACGATGATCCTGGTCTCAAAACCAGTGAGCTCCGCAATCTGCTGGCCTATGCGATAAGCGCACCCGCCCGGCAGCCCGCCCTTGTTCGGCGATACGGCGCCTTCTGCTCCCTCAGCCACCACAACTATGCTGTGGCTCTTACCCTGGCGAGCGCCTGAGGTTATCCTCTCGCAGACCTGCTGAATGTCGAACTCGACCTCTGGAATCAGTATGCTCTCAGCGCCTCCGGCCAACCCCGCTGCCAACGCGATGTGGCCTGAGTTTCTCCCCATCACCTCCACAACGTAGGTTCGCTCGTGTGATGTGGCAGTATCGCGTATCTTGTTTATCGCGTCGATTACCGTATTGCAGGCAGTGTCGAATCCGATGGCGGAGTCGGTGGAACCGATATCGTTGTCGATGGTCGCAGGTATGCCCACAGTGGGCATACCCATTTTAGAAAGAAGATTGAGTCCGGCGTGTGTGCCATCGCCCCCGATGCCGATGACGCCATCGATCTCATATGTCCTCAGCTGGAGCAGAGCCTTCGCGCGTCCCTCTTCGGTCCTGAACTCCTCAGAGCGCGCCGATTTCAGAATAGTGCCACCACGCTGAAGAATGTCGCCAACAGTGCGCGATTTCATCTCAGCAAAATCCCCAGCGACCAGACCGTGAAAACCGCGCCTGACACCCACAACCTCCAGCCCGTGGTATAGAGCCTTCCTGACCACGGCCCGGATGCAGGCGTTCATCCCGGGCGCGTCTCCGCCGCTGGTAACGACAGCGATTCGTCTCATATCGGATCCCCCCATCACACGAGGACAGATCATGATCAGTATTCGTCCAGTATGTCCCGGGCCTCCTCGGCCTCGGTTTCTGGAACAAGGATCTCAACGCTTGCAGAGTCGCCCATGTGCGGGATGCCCATGGGCCTCAGCATAACCAGGATTCCTTCCGCCTCCAGCATGTGCTTTGTGAGCTCTGCTTCGGCTCTATTTGGCGCGATGTGTACAACCGCCCACATGCCAGCCGCCCCCCATCTTGAGCGCGGTTACGCACGCTCGGCATTTCGGATGTCCTGAACCTGTACCGTTTGGCCTTGCCCGGTTATTATGTCCGATGTTCCATTCTAGCACTGATTCTCCTTCCATGTTTTCGAGCTACGACGACGGCAGGGCTGAAACCGTGTCTGCCAGCACTTTCACCCCATCCTCCTTGACATCTACCCTCCCCCTCACCGTCACCGGAGCATCGGGGGCAAGTAGCTGGGCGTACTGCTCATACACGCGCGGGAACACAACCACCTCTGCCTGCCCGGTCATGTCCTCTATCTGGACAAAAGCCATGGGTTGCCCAGTCTTGGTGGATATCTGCTTCCGACCGGCGACCACTCCTGCCAGAGTCACACTCGCGCCATCCGGAACATCGGGCAGATCCCGGACAGCCACGGTAGATAGCTTGCTTATCACGTCCGACAGAAATGCCAGCGGATGCCCCGAGATATACAGGCCCAGCAACTCCTTCTCCATGGCGAGTATCTGATCTTGCCTGAACTCCGGCACGCTCGGGAGGGTCGCTTCAGCCTGTCCAAACTGCGACGGCCTGTCGAAAAGATCGAAGAAGGATGCCTGCCCCGACTGCTGCTGACGCTGCCTAGCAGCGCTTCCGTCGCAGACCTGGTCCATCACTGCAAGGAGCGCACGCCTGTTCCCGAAGGCTTGGAAGGCGCCGCACCTGATCAAACTGTCGAGCGCCTTGCGGCTCATTGCAGCCATGTCCACGCGGTCACAGAAATCCGAAAGCGACACGAAATTGCCTCCTGCTTTGCGCGCAGCGATTATGGCGTCGGCTGCAGCTTCGCCCACGTTCCTCACGGCAGCGATACCGAAACGGATCGTGTCGCCGCGCACCGTGAAACCTTTGAGGCTTTCGTTCACATCCGGCCCGAGCACCCCGACGCCCCTACACCGGCATGAATCTATGTACATTGCGACACGTTCCGGAGCGCTCATCACGCTCGTCAGCGTCGCAGCCATGAACTCGGGGAAGTAGTGACATCGCAGATATGCGGTTTCATACGATATCAACGCATACGCTGCGCTGTGAGCCTTGTTGAACCCGTACCCCGCAAACCTCTCGATGAGAGAAAAGACCTCCGCGGCAACATCGTCCCCCACGCCGCGTTCGCGAGCCCCATCCAGGAATCTACCTTTGAGCCCTGCGATGACTTCGGGTTTCTTCTTGCCCATGGCGCGCCGCAACACATCAGCCTCACCCAGGCTAAACCCAGCAAGCTGGCTTGCAGCCTGCATCACCTGCTCTTGATAGAGCATCACCCCATACGTGGGCTCCAGGATCCTCTTGAGCGCTGGGTGGAGATACGTCACACTGGCCTGATCATGCTTGCCCCGGACGAAATCGCCGGTCATGACCATCGGGCCCGGCCTGCCCAGGGCGATCAGAGCAATGATGTCTTCGAACCGCGTGGGTTTCACCTCGCGGAGCAGGTTCTGAAACAGGCTGCTCTCGAGCTGGAACACACCCGCCGAATCGGCCCGCCGCAACATCTCGTAGACTTCCGGATCGTCTAGCGGTATGTTGCCAATGTCCAGTTCCTCGCCGCGCGTGTGGCGCACGATCTCTACCGTATTGCCAATCACCGTCAGTGTGCGCAGCCCAAGGAAGTCCATCTTCACGATCCCCAATCGTTCGAGGTCTTCCATTGGGTACTGGGTGGTCACCACTCCGTCCCCCGATTTATATAGAGGTACATGCTCGGTCAAAGGTTCCTTCGAAATCACAACTCCAGCGGCATGAACCGACGGGTGACGGGGCATCCCTTCCACTGCGCGGGCTATATCAACCATCGTGCGAATTCGCTCATTCTCCGCCGCAGCTGTGGCCAGCTCAGGCGACATCTCCAGGGCCCGGTCAATGGTCATGTTGAGTTCGGCAGGCACCAGCTTCGCTATGCGGTCAACATCGCCATAGCTCACCTTAAGCGCCCGCCCGACGTCCCTGATGGCTGCGCGCGCGGCCATGGTGCCGAAGGAGATGATCTGCGCAACTCTATCAGCGCCATATTTGCTCGTGACGTAGTCGATTACCTCGCTACGCCGTTCCCAGCAAAAGTCGATATCGATGTCGGGCATGGTGACGCGCTCCGGGTTCAGGAACCTCTCGAACAGCAGATTGTACCGGAGAGGATCGATGTCGGTGATGCCCAGGCAGTACGCCGCGAGGCTTCCGGGCGCCGACCCTCGGCCAGGGCCTACGTAAATGCCCTTGCTCTTCGCAAACCTGATGAAATCCCACACGATCAGGAAGTAGCCGGAGTAACCCATGCTCGATATGACATCCAGTTCGTAATCGAGCCGCGCGCGCACCTCATCCGATATGAGTCCAAAACGCCGCGCCGCGCCCTCCATGCACACTCGCCTTAAGTAGCTATCGAGGGTTTCGCCCTCCGGCGGAGCGAACTCGGGGACGTGGAGAGTGTCGAAATCCAGCTCGACGTTGCAGCGTTGGGCGATCCGCGCCGTCTCGGCGCAGACCTCGGGAATCTCGGAAAACTCCTGATACATCTCATCCGGCGACTTCAGGTAGAACTGATCGGTCGGGAACCGCATACGCCCGGGATCGTCCATCGAAGTGCTGGTCTGTATGCAGAGCAGCACTTCATGCGCCCTGGCGTCTTCACGGCGAAGGTAATGCACGTCGTTGGTGGCGACGAGAGGTATTCCCAGCCTTGCGCCCATCGCAACCATGTCGCAATTGACGCGTTCCTGCTCACGCATGCCGTTGGCCTGCACTTCCAGGAAGAATGAGCCTGAGCCGAAGATGTCGCGGTACTCGGCCGCAGCCCGTTCAGCCGCTTCGGCCCGTCCACGCGCGATGTGGCTCGACACTTCACCTGAAAGGCATGCCGAGAGCGCTATGAGCCCCTCCGAATACGCCGACAGGGCCTCCTTGTCAACCCGCGGCTTGTAGTAGAAGCCTTCGGTGTAGCCGATGCTCGACAATTTCAGAAGGTTCTTGTAGCCCTGCTGGTTTTCGGCCAGAAGCACTAGGTGATAGGGATCGTCGTCCACCCGCGGGGTACGGTCGTGCCTGGTGCGGTTGGCAACGTACACCTCACAGCCAATGATCGGCTTGACTTCGCTCTCGCGGCAGGTCCGGTAGAAATCGACCGCTCCGAACAGAGATCCATGGTCGGTGATAGCACAAGCGCCCATGCCCAACTCACGCAGGCGTTTCGGCAGCTTGTCCGTCCTTGCAGCCCCGTCCATTCACAGGAGGGAGTATTGAGTATGTAGGTGCAGATGGACAAACTCCCTCACATGATCACCTCCCGGCTGCTACCCCGCCAACCCGCGTTCTACTCATCCCTTGAAGGATGACGTGCCGGCGGGCCCCATTGATCCGACCACCATCCCTCCAGGGCAGTGTCGGAATTCCCTTCGTCCTCCCACTCGACTTCGACCAGGATAGCGTCCACAATGTCGCTGTCTGCGAAATCCGCCGGTTTCCTGCGGCCATCCACACGCTTGCGGACGCGCGACCGCGCCCGGCTGGCCAAGATGCGGTCTCCCATCCGTATCTCCTCCTCCTGGTGAACGTGTTTCGGATGGAAATGCGCGGGGCCTGATCATCGCTGGCTTCAGAGAAAACGCCTACAGGATAAGGTTCCCTAATTCCATTATCGTCACACCATCCACAACCACTGTGGGAGCGAGCACAATGCCATCGAGATGGCTAGGTACGGCCACTGTACCTCCCATGTGACTATTGTCGCCAAGCGCTATGTGTATGGTGCCCATGACCTTCTCATCCTCGAGGACTGTGCCGGTGATCCTCGCCTTCTCATTGGTGCCTATGCCGAGCTCAGCTATGTTCCGGGCCGGACGGCCCAGAGGGTCGATCATCTTTCGAAGCGCAGTCGCGGCAGCCTCGCCCCGAATATCTGTTGCATAGCCGTCGCGCACGTGTATCATGATACGCTCGCCGAGGTAAGCTGCGCCCGCCATGGCCCCGTCCACCACAAATACACCGCTTGCCGTGCCTTCCAGCGGAGCGATGTATGCCTCGCCCGCGGGCAGGTTCCCGAAATCGCCTGGATTATGGTATACGCCTGAGTCAGCACTGCCTTGACGACCGACCAGCGACATCGTGATATCGGTGCCGTCTCCGTTGGTGATCCTGACAGTGGCACCGCGCGTGAGCACGTCGGCGTATCTCCTTGACCGCGCGCCAACTGCCGCGTAGTCGGCGCCCAGAGTCCTCGCCATGCAATCCTCAGTGATGCCGGGCAATGTGGCGCACCGCGCCCCCGCAGCGCATGCTTCGGCCCTGGCAGTGGTGTGACTAATGGACTTGCTGGTGGGAGCGAGCACAATATCCACATGCTTCATGATGGCCGCCACCGGCGCAGGCGGCTCCTCACCGTGATTTGTGCGCTCGATCATCTCGATGGCCATGGCCTCACACCCAAGTTCGGCCGCCGCCTGGTACAGAGCATAGCCCACATTGCGCGTGCCGCCGTCCATCACTACGAGGAGAGTCTCCCCAGGGGTCGCTCCCATCAAGTCGCGAACTGCTACAAGCGCCGCCTCCCGCAGACCACTCATCACGCAACTCCCCCTAACCTGAAACGCGCGTAACAGCTTACAAGCTAATTCTACCACATTCGGGCGAACCATCCCATACATCTGCTGAGCCCATCCGTGATCTACGCCCATGGGATGCGCCCCGGTATTCGCCCCGGGAGTGACATCCTGGAGAGGAGATAGTATAATTACCAGGGTGAGCCGGTGAGAGGCTCTCGATGCTCACTTCATATTGGCTAACAAGGGGGGAAAATTGGTGGACGGAGACCCAGGCAGTACGAAGCGGTTCATACTGCTAAGCCCTGCGTCGAAGTCGAGTAGACCCGCTCAAAACCAGTCTGGGGCGACGTTCGCCGTTCCGGTAGGTCGGTGCGTACGCCCCTAGAAGGGGGTGTTGTTGTGGATGATAGGTACACTGTCCTTGTAGAACAAGTCAAGCAACTGCTTTCCGATGGCTCCACTGAAGCGCTGACCAGCCTGGTAGATTCCCTACATCCCGCGGACGTAGTCGACATCTTGGAACTGCTCGACGATTCGGCCCGCACCGCTTTCTTCCATGCCATACCGGCTGACAAGGCTGCCGACATAGTCCAGGAGCTGGATCCGGAGGATCAGACAGAGATAATCCGGATGATGGGCGCTGCCCG
>DAOPWT010000076.1:0-8146 GCA_035351775.1 Bacillota bacterium | reverse complement strand
CAGAATGCTCAGTGAAGACGATGGGTTGGTCGCCCTAACCCACGCTCTTCATCAGGTCGAAGCACTCCTTGCATATGTTCTTGTCCTTGAAGATGCGGATTCCGTCCGCGTTGCCGCAGAAGATGCAGGCGGGCTCGTATTTCTTGAGTATGATCTTTTCTCCATCAACATAGATCTCCAGTGAGTCCTTTTCCGCGATCTGCAACGTTCTGCGAAGTTCAATGGGTATGACGACGCGACCCAGTTCGTCCACCTTGCGGACAATGCCTGTAGACTTCATTTCTGCAGCCCCCCTTCAGTATGGTTCCTTGGTACCTCCAAGCAAAATAATAGTAGAGTTTCCAAGAGGAGTCAAGTAGCAAAGACACTATTTTTCGGCCGTTTTCCGGCTGATTTGGACACACTGCCCCGGGTTGTCATGCATTTCCGCCATCGCCGATCGCAAAGCTGAGAGTTGCCAGTATGCTGTCGAGCGCCTCTACGTGCTCGGCAGGCCGATGCTGCCGTTCGACTAGGGTGAACAGAATCCCCGTTCGCAGATCGGTCAGGAACACGGTGCGCATGTCGGTTGCGGGCACCTGACGGTCGTATGACACGCCCTGCATAGTGAGATCGAATCCCGACAATCCGGCCAGCTCGATGCCATCGGAATGGACTACTGTGGCTCTTTTGCCTGAGAGCAGGATGCTTCGCCCCAGGATGTCGATGGGAGTCGCAGGCGCCCCGTCGAGCTGGAAGACATCGATGAGCAGCTCGAAAGCAAGCCCCAGGTTATTGTAGGAGGAGACGCACAGGTGGCGAATACCGCTGTTGCCGTTCCTTTCGTACACCATGTAGCCCGCATCTTCCGGAATCGTGAAGCTGATGCCTTCGCGGAATGATATGATTAGGTTTGCACCTTCCCACTGTGCCGAGGCCAGTGTGAGCGGCCCCGTAAGTTCACTTCGCGACGGGACCGAAGACGCTGAGGCCGAAAGTGCGCACGGCGAAATCAGGGCCAGCGCAAGTAAGGCGGAGGCTCCAAAAGCCACGACAATCCACGATTTATGGTGCAGGTGTATTGCGCCAATGGCCATTTCTTTCACCTCGGCACTAAAATACCACGTTCAGGAGGGAATTTCAACTGCAAGGCATTCCTTGACAGTTCAGAACTGCAGAGGATATAGTCGAGTTAGCCTGAAATCCGGCAGTTACACAGGAGGGCTTTTCATGAGTGGACGACCTTTCTACGTGACCACACCGATATACTACGTGAACGATCTGCCTCACCTGGGTCATGCTTACACGACCATCGCCTGCGATGTACTCGCCAGGTACAAGAGGATGCGCGGGTATGATGTCATGTTCCTGACCGGCACTGATGAGCACGGGCAGAAGATCGAGCGAAAAGCTGTAGCGGAGGGGCATAGCCCGAAGGAGTATGTGGACCGGATAACGGCAGCTTTCAAGGATCTTTGGGGTGAGCTGGATATCTCCAATGACCACTTCATCCGCACCACCGACGCCGAGCACGTGCAGGCAGTACAACGCGTGTTCCAGAGGCTGTACGATGCGGGCGACATATATCTGGGTTCGTACGAGGGCTGGTACTGCACTCCATGTGAAGCGTTCTTCCCTGAAGCGCAACTTAAGGAGGGCAATTGTCCTGATTGCGGGAGAGCGGTTGAGTGGCTGCAGGAGGAGAGTTACTTCTTCAGGCTATCCAAGTACGGCGAGCCGTTACTGCGCCATATAGAAGAGAATCCAGGCTTCATCCAGCCTGCGAGCAGACGCCATGAGATGGTCAACTTCATAAAGGGCGGGCTGGAAGATCTGTGCGTATCGCGCACCACCTTCACGTGGGGCATCCCGGTGCCATTCGCTCCGGGCCATGTGGTGTACGTGTGGCTTGATGCGCTCACGAACTACCTTACTGCCATTGGATACGTAGATGATCCGGAGCGGTTTGCGCGGTACTGGCCGGCCGATGTGCACGTAGTGGGCAAGGAGATCGTCAGGTTCCATTCGGTGATATGGCCTGCTGTGCTCATGGCGCTGGGATTGCCCTTGCCCAAATGCGTATTCGGGCATGGCTGGTGGACTGTTGAAGGCGAGAAGATGTCCAAGTCGAAGGGGAACGTGATCAAGCCGAAGGAATACGCAGATGAATTTGGCGTAGACGCGGTTCGTTACTTCGTCCTGCGCGAGGCGCCGTTCGGCCAGGACGCGGATTTCTCCCGCATGTCCTTCATCTATAGGGTGAACGCCGATCTCGCCAACGATCTGGGCAATCTGTTGAGCCGAACTACTGCGATGATAAACAAGTTCGCGGGCGGTGTCGTGCCGGCGGCCGGCGAGTGGATCGATATGGACCGCGCCATTCCGGAACTTGCGGGCGAAGTTATTGAAAAGGCGGCCGACGCCTTCGACGGACTCGACTTCCAAGAAGGCATAGCTCAGGTCTTCCGCCTAGTCGATGCGGCCAACAAGTATGTGGACGAGGCTGCTCCATGGGCATTGGCCAGGACGGACGAGGGCAGGCGCAGGCTGGGCACGGTTCTGTACAACCTGGCTGAAAGCCTTCGGATAGCCACCGTCGCGCTCTCTCCCGTGCTGATCCGGAAGGCGGTAGAGATATGGGCGCAACTTGGTCTTTCGGGCGAGCCTTCGGACGCTGGATGGGACGCGACGCGCTGGGGCGGCATGGCGCCGGGCACCCGTATTAGCCGTGGCGAACCGGTATTCCCACGTTTCGATACGAAGGCCGAGGCTGCATCGATATCAACGGGCAAACCGGCTGATAAGCCGGCAGATGGGCCGTCGGATCGTCCATCGGATCGTCCGTCAGATGAGCCTGCGCCGCTTGAGTCGGATCTCATAGGCATTGAGGATTTCGCCAGGGTGGATCTGCGAGTGGCTACCATCTTGGAGGCCGAGAGGGTATCTGGATCCGACAAGCTCGTAAAGATCCAGGTGGACCTGGGGCAGGAGCGTCGGCAGATCGTTGCAGGGATCGCCCAGCACTACTCGCCTGAGGAACTGGTGGGCAAGCAGGTTATTGTGGTCGCCAACCTGAAGCCTGCCACACTCCGAGGCGAAGTCTCCAATGGCATGTTGCTGGCAGCTTCGACTGCGAAGGGCCCGAGGGAGTTGTCGGTGCTCACCCTAGACCGACCGATTGCCTCCGGGAGCAAGGTGAAGTAGCGGTTGATTATCGACTCACACGCGCACCTGGATGACGTCGCTTTCTCAAGCGACATCGACATGGTTATGTCCAGAGCGCGAGCGGCGGGAGTGGAGGCCGTCATAAATCCCGGCGCCGACGTAGCGTCATCGAAGGCGGCCGTAGCGATCGCTACCGCGTATCCGGAAGTGTATGCGCTGGCTGGGATTCATCCACACGAGGCGGCAGGAGCCGGAGGCGAGGCGATTGACGAGATCGCGGCGATCCTATCGGCCCCTAAAGTGGTAGGCATAGGCGAGATAGGTCTGGACTACTACCGCGAGCTGTCGCCGCGCGACGATCAGCTGCGGGTATTTCGCGCGCAGATGGACTTGGCCCGGGAGATGGGCCTGCCTGTGCAGATCCACAGCCGTGACGCACATAGCGACACGCTCAAGGTAGTGCAGGAATACTCCCGTCGCGTTCCGGCGATCGTCATGCACTGCTACTCAGGTAGCGTGGAAATGGCGCATGAACTGGTAAGGCTCGGGTGCCATATCTCCTTGGCTGGGCCCGTTACGTATCGGAACGCGCGAAAGCTGGTGGAGGTTGCCGCGCAGATCTCACTGGATCGCCTGTTGGTGGAGACTGACTCTCCGTACCTTCCCCCGAGTCCGTACCGTGGGCAGCGGAACGAACCTGCTTATGTAGTGGAGGTTGTGCAGAAGATTGCGGAGATCAGGAACACCTCATTTCAGGAAGTAGCTGCGGCGACGTCGGCCAACGTTGCAGGGATCTTCGAAATATCGCCAGTTCGGGCGATCTGAAATCACCCCTTAGTGTGAGAGGAATAATATGGCATGAGCGGGAATGCCCCTTCTTGAGTGGACCGCCAAGCAAAGCGACCCGGGCGCGGCGCACGGCGGACCAACTATACTAAGGAGGGGTTTCTGCTTATGATCACGATTCCGCTTAGGCCGAAGTCCGGCCGAAATCATGTGGCTACTGTCCGTGTTGCACTTCTCATGGCGCTTGCTGTGATGACGATGTGGAGCATGTACGCAAATGGCCAGGAGGATTGCGAGCTTGTGCTTCAGGGGAACATCGTGCCTGCAGTCAGCATCTCCATTTCGCCTGGCCTGATCGAGTGGAACGAGATGTACCCTGGAGAAAACACGATCGAGAACGCGGTTGCGGTCACCATGTTCAGCAATGTGAACTACAAGGCCACAATCGGCTGCACCGTGCCGCATCTGAAGGGCCCTGGGCCGGTCGATCTGCTGGCCAATCCTCTTGAATGGAAGTGCGGCGGCGGCGACTTCGAGATCATATGTGTGCAGCCTGCTACTATACGCACAGGGGGGCCCACCTCCAACGATGGAGACACAGAGCTGATCTCATTCCGCCAAGTTGTGGAGTATTCTGATCCTCCTCTGGACAACCCCAATACCCCATACGAGATAAAGGTCAAATTCGCCATTGAGACGGTACTGTAGGCAAGCGCTACCGACGCCTGAGTAAGGGGGAAACGATGTGCGAAAGATGTGTCCTGTGCGCGTCGGAATGGCGCTTGCGGTTGTGATCGCTGTTACTGTATCCACTGCCGTGTGTTGTGCTGTAGGGGCGGGTGGACATTGGCTTGCCGGAGGCGTGTCAGGGATCGAGGTCAGGCCCGCGATCATCCAGAAGGAGCTGGGTCGGTTTCTGTGGCTGCCCGATACCCGGGTCGGGCACATAAACGTGACAAACCGCGGCACGGCCCCGGTAGTGATAGACATCCAGATCGCAGGGATCTCGCATACCGAGGATGGCGCCATAAACGTGTTGCCGTGCTCTCCCGAGGCGGTCGGCGCGCTGATCCTGTCGCCGGCGGGGCCGGTGACTGTCATGCCTGGTCAGGCGGCTACCGTCAGGCTGGAGCTGGACCGCGCATATGCTAACATGCCGGACCGAAGTGGGCTCTGTGCTGCGCTGATCATAACGAGTGCGCCCGTGCGTGCAAAGCCTGCGTTGCAGGGCCTCGATGTCGGCAGCACGGTAGTGCTGCCTGTAATGATCAAGTTCCCGTGGCGCGACCACGCCCGTATCGCAATCGTAGAAGCGTACGCAGAAGGCCAATTGACGGAAGAGGGCCGCCCTGCACTGACACTGAAGGTTGCCAACGAGGGCGGCGCATATGTGAGGGTCGACGGACGGGTGCTCGTTCAGGCTGCTGACGGTTCGCGTGCCGCGGAGGCCAAACTCGAGCCGGCGCTGGCGCTGCCAGGGTGTGTGCGAGCCTTTCGCGTCAAGCTCGAGGGCCCCGAATTGCCGCCGGGTGAGTATACAGCCGATGCGCAGATCAGAGCCGACGGCAAAGCCGCCGGAGGCGCCAGGTTCACGGTATCATCTCTTGCCCGGCCTTGAATGATCTGAGAGTCTTCCGTGAAAGATCGTGTGTAGTATGTACTCGGCGGACGGTGCCGGTCAGCATGCGCATGACTATAGATTCCGTAGTGGCTTTCTGGCCGTAGTACCTGACGCCCTGCAGCATATCCCCGTCAGTGATGCCCGTGGCGGCGAATACGATACTGTTGCCGCGCGCTAGATCTTCGGAGGAGTACACGCGCTCCGTATCGTCGAAGCCACGCTCCCGGGCACGGGCCGCGTCTTCGTCATCTCTTATCCAGAGCTTCGTCTGGAGTTCGCCGCCTAGGCACTTGATGGCGGCCGCTGTGAGCACGGCCTCCGGCGCGCCGCCTATTCCCATTAGCATGTCGACACCGGTATCAGGAAGGGCAGTCGATATAGCGGCGGCGACGTCGCCATCTTGTATCAGCTTTATCCTCGCGCCGCATTCGCGCACCTCGCTGATGAGCTGGTCGTGCCTGGGACGATTCAGAATGACCACCGTCAGATCCCTGACCTTGCGGCCCAGAGCTGCGGCTACGACCCGCAAGTTCTCGCGGACAGGGGCGTTTATGTCGATGTAGTCGCGAGCTTCGGGGCCGACCGCGATCTTGTGCATGTAGAATGTGGGCACCGGCATCAAGGTGCCGCGATTGGCTACAACCATCACTGATATGGCGTTGGGCAGGCCATTGGCCACTAGCCTCGTGCCCTCCACAGGATCGACGGCCAGATCGACATCGCACTCGTCGCGTCCAGTGCCTACCCTCTCGCCGCAGTAGAGCATCGGCGCTTGGTCCTTTTCGCCCTCGCCTATCACTATTGTGCCGTTGATGTTTATCAGTGACAGCATCCCGCGCATGCCGTCGACCGCCGCGTCATCCACCAGGTTGCAGTCGCCCATCCCCATGCAGCGAGCAGCGCGCAACGCAGCAGTCTCAGTCACTCTGACCAATTCCAACATTATCTCGCGCTCTCTGTCCTCAACAGAACTCATGGCAGGCTCATTCCTCTCAAGACATGTAGTCGGTGTCCATTCTATTCGGATTGCAGAGGCAATATGGCTTTTGTCCCACACTACAATTACTACGTATCGGCGATTAGTCCTGTATGGTCGATCGAGGGAAATCGGGATTGTGCGGGCGCAAAGTGCGGAAGCGAATAAGCACAAGATCGGGCCGGAAGCAGGAAACTGGCGAGCCAAGGCGAATAGTAGCTTTCAACCTATGCTTCGGGGCAGGTGTCGCATGAACGACCGCCCCAGAAGAATTGAAAGGAGAGAAGCGCTTAGATGTTCAAGAAGAGTCTATTGGTAATCGCTGCGCTTATCCTGGTTCTCGGTGTGGCCAGTGTATCGTTGGGCGCGCCCGCGTTCAAGATCGGTGTCGTAACCGGCACAGTGTCACAGGGCGAGGATGAATATCGTGGGGCCGAGTTCGTGGTTGCCAAATACCCCGGGATGATCGAGCACCGTACGTATCCTGACAACTTCATGGCCGAGCAGGAGACCTACATCGCTCAGATCACCAGCCTCGCTGCCGATCCGGCCATTAAGGCCATCGTGATCAACCAGGGAGTGCCGGGCACAGTGGCTGCTATCCGTAAAGTCAAGCAGCTCAGGCCGGACATTCTTTTCGTGATCGGTGAACCTCACGAAGATCCACCGGTGATCGACCCTGTAGCCGACCTCTCGTTGATTCCGAACAACCCAGCTCGCGGCCAATCCATTCCTCAGCTGGCCAAGAAGATGGGCGCAAAGGCTTTCCTGCACTACTCGTTCCCGCGTCACATGTCCTATGCCGACCTGGCTGCCAGGCGCGACATCATGGAGCAGGAGTGCAAGAAACTCGGAATGCAGTTTGTTTTCGTGAATGCCCCCGATCCGACGGGTGAGGGCGGTCTCCCGGCAGCTCAGCAGTTCATCCTGGAGGATGTGCCGCGGCAGGTGGCCAAGTACGGAAAGGACATTGCCTTTTTCTCCACTAACTGCGGGATGCAGGAACCTCTGATCACAGCGGTCCTGAAGGCCGGAGCGATCTTCCCCGAGCAGTGCTGCCCGAGCCCGACACATGGGTATCCGGGAGCCTTGGGCCTGGAGATCACTGAACAGATGGCGGGCAATTTCCCTGCGATAGTGAAGGCCATCAACGCCGAGATAGTCAAGAGGGGAATGTCCGGGCGCATGGCGACCTGGCCTGTGGCTTCCAGCTATCTGAATACCGTGGCCGGCGTGGAGATTGCCAAGCTTGCTGTGGAGAAGAAGCTCAACATCAAGGACATGGCCGCCGTGGAGAAAGTGGTTGAGCAGCTCGCTGGCGTGCCAATGGACTTCGAGCGTCATAGCGCGACAGGCTGCTACTACCGCTATCTGATTAGCTCGATCATATTTGGCAAGGACGTTAAGTAGCAGAGCATTAGCAGGGCAGCTGCCCACCATCATGGTGTGCAGCGCATAGCGTGGCGGGCGCCGGGCTCTGTTCGGCGCCCGCGCGCGATTACCCTTTCAGGCTATCGAGAGGGGTCTTGATATGGGCAACGGAAATGTCCTCGAGCTCAAGGGTATTACCAAGAGCTTCTTTGGAACAACCGTTCTGAAGGATGTCAATCTGAGCATGA
>DAOPWT010000075.1:0-8216 GCA_035351775.1 Bacillota bacterium | reverse complement strand
ACGAGGCTGAGTGAGATGGAGATCAGAGTAAGCCCCACCCGGATGCAGCTCCAGCAGCTGAAGAAGAGGCATGCCATGGCCGTTCGCGGGCACAAGCTCCTCAAGGACAAGCTGGACGAGCTGATGAAGCACTTTCTTGAGCTGGTACGGCGAGATAGGGATCTGCGTGAGCAGATAGATGACAGGCTCGGCGAGGCCTTCCGAGGATTCCTGATCGCGCGGGGAGCGATGTCGGCCGCTGCTGTGGACGCGGCGCTCATGTACCCCAAGGAGACGATTTCGCTTAGGGCAGGGCAGCGCCATATCATGAACGTGGCCGTTCCCAGCCTTGAATGGACCTTTGAGCACGAGGGCGACGCCACTAACATATACCCGTACGGTTTTGCCTACACCTCCACTGAGCTTGATACCGCCATCAGGCTGCTGTCGGAGGCAATGCCCGGTTTGGTGGAGTTGGCCGAAGTGGAGAAGGCCGTGGAGCTCTTGGCGGATGAGATCGAGAAGACCCGGAGGCGGGTGAATGCGCTGGAGTATGTCCTCATACCCAGCCTTGAACAGTCCATCAAGTACATCACCATGAAACTGGATGAGGCCGAACGAGGCAACCTGACCAGGCTCATGAAAGTAAAAGAGATCGTGGGCGAGCGCGGAGCGTAGCAACCGCGCTCGTCACTTTACTAGTCCGCCTCGACCCTGATGACGCTGGCGATCGAATGCACGACGTCCAGCCTCTCAATTTGCTTCAGAGCGTCCTGCATGTCTCGTTCGCGCGCCCTGTGGGTAACGAATACCACACTGACGGGGTCCTGACCCCGTCCTTTCTGTATGAGCGATTCGATGCTCACCTGAGCGCGGCCGAACTCTGAGGCTATAGCCGCCATTACGCCTGGGCGGTCCACTACAAGCACCCTTACGTAGTAGCGGGACTGGGTTTCGCCCATCGGCTTAACGCGCACATGATTTCGCCGGACCTCCCGCGGCGGGCTCACCCTGCGGATTAGGTTGTGGGCCGCATCAATGCAGTCAGCCACCACTGCGCTGCCTGTGGGCATCATCCCTGCGCCCATCCCATAGAGCATGAGATCGCCTACGGCGTCGCCTCGTATGAACACAGCATTGAACGCCCCGCCTACGCTGGCCAGAGGATGGCCATGCGGAATCATTGTAGGGTGCACGGCGAGTTCCACCGAGTCGCCGTCGCGCCTGGCGATTGCCAGTAGCTTGACCGCGTAGCCCAGCTCAGCAGCGTAGCACAGGTCTTCCAGCTTTATGCGGGAGATACCTTCGCAGAACACGTCCTCGACCTGCACATCGTGGCCAAAGGCGATTGAGGCGAGCAGCGCCAGTTTGTAAGCGGCATCGTAGCCGTCCACATCGGATGCGGGATCCTGCTCAGCGTAACCCAGCGACTGCGCCAGGCGCAGCACTTCGGCGAAGTCCGCCCCTTTCTGGCTCATTCGCGTCAGGATGTAGTTTGTGGTTCCGTTGATTATGCCCATGAGCGAGAGCACTTTGTTGCCGGCTAGGGCCTCTTTGAACACCTTGACGACGGGGATTCCGCCTGCCACCGCGCCTTCATAGTACAGCCCGCCGCCGTCGGCCACTGCCTCCCGCAGCTCGCGCCCATGCCTGGCCAGCACTTCCTTGTTGGCCGTTATCACGTGTTTGCCTGCTCTGAGCGCACTCAGCATGTAGTCGCGCGCGAGTTCAGTGTCCTGGCCCGGGCAGCCTATAGCTTCGACGATGATGGGGATGTCGGGATCGCGCACTACGCTATCGGCATCAGTAGTCAGAAGGCCCCTGCGAACGCTCACCCTCCGCCCCTTGTCGGGGTCATGCACTAGCACCCTGGCTATCTCAAGCCGCGCTCCGACCTTCTCCGCAATCTCATCCGCGTTGTCACTCAGAATCTGCCATACTCCGCTGCCGACATTCCCGAGTCCAAGTAGTCCGATCTTTACAGCGTCCACGGCGCCTCCTCCTAGATAGCGTGCATTTCTTCCGATTATAGCGCGCGGCTGCGGAAAAAGATACACGGTCATGCCCGCGGACGGGCGGCGGCAGCCGCGCTCAGCGGATTCTACTTGGCTTGATACTTGGACGGGCACTTCACCAGGATCTTTCGGGCTTCAAACACCCCATCGTGCAGGTTTCCGACTACGACCACGCTTTCGGCATCGTCGAAGTTGCCCGGAGGGGCTCCGGCAAACTGCACGGGCATGGTCTGGCCCGAGCGGTCGGTGAGGTCGAACAGGAACATCCCGGTCTCTGCGTCCATACGGGCCGCGTCTTTGTCGGCCACCCCGGATATCTGCACACTCCCCCCGCGCTGCGCAGCTTCGGCAAAAGTCACATACGGGGTGAGCGCGCTTCGGAACGCTCCAGCCGCGAACACGGCGAAAGCCGCGATTATGAGGATGATGAGGACTAACCTCTTCTTCACCGCTTGCGTCCCTCCAGCTTTTTCAGGGCAGTGTCGATCTTCATCAAGTACCCAAAGAGCGCTATCCATGTCACCACGGCCACCGATGCAGCGGTGAATAGTGCAGACGTCTCAGTCATGTGAGCCATGCCGGTCAATCCTCCTGACGATTGGCAAGTGCCGTGATAAAGCGCCACGCCCGCAGGCGCAGGCTGAAAACCCACGCGTAAAGCCCAGTAAACCCCATAAGTGATGATATGAATACCGTCATCATTCGCCCATCCATGTCAAGCCCGCCGCCTGTGGCCAGGATCGGCCCGTCCGGATGGAGCGACTGCACAGCCGGTATCCTAGGCGCCACAAACACAAGGAGCGGTACTGTGATGAAAGCCAGAACGCCATAGACTGCCGCGAGCGAACCGCGCCGCGAAGGGTCATCCACCGACGAGCGGAGAGCGAAATACGCGCCGTAGATCAAGAGCAGAACAAAGATGGATGTCTCGCGCGGGTCCCAGTTCCAGTATGATCCCCACGTCGCCTTGGCGAATATCGAACCGCTTACAGTGGCGATCACGCAGAAGAGCAGGCCCAGCTCGGCGCTGAATGAAGCGGCGGCGTCATCCTGCGTTCTGCGATTCCTGAGGTATCTGACGCTGTAGGCTGTGCATACTGCGAACGCCACCACACTCACCCATGCCGCCGGGATGTGAAAGTATATTATCCTCGACATCTGTCCGAGGTTCTGTGCGGCAGGGGCATAGAAGAAAGCTGCGATGATGACGACCGTCATCCATACGCCCAGAAGCAACTTGAGCGCTGCGAACAGCCGAGAATTACACACACACATCTGATCACCCCCCTGGTCTAATCATCCCAAACGAAATCGAAGAGCAGCAGTGAAGATGCTATCATCAAGACGCTGTAAGCTGCAAGAGCGCGCAGATCGCCTGCAGCGCCTGCTACCAGGGCGGAGC
The DNA here is from genome assembly GCA_035351775.1 of Bacillota bacterium. Taxonomy (GTDB): domain Bacteria; phylum Bacillota; class DTU025; order DTU025; family DTU025; genus UBA5389. Next base: position 4,820 of record DAOPWT010000075.1, on the reverse strand, counting down.
CGGATCCAACTGCGCCCCGAAGCGCCGCCGTAGTGGCCCGAATGGCAGAGGAGAGCCCAGGCAGAGTCACCGGGAATGCCAGAACCGCGAATATCGCGCCTTTTGCGTTGGCCCGCGAAACGATGGCCGCGATTATCGTGGATGAGGAGGCCAGCGCCATAGTCCCCAGAATCGTGGCCGAGGCCAGCAAGCCCGGATGCGCAGGCGCGACGTCCATGAGCACCAGGAATAGCGGAACGACCACAGCCGCGACTGCGCCCTGCAGCGCGATGTTGAATAGGAGCTTGCCCACGTAGACAGCTTCGGGCGCGGTTGACAGCCGCAGGGTCATCGCTGTGCGGGCTTCCTCCTCTCGCACAAACGACCTTGACAGCCCCGTCATGGCGGAGAAGAACAGGACGATCCAGAGAAAGGCAGCCTGCACGTCAGCGCCGAGTGAATACGGGCTGACAGAAAAACTCACAACGGCCAGGGCTGTCACTGCGAAGAGCAGGACCGCGGAAAATGCGTACCTAGTGCGGTACTCAGATCGGATGTCCTTGGCCAGCACAGCCAGGGCTTCACGCGCCCAGTTGGATGACCACATCGCCAAGGCGCACCTCCTCCGGCTCGTTCGTGGCCATTACCACGCACTTACGCAGCCTGGCCTGCGCTATTGTATCGTGCACGAGGGCTACTCCCCGTTCGTCTAGATTGGCGGTCGGTTCGTCCAGGATCAGCAGCGGCGGGTCATGCATGAGAGCGAACGCGTACTTCAGGCGTTGCTTCATGCCTGACGAGTAGGCGCGTACCAGATCGCCGCCCCTTCCGCCCAGCCCGAATCGGTCGAGTAGTGACCTGACGAACTCAGGCGTCGCGCTGAGGCCGCGCACCTGGGCAAAGAAGCGCAGATTCTCAGCCGCCGACAACTCGTCATAGAGAGTCAGGTCAGGCGAAACCATGCCGATCGCTCTTCTGATATCGGTCGCCGGCAGCGCACGTCCATCAAGCTTCCACAGTACTCTGCCATCTGTGGGCCTTGTGAGCCTGGCGACCATTCTGACCAGCGTCGACTTGCCTGACCCGTTGGGACCGGCTATCACCAGGACCTGGCCGGTGCCTGCACGGGCAGTGACGTCGTGCAGCACTCGCCGCGCCCCGTACGACTTGGACACCGAGTCGATGATCAGTTCCAATCTGACGTGCCCCTCCGCCGGATCCAACACCCGCTCCAAACCCCCATTTCGCAGCGTTTTGGCGATCGCCGATGAGCTAATTATAACTGTAGACCGATCGTGTGTAAACCTGAGCAGGGAGTGTGGCGAAGGAGGATTCCTCGTGCATTCCGAGGAATAATGCAGGTCGAAGGTGAAATGGGGGTCGGACGATGCACAACCTTATGGAGCACATACGTGGAGACATATCTCGTTCCATTGAGCATGCGATAAAGACGCTCGTGGCTGCGGGCGAATTGCCCGGCAACGTAGCAAGTGTACTCGGCGACACACCCGTGCCGCTCGAGGTGCCCAAGGACCCAAAACATGGGGAGTTTGCTTCCCCGATCGCGCTGGCTATCGCAAAGCGCGCAGGCAAACCGCCGCGTGAGGTGGCTTCCCTGATAGTGCGCGAGCTGATGGCTTCGGGCGAGCACAGATACGTCGAGGCCGCTGAGATCGCGGGGCCGGGGTTCATGAATTTCCGCCTATCACGGCAATGGGTGGCCGATAGTGTGGCGCTTGTTCGATCCAAGGGCCCAGAGTACGGGCATTGCGATTTCGGCCGTGGAGAACGTGTCATGGTGGAGTTTGTGAGCGCCAATCCTGTGGGGCCGCTGAATGTAGTGAACGCGCGTGCCGCTGCGGTTGGCGATACATTGACGAGGCTGCTCAGGGCGGTCGGTTACGACGCGGCAAGCGAGTTTTATGTGAATGACGCCGGTCGCCAAGTCGAGGTGCTGGCAGAATCGGTGTACGCCCGCTACATGGAGCTTCGGGGTGAGGAATACCCGTTCCCGGAGGATGGCTATCGCGGTGAATACGTGCGAGACATTGCAGCAGGGGCCATGAAAGACCCCAGCGCGTCGCGCCAGTTATCCGCGATGGATGCCGATGAGGCCAGAAACTTCTTCCGCGAGTACTCGCTCCGGCACATACTGGACTGGCAGAAGCGTTCGCTTGCCCAGTACGAGGTGCATTTCGACAAGTGGTTCTCCGAGCGCGAACTGCGCGCGACCGGCGCTGTGGAGAAGATGATCGGCGAGATGGAGGAGGCCGGCCACACATACAGAGAAGAAGGCGCACTGTGGTTCCGGTCGTCCGAATTCGGAGACGACAAAGACAGGGTCTTGGTCAAAAGCGACGGGCTCTACACTTATGTCGCGCCCGACCTCGCCTACCACAGAAACAAGTTGTCGCGCGGGTTCACTAAGCTGATCGACATCTTGGGGCCGGACCACCATGGCTACGAGGGCCGGATGCAGGCCGGCCTGAAGGCTTTCGGATATCCCGACGGTACCCTTGAAGTCCTCCTGTTGCAGCTGGTCACGCTGATGCGCGACGGCCAGCCAGTCAAGATGTCCAAACGGGCCGGAGAGTTCATAACCATGGACGACCTGCTGGAGGAGGTACCTAGGGACGCCGCCCGGTATTTCTTCATCATGCGGAACACCTCATCGCACCTTGATTTCGATCTCGACCTGGCACGCGCCCAGAGCATGGATAACCCAGTATGGTACATCCAGTACGCCCATGCACGCTGCTCCAGCATCTTCAGGCAGGCAGAGGCGGCTGGGATCTTGGCTGATACCTGGGCCCGGGCCGATCTCACGCTTCTGGGCGAGCCTGGCGAGCTGGATCTAGTGCGGAGGATGGCCGCTTACCCCGACGAAGTGCTTTCAGCTGCGCTTGAGCGAGCTCCGTCCAGGATCGCCAAATACGGGTTGGACCTGGCAGGCCTCTTCCACAGTTTCTATAATGAGTGTCGCGTGATCAGCGATGATGCCGAGCTGACCATGGCCAGGCTGGCACTGGTGGACGCGGCAAAGACCGTGCTCGCCAACGCTCTCTCTGTCATGGGCATCGCCGCTCCGGAAAGGATGTAGCTGCTGTGGAGAGGTATACACCGGCTCAGGCCATAGCTGTGCTCGGAAGGAGTGCCGCGATCGCCTACGAGCGCATGGGTATGGTAGTGATTACGAGCATCGCATGGTATTTCGCCACCTTGGCATCGGTTACGGCTGCAGGAGCCACGATGTGGGCGCTGCCCCTGGCTATCGTGCTAGTAGCTCCGCTCAGCGTTGCGATCACCTACTTCGGAAACCTAGCGGTCCACCGCGAGGATGCCGGCCTGCGCGAACTATGGCGCGGCTACACCACATTCTGGTTGCGGGCGGCTATGCTGGGCGCGGTTAACCTTGCAGTCGTGCTCATCCTGTTGATAGATATCCGCGCGATCATGGCAGCCAAGACCGCGTGGATACGGATGCTGGCCGGGGCGTGGATCTACCTCGGCCTGTTCGCGGGACTTGTGTTCATGTACGCATATCCGGTGATGGTGGAGCAGGACACGACTCCGTGGAAAGCCATTAGGCGCGCAGTCATTCTGATACTGGACAACCCGGCATATACCCTTACGATTGGGCTTTTGGAGGCCGTTTTGCTGGCCGCGGGCGTGCTTCCCACTGTGTTGCTGCTCTCAGGGATCAAAGCCGCCGGGTACATGCAGATTATCGGAGTTGCAGCGTATGCTGGGTTTAACGCTGTCTTCCGCAATCTGGCCGCTGTTCGATTGCTGCAGCGCTACGATGCTGCTAGAGAGAGCGACCGAGAGAGACTGCAAAAACAACTGGAGGTGGAGAAGATGGGAGGTACCCCGTCAGATGCAGGCAGGCCGGTGGAGATAAGGTGGCTCGGGCACGCCTGTTTCGTGATAACCGCCGGCGACGGCACTAGGATACTCACCGATCCGTTTGACGACACCGTGGGCTATGACCTTCCGGCCGTCCCGGCCGATATTGTGACCGTGAGCCACGGACACTTCGACCACAATAATGTCGGCGCGGTTCAGGGATCCTGGGAGGTCGTGGATTCGCCTGGCGATAGGTCCTTCGGCGGCGTCCGCATCCGGGGAGTAAAGACGTGCCATGACACAAAGGGCGGCGCCCTTCGCGGGCACAACATCATGTTCATCATCGAGACTGACGACATCACCATCTGCCACGCGGGCGACCTCGGCCACGTTCCGTCAGACGAGACGGTGAAGAGCATCGGAAGGGTCCACGTGCTGATGATCCCTGTTGGCGGTACATACACACTAGATGCCAAGGGCGCCCAGGAGGCAGTGGCCAAACTCGATCCAAGGATCGTCATACCCATGCACTACAAGACTCCTGACCTTAAGCTTACCGGGCTCGATGGCCCAGAGCGATTCCTCGCAGGCATGTCCCGCGTCGAGCGCACCCAGGGATCGAGCTACACAGTGCAGGCCTCGACCCTGCCGCGGGATTTGACCGCAGTTGTGCTGGGCTATGGAAGGAAGTGAGGACGGTGGCGCGGTGCTGAGATAGCCGGGCCCGAAATGGCCCGATTCACGGCGATGGCGCGCGAGGCAACTGCCAATTACAGGTTTTTGCATACATCGGGGCGGTTTCCGGAGATTTTCGGCACACTGCGTGCGAAAAATCTCCGCGGGCGGTCGCTAGTCCCCATATAGGCCCAGTGTCCGTCCGTTAACTGCCATGAGGTGATGGGACCAACATACATAACAGGATAAGAACGGTGTGAGGGTATCCGACCACCCTCTCACTGCCTTCAGGCTATCCCAGGCCCTGGCACTTACCGTCC
>DAOPWT010000074.1:0-8327 GCA_035351775.1 Bacillota bacterium | reverse complement strand
GCTGCGAGATGTGAACCAACCCTTCTATGCCTTCAGCGAGGCTCACAAATGCCCCGAATTCCACTAGCTTGGTTACAGTCCCGCTCACGACAGAACCTACCGGGAACGTCTTTGATACGTTCTCCCACGGGTCGGGCTGGAGTTGCTTGTAGCCAAGGGAAATCCTCTGTCGCTCACGGTCGACGTTGAGTATTATGACCTCTACCTGCTGATTCTCCGCCAGCACCTCACCCGGATGCTTTATCCTCGACCAGGAGATGTCGGAGATGTGAAGCAAGCCTTCGACTCCGTCGCCGATGTCGACAAACGCGCCGAACACCGCAAGCCGAGTCACAGTGCCGAGGATCACCTGACCGCGCTCGAGGGTCTCAAACATGTGCTCCCGGGCAAGCTTCTCCTGTTCCTCAAGGAAGTCGCGCTGCGATAGCACCACGTTGGAGCGGAGCCGCTCGACTTCGCGGACCTTCAGTTTAAGCTCCTCACCTACATAGGTGCTGAGATCCTCAACGAATCTCCGCCCTACTTGCGATGCCGGGACGAATCCACGCACGCCTATGTCCACCACAAGCCCGCCTTTGACGGCCTCGGTGACCTTGCCCAAAACGGTCTCTCCAGTCTCTTTGGCCTGCTCCAGTCGTTTCCACAGAAGGAGGCGGTCCGCTTGCCTCTTCGAGGCGAACAGAGTATCTGAACCCCGGCTGTGCTTCTCCAAGACTACGTATATCTCCTCGCCCAAAGCGACCACTTCAGAGGGGTTGGCGATCGCGTCGGCGGTGAGGCTCTTGGTGACAATGGTAGCCATCTCGCCCGTTTCGATCTGAACGATGACACGGTCGTCGTAGATCTCCTCAACACGGGCTTTGAGCACTTCGGGCTCGGCCGGCCCCACACGTGTGGGTGCGGCAGGTTTCGGATCCTCCTTGGGCTCGCTTGGCGCCGCAATCGGAGCCGCAGGCTCAGCCTCTGCCTGAGTGTCGGCCTGTTCTGCCTGCTCGATCTGGTCCACCGGTTCGGCCTGTTCGGTTTCCTGCTCCGACCGGCGAATCTCGTCCGGGTTCCCTTCGATAATCTCGTTCATAGCGTCCATGACCTCCTCGATTACCCAACTGGGCGTGGATGCTCCTGCCGTGACGCCGATTGTGCCTGAAGCTCGCACAGCCTCTATGTCGAGTTCGTCGGCCTTCTCGATCTTGAGCACCCTGACGCCGGTGTCACTGCATACTTCCGCTAGCCGCATGGTATTGGCACTGGTCCGACCTCCGATGACGACCATGAGATCGACCTCGCGTGCAAGCACTCTGGCAGCCTCCTGCCTCAGAGACGTCGCCGGGCAGATCGTGTTGACCAGCCTGACCTGCTTGCCCCGGGCGGCGAGAGCATCGACCACGGCCTCCACGGTCGATGCCGTCTGAGTCGTCTGCGCAACTACGGTGATCGGTGCCTGTGGAAGCTCGATGGCCGTTGCTTCACAGGCCCCCGAGACTACGGCTATTCCCCCGACTGCAAATGGGATAACCGCACGCACCTCGGGATGGAGCTGATCGCCCACGAGCACTACGAAATGGCCGCCCCTGTGCGCATTCGCCACCTCCCTCTGCACTCGCGTAACGTGCGGACAGGTGGCATCTACCAGTGACAATCCTTTCTCTCGCGCATCTTGCACGATGGCGGGCGAAAGGCCATGCGACGGAATCACGGCGACGTGCCCCGAGGCTTCGTCGACCGAATTGACTTGCTGCACACCGCAGTGCGCGAGGTCTGCAACTACAGCGGGGTTGTGCACTAGTGGTCCCAGAGTAACCACGCCGGGAGACCCTGCGCGCATCGCACTTCTTCCGGTTTCGCGTGCGATGCGAACTGCACGCTCCACGCCTGCACAGAAGCCTGCATGCTCTGCCAGCCTGATCCGGGGAGTACGAACGCTCACTTCTTGCGTGCCTTCTCCCAATCTGCGATGAACCTCGCCACTCCTGCATCAGTCAGAGGGTGTTTGATCATCTGCATCAAAACCGCATAGGGCACGGTCGCTATGTCGGCTCCGGCTAGTGCGGCCCTGGTGACGTGGAGCGGGTGGCGAATACTTGCAGCAATGATCTGCGTATCAATGTCATGCATGTCGAAAATGGCCGCGGTTTCAGCGACCACGTCGCAACCATCGGAGCTGATATCGTCTAGCCTGCCCACGAATGGGCTGACATAAGTCGCACCCGCTCTTGCGGCGGCGAGAGCTTGGTTCGATGAGAACACCAGCGTGACATTGGTCTTGATGCCTTTGTCGGTGAGCTGATGCACGGCCTTTAGTCCTTCTGCGGTCATCGGAACCTTGATGACCACATTCGGAGACCAGGTTGCGATGTCAATGGCCTCCTGCACCATCCCAGCGGCGTCAAGGCTGATTACCTCGGCGCTGACGGGCCCATCGACCAACCCGCAGATCTCCATCACGACTTGGCGGAAATCTCGGCCCTCACGAGCCACAAGAGACGGGTTAGTCGTTACTCCACTTATGATTCCCATCTCGGCTGCCTGGCGTACTTCTTCGATATTGGCGCTATCGATGAAGAGCTTCAAATCAGTACACTCCCTGCAATTTCATGCTGCGTCGATCAGATCCTGGATCCGCTCCATTATCTGATGCGCGAGGCGGTCAGAGTCTTCTCTCGTGGCGCTCCCTTTGGCCGGAACCTGAATGGGGGCGCCGAACACCACCCTCACCTTGGCCTCGCGAAACCTATTCATGCCTTTGCGGTGCCCGGCGAACGTGCCGACTACCGCCGCCGGCACTATCGGAGCCCCGGTTTGCATCGAAAACCTGGCCGCTCCCGGGTGCGCAGCCTGAAGCTCGCCGGTCTTGCTGCGCGTGCCTTCTGGGAATATGCCCAGGGCGTCGCCAACCCTAAGAGCCTCAATGGAGGTACGATAAGCTTCGCGGTCTACCTGCCCCCGCTTGACCGGAAAGGCGCGAAGGCCGCGGAGAACCATCGCCAGGACCGGGTTATCAAATAGCTCTGCTTTGGCCATAAACCGCAGCGGCCTCGGGCATGCCGCGCCGAGAGCAAGAGGGTCGAGGGCGCTGGCATGATTGGCAACTACTATGATAGCACCGGCCGTCGGCACGTTCTCAAGGCCGGTGACTCTGAAACCATAGAATAAGCGAAAGTAGACTCTCAAGAGCCCTCTAACAATTGCGTAGAACAAGCGTCGGCCCTCCCGACCACCTGCATCATCGCCGTCACCACTTCCGCGGGGGTCATCGCAGTGCAGTCTATTACGATTGCGCCGGGCGCCACGGCGAGCGGGGATACCCGGCGAGTGCTGTCGATCATGTCGCGCTGGGCGATTTCCTCACAGACCTTGTCCAGCCCCACATGCCTGCCCTGCGCCGCGTAATCTCGTTGGCGCCGTGCGGCGCGTTCCTCGGGCGATGCCGTGAGATAGAACTTGCAGCGCGACTCGGCTAGCACTACAGTGCCGATGTCGCGCCCGTCCATGACTACATCCACATCTTGGGCTATCGCGCGCTGAAGCTTCACCATGTGCTCGCGAACCGCCGGATATACCGATACCGGGGAGACGATGGAATCCACCTGCGCGCTGCGTATCAAGGCGGTTACGTCTTCGCATCCGACTATGGTGCGCTGAGCGCCGCCCGGCGCAGGTTCGACGCTTACCGACACTGATTGCGCGAGCCCTACCACCGACTCCTCATCGTATGGATCAATGCCTTGTCGGGCCACTTCCAGGGCGAGCGCGCGATATAGGTCGCCAGTGCTCACATATCTATACCCCAGGGCCCGGGCCAGCATGCGGGCGACTGTGCTCTTGCCGGAGCCTGCAGGCCCATCTATTGCGATCGAACGTTCAAGCGACATGCCGTCGGACTCTCCTATCGGTGCACAATTCACTGTTATTCTACATCCGAACCGCTATTCCTTCGCCCGCGGCCCGAAATATGATCCGAATCTATAAAACAATATTCGCTACAGCTGTTCTACCAGGGGACAACCGTATGCGGGCGCCTCGCCGCGGCGCCCGAATGTTGGGAGTCGTGTCCGCGATCTCCACCTCGAGCCGGGCAGTATCCTGCCCGTCGCCCCACGGGCCTTGGCCGGTATCGATTTCAACTAAGTCGCCCCTGTGAACAACCACAGCGGCGCTCTTGTACCCGAAGTCCGCAACTGCCTCGCCGTTCAGCAACACGACGATGCTGCTCGACGCTTCAGGCAGAACCAGCAGAATACCACCTGATTCGGTCGTTGGCCCCACGGGGATACTTCGGTCGCCCCCGATGGGACCCCATGTCCATACAATCTGACCTTCGCTTTTCTCAAGGAGAAGGTTCTCGCGCGGGATGCCGCCGGACGCTATCATCCACTGCGCGGCTATGCACAACGCGATGAGAGTCAGCGCTGCAGATGTGAGCGCGGTAGTCGCGATATCGCCACGGTGCGACAAGTCAACCTCTCCTCTGCCCAGCCGCAAAGACCCCGGCCAGATGGCCCGTGGAGAAGGCAGCCTGCAGGTTATAGCCTCCAGTAGGACCGTCTACATCGAGCACCTCCCCGGCAAAGAATAGTCCCCGCGTCAGTCTTGATTGCATGGTGCGCGGATCGACCTCACCCAGTTCCACCCCGCCCGATGTCACGATGGCCTCCTCCAACGGGCGCGGCCTCTGCACCGTGAGGCAAAGGTGCCTGAGCACGCCGACCAGAGCCGCCCGCTGTGCCGCCGTGACCTGGTTAGCAGGCGTTGTCTCCTCCACTTGAGCAAGCTCTATGATCACCGGGACGAGGGCCTTCGGCAACAGCATGTCAAGGGAGTTTCGCAACTGCTTTCGCGACATAGCAGCCAGGTCGCGCTGGATTCGCCTATCCAGAGTCGCCTCGTCAAGCGCCGGCTTGAGATCGATACTGAGAGCGAATCGGCCGGGCTTGGCTCCGCGACGCGACCTCTGCGCCCGGCAGACCACTCGGCTCAATGTGAGGATGATCGGTCCTCCCACGCCGTAATGCGTGAACAGCATCTCCCCGAATTCGCTACCACAAGTGCGACCCCCGTCAAGCAATGTGACCTCTACGTTACGAAGCGCCAGCCCCGCAAGAGACCGCGGCCACTCCTCGACGGTCTCCATGGGCACCAGGGCAGGCATAGGTTCCGTCACCGAATGCCCCGCTTGCCGGGCGAGTGCATACCCATCGCCCGTGCTTCCGGTCGCAGGGTAGGACGCGCCGCCGGTGGCGAGAATCACAGCGTCTGCGCGAAATAGAGCGCCCCGGGTGTCGATCACTCCAGCAACTGCCCCGCTTTCGACTGCAATGCGGGCAATACGCCGGTCGAACACGAAGTGCGCGCCGCTTCGCTCGGCGCGGCTGTAGAGAGCATCACGCACGTCTGACGCCCTGTCGCTTGCAGGGAATACCCTTCTCCCACGTTCGACCTTATGGGGCACGCCCAGGTCTTCCATGAGAGCGCACATCTGAGCCGGCCCGAAAGATGACAAGGCCGAGTACAGGAACTTGCCGCGAGGGCCGAAACCCTCTACCAGTTCGTCTGCGGAGCAGTCGCGGGTGAAGTTGCATCTGCCCTTGCCTGATACGAGTATCTTCTTGCCGGCCATCCTGTTCCGCTCGAACACCGTGACGCTAGCTCCGGCGCCGGCTGCTGCGGCCGCGGCCATCATGCCGGCGGCGCCCGCTCCGATCACTGCCACAACATTCGACGTCGCCAAGATATCAGCGCCTTTCCGCATCGCTCTGCTGCAACAGTCGTTTGAGCCCTTCTATCTCCTCGCGAGTGAGCTCGCGGCACGTGCCCTCCGGGAGACGCCCCAACTCCACACATCCGAGCGCAATGCGCGTCAGGCGGACTACCTGATTGCCCAAGAATGCGAACATCCGCCGGACCTGACGTTTCCTGCCCTCGCGCATCTCTATCTCGACGAGCTTGCCGGTTTCGTCAGCAAACCGCGCCTTGGCAGGGAGCGTTGGGCCATCGTCCAGCCGGATGCCGTGGGCGAGGCGGTCTAGGTCATCTGACGTAGCACGCCTCTTGAGCCTGACCAGATACGTCTTTGGCGCCTGGCGGCTCGGGTGGGTCAGCCCAAAGGCCAGCTCGCCGTCGTCAGTCAGGATCAGGAGGCCCTCGGAGTCCATGTCCAACCTGCCCACGGGATAAACCCTGCGGCCGATGTCGGGGATGAGATCGAGCACAGTAGGGCGATGATGATTATCGCGCACCGACGTGACAAAGCCTCTCGGCTTGTTGAGAGCAAGGTAGATGTGATCCGTCGGAGGATGAACCGCTCTGCCGTCGACGGCCACGACATCGCGCTCTGGGTCAATCAGGACGGCAGGCGTCGTGACCTGCACGCCGTTCATCGCCACCCGCCCGGATGCTATGAGCTGTTCGCACGCGCGCCGCGACGCCACGCCTGAGCGAGCCAGGAACTTCGCGATTCTCTCAGCCGTCATGCCTTTCGGAAGCGCTGGAGCCGGTCGTTGCGCCCTATTACCACCAGCACATCATCTTCGTGAATGACGTCATCGGCGCCGGGAGCAACTGTCATCAGATCGCCGGATCTGATGGCCATCACGTACACACCGAAGCGAGCCCGCACGGCGAGCTCCGCCAGAGACTTCCCGGCAAGGCTCGATGGAGCGGTTACCTCCACGATGCTGTAGTCGGGGTCCAGGTCGATCTGCTCGATGAGGTTGGTGGACGTGAGCACGCGGGCCAACCGCGATCCCCCATCACGCTCGGGGTAGACGACTCTGTCGGCGCCCAGCTTCTCTAGAACCTTGCCGTGCAGGTCATCGTTGGCCTTGGCCACTACCGTCCGAATGCCCAGTTCCCTGAGGACCATGGTCCCCACCATGCTGGCCTTGACTTCGCTCCCTACGGTGATCACTGCTACGTCCACGTTGCGAATTCCTATGGATCTCATGGCCTCGATGTCGGTGACATCGGCCACCACTGCGTGGGTTACGACCGGCGCTATTCGCTGTACCTTGTCTTCGTCAACATCAATGGCGAAGACCTCCTGGCCGAGCTCGGACAGGGTGCGCGCCACACTCATGCCGAACCTTCCCAGCCCGATTACTGCAAACTCCTGTGCCATGTGCGTTCATCCTTTGTTGCCCTCGTGTATAGCGAGGCCGCCGTTTGGGGCTCGCGCCCTACCGGATTATACCACAGGCCCAGGCGCTCTTCCAGTACCGGGCTCGCCGCGACCTCTAGAGCAGCGTAGGCTTGATCGTGTCAGGATGTGGCCGAATCGCTCCCATCCGAGTGAGCACGTCCGGTACTACGTCCAGCAGGCGATCGAACACGGCATCCGACGTGACCGGCAGGAATCTGATCTGCTTGTTGCCGACTACCAGGAAGCCCACTGGATTCAGTGAAATCCCGGCGCCGCCTCCTCCTCCGAACGGCGAAGAGTTCGAGGCGGGCGCCGATTCTGCCGCCCAGTCGGATCCGCCGGCCGCGAACCCGAAGGTAACGCGTGACACGGGCATGATCACATTCCCGTCCGGAGTCTCGACAGGGTCTCCGAGAATCGTATTGACATCGATCATCTGGCCGATGCTGTCGAGGGTAGTCTTCATCAATCCATCTATGGGATGGTCGGGCAAGCTCTCTCTCCTCCCCAGCATGCACGTGTCGTGCAGGCGCTGATCATCTACACTAGTATTCTAGACCCGCGGACAGTTCATGCGCTCGACGCTTCCTGAGCGTCGCCGCAAGCGACGCCAGGGCCGCACGCAGCCGGGCGCTCCGAAGGAGGGTGGCGAGGGCGGTCTCCACGACCAGGTGGAATGAGGTGGCAAACTGCGCGTCGCCGAACACAGGCGAAACAGAGAACGTGGGGATCTTGCGAGCCGGCCGCCACCTAGAGTGCGCCCACGCCGCGACGACCGACTTGATCGCCCACAACTCACCGCAGGCGATTGCGGTGGAAGCCGCATCGCCTGTGCCGACGGAGGAATGCCAAGTCAGTTCTATCAGCCTATACCCCAGCGAGGCGGCGGACGCGATCACCCTGGCCATCCGGTTCAGCCGTTCGAAGGTCTCCTGAAGATCCGAGAGGGTCCATCTGGCGGCTGGGACGGTTGGAGGCGGTACGTCCCCACGGTACACGGGTGTTGAGGCGAAGAAAGGCCACGGCGAGACCCGGACGGTTGCCCGAGTACGCCCTGAGTCGCGCGTAATCGCTAGATCCAATCTGAAAGGCCAATACAGAACCATGGCAACGACGAGCCCAAACGCCCCAAGCGCCGCCAGCGCCATTGTTGCAGCCCAGCGCATTTCGACCACTCCTGCCTGTATTG
>DAOPWT010000073.1:6147-8329 GCA_035351775.1 Bacillota bacterium | reverse complement strand
CCCGCTGTTCAGCCGTCGCCATAAGGTCCAGATTGGGTTCTGAACCTACAGGCACATACGTAAAGAACCAGCCAAACGCGCAGCCTTTGTCGACCATCGTGTCGATGAATTCGTCGCTAGCTATCACGTCCACATTGTTGCGGGCGTAACAGGCCGAGAACCCGAATATGCACCCGGCCTCGCGCATCAAATCCATGGCGTGCATGATCTTCTTGTACACGCCCTTGCCCCGTCTGTTGTCGGTTTCCTCTTCCAAGCCCTCCACGGAAAGCGCCGGCGCAATATTGCCCACTCGGACCATTTCCGACACGAAATCCTCGTCTATCAGCGTGCCGTTGGTGAATGGATGGAACAACTGATTCGGATGGGACTCGGCCAGCCTAAGCAGCTTGTCCTTTGCAACCATGGGTTCACCGCCAGATACAACGATAAGATAAATGCCGAGTTCTTCAGCTTCGCGGCAGACCCTGTCCATCACTTCATAATCTAGTTCGCGAACACGCTGGTAATCGCCGGCCCAACAGCCGGTGCATCTGAGGTTGCATTTCTCGGTCGGGTCCATGAGAATAGCGTAGGGCACTTGCACGCCGAGTTCCTCGGAGATTTGGTACTGCTTGGGGATGCCAACCAGGCTGGCGTTGACGAAGAAGTTGACTCCTATGGACTTCAGTATGTTTGGATGAGTCTCGGTGAGAAGCCTGATAGCCAGCTCGCGCCAGTTGCCGTCGGATTCCGTAAGCACTCTCGTCACATCGCGAACCTGAGCCTTGTGGCTCTCCTTGCCCGCTATCTTTTCACCTATCTTCAGTATCTTGGGCAAGTTCGCAACAGGGTCTTTGCTGACATATGCCAGTGCTTGATTGACGAGGGGCTTGACGATATCCACACTCGATATCACTTCATAATCCCTCCATTCAGCGAATTCCGTCAGATGGTAATGATCAGAACATAATCGAGCCCCCTTCTGCAGACATCCATTAGTCGTCAATGGTCTACTCCTGTTGTTATGTATGCTGGAACCGCGCGGCGCCTCACTGTGTTCCAGTATCTATTCTACACTACTTCCCGGAATCCTTCTAGACCCAGCGAATCCAAGTTTACGAAATCGCGCTTTCGCCGCGCATGTTATGTAGGACACGCTGACTTCTGCGCGGTGAAAAAAGGGGCGGGGAACCGCCCCGCCTCGTCCTGTGTTGCTGCATTCCATCTGTGCGCATCGACCCTCTAGATGACCCCCATCGGAGGCCTTGAAGGACATGGATACATCGGAGCGGGCGTGACTATGGGCGCCGGCCCCATCGGCGGAACCATCGGCGTCGGGGGCATGACCGTCTCCGGCATCCCCATGGGGCTTTGGCCCGCCATCATCCTTGCGATATCGTGGCACAAATGGTATATCTCGTTGATCTTGTGGGCCTCTTCGGCCTCTTCCCTCAGCAGATGGTGCATGCCCCGGTAGATCTCGCGCAGCATATGGCGCTCTTCCCACTCGCTCTCGGCGTCGGGATCGCGCCAGCGGCGGTATGGGTATGCTCCGTATCCGCCGTATGGGCTAGGACACATCCATCCGTTCACTGTACTGCCCACCTTCTCATGGCATTATGGGAGCTCACTGTCCCTAGAAGCATCGTATGACGCAACGGGGGACAGGGTTCGCGCATACGCGTCATAATGCCGTATTGCACTGGGCCGATGGGCCAGCATGTCAACCGCTCCGCCCACATCTAGACGCCAAGGCAAGCCCCAGTGCCACAGCAATACACACTCCCGCCCCAACTGCAAAAGGAATGCCCAGCCCGTACCTCCCGGCCAGCACGCCTCCTGCAAGCCCACTGGCGATGAACCCAATGCCGCAGAAGGTTTCACACAGGCCAAGAGCCCACCCTTGCGATCCCGGATCGGCGCACTGTGCCCCGAGGACCATGGCCACTGGTGCCACAGCCCCGGCGCACAAGCCCATCATCGCTACGCCGACGAACATGAGATACGGCGTCGCGGGCCATGCCGCCACAGCTGACCCAATGCCGCCCACTATGAAAGCGGGCACAAGCACTACATCGACGCCGACCCGGTCCGCCAGCATGCCAGCAGGCAGACTCGTCGCAGTCCTGCCCAGCCAGAAGACTCCCACCAGCAGGCCGACTAGCTCAACCCGAAGGCCTCTGGCCTCTGCCAGCAACGG
>DAOPWT010000073.1:0-6047 GCA_035351775.1 Bacillota bacterium | reverse complement strand
GCGGCGCCTGCTCAGCCCGATCGATACCCCAGCCACAGCCAATGCCCCGCCCACCAGCGCGGCAGCGAAGGAGGCCCGGTATCCCAGGCGGCCGGCGAGCCAGCCGGTGGCGGCGCTGGCTGCGAAGGTAGCCACAGGGTAAACCGTGTACACCACGCCGAGCGAGTGCCCGGCGGCGCTGCCCGACGAGTGCGATGCACTCTCCAGGGCCGGCCAGTAGGACGCGATGAACAATGAATCCAGGGCCTTGCCCAGCCCCGCAAGGACCAAGGTCCGGGAGAAGAAGTATGCCGTTGTCGAAAGGACTATTGCCAGCGATGACAGGAGGAACATGAGGTCATGCCCGAGCTGGTCGGCGAGACGGCCGGCTCGGGAAGCGAAACCCGCATGGATCAGAGAGCCTACGGCCGATACCATGCCTATCTGCTGATATGTAGCCCCTAGGGCCTGGGCATGAAGTGGAAAGACCGGGCCTGTCATCCCGGAACTGAAGCTGACCGCGAAGGTCAGTAGCGCAAGCCACATGAGCCGCCTGTCAGGTATCACCCACCAGCACCGCCTTCAACTAGTGTGATACCCTATCTTATCACCACACCCCTCGACGGTAGAAGCCTGCTCCCGCTGAACAGCGCCAAAGCGCAAGCCCTCAGCGCCGCCAATCAGCCTGGCGAATGCCTCAGCCAGATCAGGGTCGAAGCGTGTTCCCGCAAGCTTCCTGATCTCATCGATGGCCTGCTTTTCGGATATCGCTGCCTTGTAGCTGCGGCCCGCCGTCATGCTATCGTACGCGTCGACAATGGCCACAATGCGCGCTATCAGGGGGATCTCCTCGCCCTTGAGCCCTTGTGGATACCCTGAGCCGTCCCAGTTCTCGTGGTGTGAGAGTATTCCGTCGGCCACATGAGCCAACTCTATGGAGGCCCGGGCTACCCTGTAGCCGATCTCCGGATGCTTCTTCAGCGCTTCTTGCTCATCGGGCGAAAGCGGAGCATCGACCTTTGTCAGGATGGTATCCGGAATCCCCACCATGCCGATGTCGTGAATCAGAGTCAACACCGCAAGGTCGTCCAGAGTGCTGTCGGGCAGGCCCAGGCTGCGCCCTAGCTCCAGCGCAAGCTCGCGCATGCGCAACACATGATCCTCAGTCTCAGGCGTCTTCACAGCCAGCGTCCCAAGAAGCGACTTCATGAGCGACCCCCGAGCGCTCTTGCTTTCGGCCAGTTTCTGCCGGTAAGCGCGCTTCTCAGCGTCGGCAAGCACTTCGCGAAGGGAGACCGACGGGGCCAGGCGGGTGGAAGCCCCAAGCGCCAAGCTTACCCGCACGGGATCCGCGGGAGCCTCATCGAAGGCATGCCTCATCCGCACTACAGCCTCAGCGGCGTCGCCCTCGCGCACCCCGGGCATTATGACCACAAACTCGTCGCCGCCCATCCTCACGATGATGTCATCGCCCCGACTACATGCTTGCAGCGCCCTCGCGACATTGACGAGCAACCTATCGCCGGCCTCATGGCCGAAAGCGTCGTTGGCCAGCTTGAGCCCGTTGGCGTCTCCGAACACCACGGTTACCGGCACTACAGCCTCCGCGTCCATCTGGCTGATGACCTGTTCCAGATAACGACGGTTGTACAGCCCGGTCAGGGAGTCGTGAATCGTAAGGTATTCAACCCTCTGCTCAGCCTGGATACGCTCGGTGACGTCCTGGAACACGGCGACCACCTCGCCTGACGGTACGCGGTATATCCAGTTCTCCCTCCAGCCCGAGCATGGCCCGCTCTCGCAGTATGCGGGCGAGAGCCTCTCCGACCGGCCCGTAAGCCATACCCTCTGCAACGCTTCTACCAGGCCCACTTCGGCCAGGCCGGGGAACACCTCGCTCAGGCACCTCCCCACGACACAATCCGCCTTGATGCCTTCGATCTGTTCGCCTGCCCGGTTGAACTCCACGAATACGAAGTCGTCGCCTCCATCGACCGCTCGATATACGGCAACTCCATTGGGCATGTGCTCGAACAGCGCACGGTACTTCTCCATACTCGTCTTGATGAGTTCGTCCTTTTGCACGCGTTCGGAAATCTCCCTGAAGACGATGACTTCTCCCAGCTCCTCGCCGCCCGGCCCATAGATCGGAGAAGACGTGTATTCCACATATTCAACGTCGGCATTCTTCGCATAGACGACTGATTGGGCAAGAGAAGTTCCCCGAGATCTCCGCTCTCCGGATGAGCCAGTCCCCATTGGCGACAGACGAAACACGCTGTCGATGTCGACTCCAAGAGCATCATGCTCCGTCCATCCCGTGATCCTCGACGCTTCCGGGTTCAGCAGCGTGACCTTCCCATCCTTGTTGGTGGTGATCGCGCCATCGCCAATGCTCCACAGCGTGACCCGCCGTGTAGCTCGAACATGCTTCAAGCCGTCGCGCAGCCGTGCCAGTGGATGTTCATAGCCCCCGACAACCACCGCCTCGTACACCAGCCAGTACGACACCGCCTTTGTGATATGGCCAAGGAGCCCAACGCCCGCAGTCATGTAGTTGACGCCTGGCCCGGCAATGGTAAACGCGGCCTGAGAGACGACAGCCACTGCCAACGACGCTGTCATCAGCTCGCGCACGAGTCGATCACGAACATCCGATAGCGTCTGGCCGATCACGCTAACGGCGAGGACGCCCAAGACAAGATAGTTGGTTGCGACCATGTCCGAAGTCAGCGCGCCATCCGCCGTCGCGAGCTCAGGGAACCCGGGCAGCCACATGACCGCAGCTACCAGCGCAGCGGCAAAGAACGCGGAGGCGGCCAGCATGCGGGTGCTAGGGCGGCGGAGCCGGGCGTATTTCGGGGCGAGAAACATGGAAAACGCATGGATCACCCGGGCTACAGCCCAGAACTGCACGCAGTGCCGGATCCCCAGCTCAATGCTGAGCCGCAGCACGGGACTGGATATGAGGCTGAAGGAGTCAAGCAAGGCCACCGTGAGCTGTGTCACGCCTATGAACAGCAAGTAGCTCGAACGGGAGTATCCATAGGTGTGCCATGCCGTAAAGAAGGCGAGCACAGCGAAGAAGATGGAGGCTGTCTCAAATGAAAACGCCAGCGCCGGCGTGGAACTGCCGATAACGATCCATCCCAATGGCACGATCAACGCCCAAATCAGTATTCCCACATACACACGTGAAGCCCAAAAACCCCTGTCTGGAGTGCCCACACTCTATACCCCCGATTTGCCCACAGGCAAGAGCGCTGCAGACACTGTCTGAGTTTCTACATCTCTCACCAAAAACCTTGTATAACTTGTACAATATGTGCACACTTTCATAGCCTGACTGGACTGAGGAGGCCGCCCGGAACCCCAACTCCATTGGGAGTTCCGCGCGGCCCGGAGCACTCGCGCCGGACTCTTCGCTAACAGCGACTGCACGCCGGAGCGAGCATCTCGGCGGCGCGAAAGACGTACTCAAACGCCGACGTCGTTGCATTCCCGCTGTGCACGCTCACGAAAACCCTGATAGGGGCATTGGCCGGATCCGGGCACACAACTACCTCGAAGTTGCCGGCACTCGCCGTGAGCACGGCGTCGCGAGCGCAGCATCCTCCGGCAATGCCTGTCAGCGTCCTGGTCTGTATAGGGTTGGTCACAGGGCAGTCGAGGCCGATCAGTTTCACATCAGCATCTATTGGCGTGCTCGACGTGTTCTGAACCTTCACGTTGATGGCGTTGTTCTGCCCTGCCCGTACGAAGAACGGCCCGGTGCTCACCGGCCCGGTAGCCGGAGGTCCCCCGTTCGAAGGGCATGGCGGGCAAGGAGGACATGGAGGACATCCATCCACCTCACGGGCTCCTACCTCCACAGCGCACACACGTTCCAGCGGAATGACAACCACCTGCGCCGTTTCCGTCTCTACCAGACAGCCTCCGCAGAATACCTTGATGACGATGCCCCCCGCGTCAAACGGCGTCAGGATGAGCAACCCGGCGCAGATATCCTTCACTTTGGCGTTGAAAGCCTTCTTGGAGCAGTCGCCGCATGAGAACTCCACGGCAATGGGGCGGCCGCAAGGGTCGCAGTGATCGGCAAGGATTTTGGCCATGGGGTGCCCGCATTGATACTTTATGGAATCCGAGAAATCCTGCATTCTCACCCACCTCTCATCGACACATCGTGGACACCTCGGCAGGAGTTGGTCGACAATAGCAGGATATGCCCGGAGGCAGAAACCAGTGCATCACAGCGTCTTTACGCTTTCAACCCCCGCTCGACGCAGAGCCCGTACGGCGCTGGCCCTGTCTGCATCGCCTGCAAAGCCCGTGTCTCTCAGTATCACTCGCATCTGAGCAGCCGGAAGCTCCGCACGGAGCCTCATCATGCCTTCAGCAAGTTCGGGGCAAGCGTGATCGGCAAGGCAGACCACCAGTTCGCCCTCGCCCACGATGTGTACCGCCGCGCCGTCGATCTCCCGCCTTTCAACGGGCACTGCGAGATCCAGCCCGCACGTGAGCGCCAATTCATATATGACGTCTGCCTCGCGTAGATTGGCCGGGTCTGCGTCCCACGAGCCGATATTGCTGCTGTCAAGTCTGAACACCCTAAACCCCAGATCAAGGCCGAGCGCAAGCTCATGCCCTGGGGCCTCCTGCACCGCCGCGATCGCCGCTGCCGCCCGCCGGATACGCTCCTTTCCGATCTCCGCGATAGTCGGGCTCAGGCCGTGCGCCTGGCAGAACTTGATGGCCGGCCCGCTCTCGGCATCGTCGGGCCTCAGGCGTTCCGGCAGTTGCACCAGTATGTACCGGCGATTGCCTCCATCCTCGCTGTTTTGGAGCATTACTCCGTGTGCAGTGCTGCCGGATCCTGCAAAGAAGTCCATGACGATATCGCCGTCGCCGGTCATGGCGCGGACGAGATACTTCATCAACCCGCTGGGCTTAGGGTAACTCATGACGTCCGCGCCGAAGAGGTCTCGGATCTCCTTCGTCGCGTCTTCATACGTCGGAACACCGTTAGTGCGGTACGATAGCAAGTTCGAAGTCTTCTTCAGCTCGCCTGAACGGCTGACGTAGTTGGGCCTGAAGGGGACTTTGCTTATGGTAATGTCCGCGCCTTCCTCCACGAACTGGTCCAGCTTCTGCTGGGAATATCGCCATTCGCCCCTCAGCCGAAAGGCATTGACGTTCCGCCCGTTCACGATCATCACATCATCCAGCAGCTCAGTCCGGATAGCGCCCTCCGACATATCCTGGGCCGCCACCGCCTGATCCCTGCAGCCGAATCTGACACTCCCCGCTGGAAACGTCAGGGTCTTGGCGCCGTTGCCCGCATTGTTGAAAGGGTACTTCTTCCCATCGCGGGCAGCGCCGGCGCCGAAAGGCGGCGACTGCGCACGGTTGTTCGCGAAGCAGATTATGTACTCGGTCACACTGCCCATATTGGCGTCCAGAAACGAAGGCTTCTTCTTCTTCTCCCAGACGAACACACCGCAGAAGTTCTCCTCCCCAAACACCTCATCGCACATCTTCCGCAGGTTGGCGAATTCGCGGTCGTCGATGGAGACGGCAATGACTCCGTCGTCTCGCAGAAGGTTCCTCGCCAGCTTCAGCCGGGGATACATCATGTTCAGCCAGTCAGTGTGATAGCGGCCCGACGTTTCGGGATTGGCAGTCAGGCGGCGCCCAGCCTCATCCACTTGCCCCGTCAGCCTCAAGTAGCTGTGGACGCTGTCAGTGAAGTCATCGCGGTACACGAAGTCTCTCCCCGTATTGTAGGGCGGGTCGATGTAGATCATCTTCACTTTCTTGTGATAAGACTTCTGCAGCAACTTAAGGACTTCCAGGTTGTCGCCTTCGATGAAAACGTTGCGCGTCGTGTCCCACTTGACTGACTGTTCAGGGCAAGGGCGAAGCGTGCCGGCTGGCGGCGCCTGAGCAGCGAGGCCTGCGCCGCGCTTGCCGTTCCAGGTGAAGCTGTATCTTTCCGGACTGAGCCTTCGGCCGGTGCTAGGATCCGATTCCTGCACGTCTCTCTCCCTCCTGAGTATGTATCCGAACCC
>DAOPWT010000072.1:0-8389 GCA_035351775.1 Bacillota bacterium | reverse complement strand
CAGCGAATCCACCGATCCGATGTCGGCGGCCGAAGGCGGCGACCTCGGGTTCTTCTCGCGCGGGCGCATGGTAGCGGAGTTTGAGAAGGCGGCTTTCTCGATGTCGCCCGGCCAGACCAGTGCACCGATCAAGTCCGAGTACGGATACCACATCATTCGCGTCACCGATAGGAAAGAAGCGCATGAGGCCACATTCGAAGAGGTGAAGGACGACATCGAGCGAACGATCAAGGGGAGTCAGGCAAAGAGCGCTCAGACTCTCGCTTCCGAATTGAGGCTTGAGGCCGATGTCACTGTCACTGACTCGAAGTACAAGGATCTTTCCACATCCGGCAACTAGCTCACGAGAGCAGGGAGGGGGGAGCCTGGCTCTCCTCTCCGTTTTCATTTCTCGGGGAGGTTTCGGCGGCACATGTCTGTATCTGCTGTGATCGCCCGCGTGGAGCCGGGCAGTCGTGCGGCGCTGGCCGGCATCGCTTCAGGCGATACGCTGGTTTCCATAAACGGGCACCCGGTGCGCGACATCATCGACTATCAATACCTCACCGCCTCTTCCCGTGTTCGTCTCTGCCTTGGCAGGCCAGATGGCTCCAAGTTCCACGTGGTCATAGATAACGACTTCGATACTCGGCTAGGCATTCACTTTGATGAGCTCGCGTTTGACGGCGAGAGGCACTGCGCCAACAAGTGCGTGTTCTGCTTCATCGACCAGTTGCCTGCGGGAATGCGCAGGAGCCTGTATTTCAAAGACGACGACTACCGGCTCTCGTTTCTGCAGGGTAATTTCGTCACCCTTACCAACCTCGCCGATTCCGACATTGAACGGATTGTCCGCCTCCGCCTGTCGCCTCTGTACGTTTCGGTACACAGCACTCGCGAAGAGACTAGGTGCGCGCTGCTCGGCCGGGCGAACACTGCCACCCGGGCAATCATGCCCACGCTGAAGCGGCTGAGCGAGGGTCGGATCGAGTTCCACGCGCAGGTGGTGCTGGTTCCCGGCCTGAATGACGGAGCGGTGCTCGAGCAGACTATTGACGACCTTGCGAGCCTCTGGCCTTCCTGCGCCTCGCTGGGAATAGTGCCTGTCGGGCTCACCAGGCATCGGGAAGGCCTTCCCGGGCTTAGGCCGGTCGATCCCGAGCTCGGCAGGCAGGTAATACGCATTGTGCGTGCTGCCCAGCGCCGCTCGCTTGACGTTTCGGGAGCGCGGTTTGTGTTCGCTGCGGACGAGTTCTACTATCTAGCGGGCCGAAAGATCCCCAGCGGTGATGAGTACGAGGGCTACCCGCAACTGGAAAATGGAATTGGCTTGTCGCGTCTGTTCTCAGATGAATTCGGGGAAGCATTGGGCAGCCTGCCGGAGCGGCGGGTCGCTCCCGCAAACTTCACGGCAGTCACAGGTGTTCTGGGCGCCCGTGCGATAGCACACGCCTGCGCCGCGCTCAGCAGTGTGGCGGGCGTCCGCGTTCATCTGCTTCCGGTGGCCAACAGATTCTTCGGCGAAGGCGTTACCGTGTCCGGCCTAGTGGTGGGAGCAGACATAATAGACGCGCTGAACGAGGCGAAATCGTTGCCAGAGGCGGATGCCGGGTTTCCCGGCGATTTCGTGGCCATTCCAGATGTCATGCTCAGGCGAGGCGGCGATTGCTTCCTTGACGACATGACGCCGGAAGACATTGAACGAGCCACAGGGATGCCTGTGAGAGTCGTAAATGCGTCCGCCCGCGGGCTTCTTGAATGCATCATGTAGCAGGGTGGGCCTGATGGGAGGCGGGTAAGGTGGCGAGACCGCTCGTAGCGATTGTTGGGCGGCCCAACGTGGGCAAGTCAGCCCTCTTCAACAGAATATCCCGGGCCAGGGTGTCCATTGTGGACGACATGCCCGGCATCACGCGGGACCGGGTTTACGCACAGGCTGAATGGTGTGGGCGGACCTTCACGCTAGTCGACACGGGAGGCATAGAAGCGTACCCCGGCGACAGCATTGCAGCTCAAACTCGCAAGCAGGCCCAAATGGCCATTGAGCAGGCTGATGTGGTGCTGTTCGTAATAGATGCGCGCGTGGGCATAACGAGCGAAGATGACGATGTGGCGGATATCCTGCGCAAGTCAGGTAGGCCTGTGATAGTAGTGGCCAGCAAGGTCGACGATCCATCCCACATGGACTACAGCTTGCACTCCTTGGGCCTAGGCGACGTCATCGCCACCTCGGCGGTTCACGGCAGTGGAATCGGTGATCTGCTCGACATGGTGGTGCAGTCGCTACCTGATAGCGAGGATCAGCCCGATCCCGACGATGAGGCGATACGCGTAGCCGTCATAGGCAGGCCTAACGTGGGGAAGTCGTCACTGGTCAACCGCATACTCGGCCAAGAGCGTTCGATCGTAAGTGAAGTGCCCGGAACCACGAGGGACGCAGTGGACGCAGTTCTTGAATTCGAAGGCGATAGATACATAATAGTAGACACAGCCGGCATTCGGCGCAAAGGGCGAATCGATGTAGGCATCGAGAAATACAGCGTCCTCAGGGCACTTGGCGCCATTGAAAGGTGCGATGTGGCAATAACCGTAGTTGACGGAACCGAGCAGCCATCCGCTCAGGATACGAGAATAGCCGGGTACGCCCACGAGGCGGGAAAGGCCGCTGTGATAGCGGTCAACAAATGGGACATTGTCGAACGGGACGACACGACTGCGAGGGAGTTTGAGAGGGCTCTCAGAACTTATCTGGACTTCATGCCCTATGCTCCGGTGGTTTTCGTGTCGGCTCTGACGGGAAGACGGATTGGCAAGCTGCTCGAGACCGTCAAGTCCAGCGCTGCCCAGCACAGGCGGAGAGTGCAGACCGCCATGGTCAACAGGGTAGTGCAGGATGCAGTGCTGCGCAACCCGCCCCCTCCGGATGGGGCCAAGGAGGTACGGGTGTACTATGCCACACAGGTGTCGACAAAGCCGCCGCGGTTCGGAGTGTGGGTCAGCCGCCCTGAAAGCGTCCACTTTTCGTACAGGCGCTACCTCGAGAACGCATTGCGCGATGCTTTCGATTTCTCGGGCACACCCATTGAAGTCCTGCTGAGGCAGAGGGAATGACATTGGCGGGTGGTGTGAAGATGGCGAATCTCCATCCATTGCTCGTTGTGCTCCTGTCCTATCTGGTCGGTTCGATTCCGTTCGGGGTGATTCTGGGAAGCCGTCTTGGGGGCCTGGACGTCCGAAAGCACGGGAGCGGCAATATCGGAGCCACCAACGTCCTGAGAACACTGGGCCTCGGATTTGCCGTATGTACTTTCTTGCTCGATACGGCGAAAGGCGCCTTTGCGCTGTGGTTGGCGCGCTCTTCAGGCCTTGGCCCTGCCTGGATCGCTGCGGCCGGGGCCGCTGTAGTGGTCGGGCACAATTGGCCGGTGTGGCTGGCTTTTAGGGGCGGCAAAGGAATCGCCACTACGTTCGGGTTTCTGCTATTCGCCATGCCTTCGGTGGGGATCGTGGTCGCCGTAGTATGGGTCGCTGTCATAGTCGCATTCCGTTACGCCTCGGTAGCCTCAATGGTGGCCATTGCGTGCTCCCCGATCGCGGCATTTCTCGCCGGATACCCTCGTGAATACACATTAGTGTGTCTGCTTTTTGCGTTGAGTGCCGTAATCAGGCACATCTCTAACATCCGGCGTCTGCTGTCAGGCACAGAGAACAAGTTCGTCCTGAAGCTCAGGTAGTTGAGAGCAGGAATCATCTGCGCCTCCGTCGAATTACTGTGCAATTTGCCCCGAGTAGTTAGCGTTCCCCGGGGGTGCGTTGGTTGTACTCAACATGCGATGAATGCGGGCGCATTCGCGCTCTCATTGAACAGTTAGGCGCGATTGAGAGCGATCTGGCTCGCGTAGACCCCGAGCACAAGGAGACGGCGATCGAGCAGATGGCCAACCTCAAAGGGCAGCTGCTCGATGTTCTTTGTGACGCCCTGTCGAGCGGTGATGGGCCGATACGGCGCGCTGCTGCATACGGCCTCTCCAAGCTACAGGATGTGCAGGCAGTGCCGCTGCTCGCTCGCGCTCTCAGCGATTCCGACGAGGCTGTGCGGGGATGGGCCGTTGAGGCCCTGGCCAAGTGCAGCAGTTCGCTCGTAGTCGATCCCCTCGTGAGTGCCCTGGGCGATGAAAGCGTATATGTGTATTACAGCGCATGCAATGCGCTGAGATCGATCCGTGTTGAAGACGTCCGGCCTGCCCTTGAGCGAGAGCTGCTCTCGCCTGAGCCGACGGTGAGGAAACGCGCGGCGAAGCTCCTCGGCGACATGGGCGAGAGTGAGGCGGTGCCTCACCTAGTCAGCCTGACCACGGATGCCGATGCGGGGGTCAGATACGAAGCAGTGGAGGCACTGAGGAAGATAGGCGACAGCAGGGCAGTGGATGCACTGATAGGCTGTCTTGACGATGAGTCGCATGAAGTGCGCCTGGGCGCAGTTCAGGCCCTGCGGTGGGCCGGCGACCGACGTGCAGTGGAACCTCTTGTGGCAGTGTGCTTGGAAAATGAAGAGCTTCGCCTGCTGGCAATACAGGCGCTGCGCGAGATCGCAGGGGATGATGCCATCGGGCCGGTAGTCATGGCCCTTCGGGAATCTCGTGAACTGGTGCGCACCACTGCAGCCAAGATACTCGGCTCGTCACAACGCTCGCACAAGATCGGCGTCAGCTAGACCAAACCACGGAGGGGTAATGAGCGATGGTCTTATTCTTGCGTAATATGGGACTGCTAGTCATCGCCACCTTGCTAGGTGCAATAATAGGGCTCGAACGTGAAAGGCAGGGCAAGTCAGCCGGGCTGCGTACCCACTCTCTGGTCTGCCTTGGATCCGCGCTGATCACAATGGTCGGAATACACGGGTTTGGGCCCGCCGGCGGCGGACTCCGCGACCCGGCAAGAGTGGCTGCTCAGATTGTGAGCGGCATCGGCTTCTTGGGCGCCGGAACGATAATGCACGAGGGCCTCACAATCAAGGGGCTTACCACAGCAGCCAGCCTTTGGACTACGGCGGGCATCGGACTCGCTGCAGGCACAGGTCTGGTTTGGCCGGCCATTGGCGCCACTGCTCTGGTCGAATTCGTACTGGTCTTCCTCAACCGGCTGGAGGAGCGGTACTTCCCGCACAAAGATGTCGTGCTGCGGGTCACTGCAATCGATAGGCCTGGCCTGCTCGGCGAAATCGCGACCATCGTCGGCGAGCTGCGCATGAACATCGTCGCTAGCGACATAAACCTGGAACGCGGCGAATCCATGGTCCGGATAGAAATCGTCATGGGGCACAACATGGCCTCCGTCGGAAGTCGCGCAACCCATGCCGACCTTCTGCAAAGGGTTCTGGCTCTGTCGGGTGTTCTTAGGGCTGAAGTCGACAACTGGTGACGCTAAGGGGGTAAGCGTATCATTCGAATCCTGGTCTCCAATGACGACGGCATAGCGGCGCCTGGGCTGGCGGCTCTAGTCGAGTCTGTGTGCGGCATTGCAAGCGAGGTGTGGGTATGCGCGCCGGATCGGGAGCGCAGCGCCATCAGCCACGCGCTGACTATGCGGGCCCCTCTCAGAGTCCGCCGCGCGGAGCCATTCTGGCCGTCGGCGATTGCCTGGGCTGTAGATGGGAGTCCTGCTGACTGCGTCAAGCTTGCCCTGGAAGAGCTCATGCCCGAGCGTCCGCACGTAGTTGTGGCAGGCGTGAATCGCGGGCCCAACCTCGGAACTGATATCCTCTACTCCGGCACGGTGGCCGCCGCCGCCGAAGGGGCGCTGGCCGGGATACCGGCGATTGCGGTATCCACGGCCTCTTACGACCCATCTGATTACAGGCAGGCATCCGAGGTAGGGGCGGCTTTGGCGCGACTTGTGGCGTCCCGCGGGCTCCCGCCGGGAGTGGTGCTGAACGTCAATGTGCCTGATAACGCAGAATTGGGCAGAATAGTCGTTACCAAGATGGGCATTCAGCGCTACTCCAACATCTTCGAACGTCGCGTCGATCCACGCGGCGAGGTCTACTACTGGATGTGCGGTAACCCCGAAGCGCCGATGCCCGGCGATGATCTCGACACGGACGCGGTGCGATCGGGCGCCATCTCGGTAACGCCCGTGAAGTTCGACATGACCGACCATGCAGCTTACGACATCTTGAGCGGCTGGGACATTCGCATATAGCCCTGCATACGATAGACCGGTGATGCGTTGTGGGGCTCTACTTGGTCATCTCATCGGCACTGGCAGTGGCGATCATTGCGGCGGTGGTCTGGGCCAAGTCGGCAAGAGCCGACGACCCCGGGTGGCGGCACGCTGCCTTGGCGCGCGGGTTCCTGCTCGTTGCCGGAATGGTCTACGCGCTTCTGGCCTACCGCGCCACGGTCACCGTCTTCAGAGAAGTATTCCGGCAGTGGCCTAGATGATATCGAAGCAAATTCTGGTGGTGAATTCATTGACACATAGGAAAATGAAAGTGGCTCTGCTCATGGGCGGTTCATCGAGTGAACGCGCGATCTCGCTCATGTCGGGGGCACAGGTCGAATCAGCTCTGCGCCGCCTCGGGCACGACGTGATCGTGGTTGATCCGGACGCTGACAGCGTGGCAGCGCTCGCCCAGTCCAGGCCGGACGCGGCCTTCATAGCGCTCCACGGGCGGTACGGAGAGGACGGCTGTATTCAGGGGACCCTGGAGATGCTGGGGATTCCGTACACGGGCTCGCGCGTGCTGGCCAGCGCAGTCGCGATGGACAAAATCGTCTCGAAAATACTGTTTGCAGCGGCCAAGATTCCCACTCCGCCCTACGTCACAGTGAACCGGAGCGATGCGTCGGAGCCTGCGCTTGCGCGCGCTCGTAGCCTGGGGTTCCCCTGCGTTGTCAAGCCTTCATCGCAGGGGTCGACGGTCGGCATCACGATAGTGAAGGAGGGCGCAGCTCTCGCCGATGCGCTGGAGCTGGCTTTCAGAAGCGATCCGGATGCACTGATCGAAAAATACGTCGCAGGCACCGAGGTCACAGTGGGAGTCCTGGGCACGCGCACTCCTCTAGCTCTTCCCGCTTTGGAGATCGTTCCGAAAAACGAGTTCTACGATTGGGACTCCAAGTACACGCCCGGCAAGTCGGAGCATGTAGTGCCCGCGAGAATCCCTGAAACCTCCCGTGCAGAATGTGAACGGCTTGCAGTCGAAGCTCATCTCGCTCTGAGATGTCGTGGCTACTCCAGGGTCGACATGATTGTCGAACCGTCTGGTCAGGTGTGGGTGCTTGAGGCCAACACGTTGCCGGGGCTCACACCGGTGAGCTTGCTGCCTGATGCCGCGAAAGCAGAAGGCATCTCATTCGACCAGCTCATACAGACTATCCTGGACAGCGCCTTCGACGAGTAGCCCTCTGCGAAACAGTCGCCGGCAGCCGGGGTCACTCTCAAGTGGAGTGGGCCCGGCTGTCAATTGTAGGCCATGTACGATATAATCCGGACAGGTGCCCACGCTTGGGCGCACAGCGTCGTCTCTTGGGAGGTGAATGCCGGTGCGTGAACCAGTGATCGACCTCGAGCACCTGAGCGCAGACCTCAGAGTGGTCCTAGACTCCATCAATGAAGGCGTACACATAGTTGATACCAGCGGCATCACCGTGTTCTACAACAAGGTGGCTGCAGATCTGGACAACCTCAACCCGACGGAAGTCGTCAGCCGTCATATTCTATCCGTGTTTCCATCCCTCTCCGAGGATACCAGCACTCTGCTGTCCGTCTTGCGCACAGGTCGGCCTGCGCCCGTGCGCCAGCAAACATTCCGAAACTTCAAAGGCGACACAATCACCACTGTCAACTCATCGCTCCCCATTTACAGCGGCGCGAGGCTTGTGGGGGCCATTGAGATCTCACGAGACGTCACGCTCGTAAAGGCACTGGCCGAAAGGATCGTCGACCTCCAAGCCCAGCTGCTCTCAGAAGACGTTCAGGAGGGGCAGTTGCACCTGCCGAAAGCGGGCACGGCCCGATACCGATTCGGCGATGTGGTGGCCGCAAGTGAGTCCATGTTGCACGTAATCGAGTGCGCAAGGCGTGCTGCCGTCAGCAGTTCCTCGATCATCGTGGCAGGGGAGACCGGAACGGGCAAGGAAGTTATTGTCCAGTCTATTCACAATTCCGGATCCAGAGCGAACCGACCGTTTATCGCGCAGAACTGCGCGGCGCTTCCCGATACTCTGTTGGAGGGAATCCTGTTTGGAACCGCCAAAGGCGCATTTACAGGCGCGCAGAACCGCCTGGGTCTGTTCGAAGTGGCCAACCGCGGCACCATTTTCCTCGATGAAGTGGATGCTATGCCGCTGTCGCTCCAGGCCAAGCTGCTCCGGGTGCTGCAGGAAGGCACGCTCAGGCGGATAGG
>DAOPWT010000071.1:0-8395 GCA_035351775.1 Bacillota bacterium | reverse complement strand
AACAGACGGTCAAGAACTACGTGAGCTGTATCTACAGCAAGCTATGCGCGCGTGATAGGGTGCAGGCGTCCTTGCTGGCGGTGGATGCAGGCCTGAATCTTCGCGACTATCGCGACTTCGACTGCCGATTGCCATCTGACAAGTGACACGTCACCTGCCGGTCATGATTGCGGTGAATCTGTCGATTATCTCTTCCTTCTCCGATCTCAGCTTGATGTAGTCGAGGGACATTGCTCTTTTCACTGCCTCCTCGGCGGGTATCAGGCCCACTCCGCGGGCCACGGGCACATCCCGGCGACTTGGAAGGGTATAGCCGCCCGCCACGATGGTCTGGCCCTCTCTTGACAGAAGGAAGTCCACGAAGGCCTTGGCAGCCTTCGAGTTGGGCGTCCCTTTCAGAATCGCAACAGGGCTCGGGATCACCATTATCTTGTCGAGGTACACAAAGCCCAGGGGCGCTCCGTCCAGGATCTTGTTGATGGCGATGTAATCCACCGCCAGGCAGGCTGCGAGATCGCCCACGGCCGTGTCGTCTACGACTTGTGTGGCGCCCTGTCCCATCTTGGCTCCGTTGGCCCTGAGCTTCCTTATGTAATCCCACCCCAGGTTCTTCACGATCATGGACACACTCAACATCGAAGTTCCGGATATCGCCGGATCGGCGATACCGAAGGCGTCCCGAAACTCGGGCCTCACTAGGTCCTCCCAGGTCCTCGGAGGGTTGTTTATCCGGGTGATATCGTAACAGATGCCGATGGTGCTGAGGCGAGCGGCGGTGAAGTAGCCGTCGGGGTCGGACACAGGGCTGATCACGGCCGACGCCTCCGGAGACATGTATTTCTCGAGCAGGCCTTCTGCTTTGAGCTGGTAGAAGTCCGGCACCTCGCTTGTCCACAGCACATCGGCCATTATCCTTCCGGCATGGCGTTCGATGGCGAGCTTGGCCATGATCTTGCCCGCGCCGGCTGAGTAGTAGTCGAGCTGAATCTCGGGATACTTGCGCATGAAGGCATCCCTTATCTGCCCGATGATAACGTCCTTCGTCGATGTATACACCATTAGCCCGTGTCTTGGCGTCGCGTCGGCCCAGGGCGCCGTCCCAACCGCCAACAGCGACAGCGCCAGTAGCGCTGCTCTGACTGCTGGCTGTCGTCTCATGGATGATCCCTCCCTCACGAACCGTCGGGCGGCATACCACCGTGCCTACCCAAGTAATATACAACAGTCTTCGGCCGTATCCTCTTCGGCGAGCTGTGGGGCGCCTGGCCGTGACGGCTCACCACGGTTCACCGCCCCATAGTACCGTGGTACTATTCGCGCATCTAGCAGCGAATGGGGTACCGCGGTACGGTGACGCGGCTTTACCCACGGCCTATCATGTAGCCTAGGTGGCGAATATCCCAACTAAGGTGAAAGGGTGATACTTATGAAGAGAGCGCTACTAGTTCTGTGTGTGCTCAGTGTTCTGTTGGCATCGGCCATCACCGTGGGGGCCCCGAAGATGAAAGTGATGCTGTACTCATCCATGAAGGATTCTCAACTCTCAGCGTTGCAGAAGGCCTTCTCCAAGAAATACCCCGACATCGTGTTCGACTACTACACAGCCGGCACCGGCAAGGTGCTGACCAAGCTTGCCGCGGAACAGCAGGCGGGCGGGATAGCGGCCGACATGATCTGGGTGGGCGAGCCCACGAACTACGTCGAGTTCAAGCAGCAGGGCCTGTTGGAGAAGTATGTGTCTCCGGAAGCCAAGACCATCAACGCTATCTACAAGGACAAGGACGGCTACTACTGCGGGGCGAGAATAGTCGGACTGGGCATCGCCTACAACACCAACAACGTCAAGGGGAAGGATATTCCCAAGGACTGGAGCGATCTGCTTAACCCCAAGTTCAAAGGGTTCCTGGGGATGACTGACCCTGCCTTTTCCGGCACCACGCTCTACACCGTTGCGGCCTTCGTGCAAAGTCCCAAGTACGGTTACGACTTCCTGAAGGCGCTAAAGGCCAATGACATCAAGCTGGTGCAGGGTTCCAGCGATTCAGTGACCAAAGTCGGTTCGGGCGAATGGGACATGAGCATCGCCGTCGACTACATCGCCAAGGACCAGATGGGTCAAGGCTCTCCAGTGGGTTTTGTGTATCCCGCCGGCGGCGCCTCCATAGTCGCAAGCCCCATAGCAATAGTCAAGGGCACGAAGAACCTCGAAGCAGCGAAGATTCTGTATGACTATATCCTCTCCCTGGACGGGCAGAAGGTCCTAGTCGAGGCCAACACCATCCCCATCCGCACAGAGATAAAGCTGCCAGATGTCGACCTGGGCAAGCTGCTTGCCAATGCTCTGCCTGTTGACGACTACAAGCTGGTTGCAGAGAAAGACGACATGCTGGACAAGTTCGTCGAGATCATGCGGAAGAAGTAGTGTCGGCTTCGATCACCGGCGAGGGAGGTTTCCCATGGCTGAAGTCAGGTTGGACCGGATAACAGTGCAATACGGCGAAAAGACCGCGATCGGGGACTTCTCGCTTCACGTGCGGGATGGAGAATGCCTTACGCTGCTGGGCCCGTCGCCATGCGGCAAGACCACCGTGCTTCGGGCCATCGCAGGCCTTGCCAAGCTGGCCGGCGGTGAGGTCACCATCGGCAGCAGGGTCGTTGCCAGCAAAGACAGGAGGATCTTCATCCCGCCGGAGAAGCGGAACGTGGGCGTGGTGTTTCAGGACTACGCTGTGTGGCCGCATATGACGGTCGAGGCGAACGTGCTGTATCCTCTGAAGAAGCGGAAGGTGCCCAGGAAGGAAGCTAAGGAGCAGGTAGACGATGTTCTCAGGCAGGTAAGAATGGGGGACTACGCCGCACGTATGCCGTTTCAGCTCTCCGGCGGTCAGCAGCAGCGTGTGGCGCTCGCCAGAGCGCTGGTGGCATCGCAGGACGTAGTGCTCTTGGATGAGCCTCTGACTAACCTCGACGCCAATCTCCGAGAGGAGATGAGGTTCGAGATCAAACGGTTGCAGAATGAGACAGGCATTACCGTCATATACGTCACGCACGATCAGGACATCGCCCTCGTCATATCCGACCGAATCGCCCTCATGGACAAGACCGGGTCAATAAGGCAGTTGGGGGCGCCCGAGGAGCTGTGCAGGAACCCGCAGGACAGCTTCGTGTACCGGTTCCTCGGCCTGTCCAACTTCATCCCAGTGGAGATCGTCGATGGCGAAATGCGCGTGCGAAGCGGCGCGAAGAGCATCCCATTTCCATACCCTATACCTTCGGGCATGGGCGATGGGCCCTTCTACGCTGCCTGTCGCCCTATGGACATCACGCTTTCCAGGGGGGCGGCTGATGGGGGAGCGCAGGCGGGAACGGGCCCCGGCGCCGGCGGGGCGCTCGAGGGCTTGGTCACGCGCGTGATCTACTTGGGTAACATCTACGAGTATCGTGTGCAAGTGGGGGATAGTGAGATCCGCGTGCAGCAAGACTCCTTCGAGGCCTTCAAGCAAGGAGTAGTCCGCGAAGGGCAGGTCTGTGCGCTTGGCATCGAGAACATCCGCTACTACCGCGACATGGAGGAGGTGTCATAGTGAGAGCTGGTCAGTCTCTTAGAGGTAGCGAGCTCAGGCGCATGGAAGGCTCAAGGTTCAACACCGGCCAGCTGCTGCTTGTCATCTCCACCGTAATACTGATCATTACAGTGGTCCTGCCAGTGGCAATGATCGTGTACAACGTCTTCTTCTACAAATGGTCGTTCGACTGGAGCCTTTTTGCTTCGATGCTCACCGATCCCGATAATCTGGCGGCAATGTGGAACACGGTGAAGATATCCTTCTTCGTCACCACTTTGGGCACTGTTGTCGGCCTCTTCTTCGCCTGGCTGATCGGCCGAAGCGACATTCCGCTCAAGGGGCTCATGAAGTCTCTCTTCGTGATTCCGTACATGTTCCCGCCTTTCATCGGGGCGATGGCTTGGGGGTTGCTCCTAGCGCCGCGCTCGGGATACATAAACAAGATGTTCATGGCGCTAACGGGCGGGCGTACCCCTCTGTTCAACATCAATACATTGGCCGGAATAGTCTTTGTAGAGTTGTGCTACTACTTCCCGTTCGTGTTCATCCAGGTGTCGGGGGCGCTGGAGCGGATGGATCCCACTTTGGAAGAGTCGGCTAGGATCGCCGGCGCCAACCAGATGACGGTGATACGCAGGATCACCATGCCATTGGTGGTTCCAGCGATCGCGGCAGGCGCGATGCTGATCCTCATCTCGTCGCTGTCGCATTTCGGGGTTCCCGCGATCTTGGGATTCTCCAACGGCATCTTCACACTGCCGACCAAGATCTACGAGCTGATCTACCGGGCATCGGGAAGCTTCGAAGGAATCAGGCGCGGAGCGTCTCTGTCGATACTGCTGGTGGCAGTGGTCGTGTTGGCGCTGGCATTGCAGCGCCGGGTGCTGCGGGCCGGGCGTTACGACATAATCAGGGGCAAGAGCATGAGGCCCATGCTGATCAAGCTGCGTGGATGGAAGGTCCCGTTGCTCTTGGTCTGCTTCGTGTTCCTGGTCATCACCGTGATCCTGCCCTTATGCACCATCTTCGGCGTCGGTTTCCTCAAGGCTTACGGTGTGCCCATGAAGCTCGCCAACATGACTTTGAACAACTTCAAGTACGTGTTGTTCGAGTCGAAGATGGCGCGCGACTCCATACGGAACAGCTTCTTCCTGTCCATAACGTCGGCCGTCATAACGATGCTGGTGGGAACCATGATCGCCTACGTAATCGTCAAGATACAGCCGAGGGGCAAGGGAGTACTCGAGGTCCTTGGCATACTGCCATACTCCATACCGGGAATTGTGTTGGCGGTGGGCGTCATCTTGACGTGGAGCGGGGCGTTCTACCTGAACCTATACAACACGATCTGGATCATCCTGATTGCGTATATCGCACGCTACATGGCGTTTTCTATGAAGTCGGCCTCCGCGTCGCTGGAACAGGTGCACGATTCGCTGGAAGAAGCGTCGCGCACATGCGGCGCGAGCCACTTCGAATCGCTTCTAGATGTGACACTGCCCCTGATAAGGCCGGGAATGGTCGCGGGTTTCTTCCTCATATTCCTGCCGGCCATGAGGGAACTTACGACCTCGCTACTGCTATACGGACCTTTCACGCGCACTATGGGGGTGGCCATCTACTCCATCAATGAAGAGGGATACACAGTGCAGGCGTGTGCCCTGGCCGGAGTGGCCATCATCATCATAGTCCTTGGCGAACTGCTGCTCAGGTTCGTCACGCGCGAAAGGAGGGGACAGTGATGGACCAGGTCGTGCTGAAGAGCGTCACTAAGTCCTTCGTCACTAAGTCCTTCGGCAAAGTCACTGCAGTAGATGACGTGAGCCTGAGCATCCGCGAAGGCGAATGCTTCTCGTTTCTTGGGCCCTCAGGATGCGGCAAGACCACAACTCTCAGGATGATCGCGGGGTTTGAGGATCTGTCGTCAGGCGAGATATGGCTGGGCGACAGGCCCGTGTCGATCAAGACGAAGAACTTCTACGTGCCTCCTGAGAAGAGACAGCTGGGTATGGTGTTCCAGGCGTTCGCTGTGTGGCCGCACCTGAACGTGTACGAGAACGTGGCCTTCCCCCTTCGCATCCAGCGGATGAGCAATACCGAAATATCAGACCGAGTCAAGCAGGCTCTGAAACATACCAGCCTGTCTGGGCTGGAGGAGAAGTACCCCTCGGAGCTGTCAGGCGGTCAGCAGCAGCGGATCGCTTTGGCCAGGGCGATCGTCGCCAGCGCCAAAGTGCTGTTACTGGATGAACCCCTATCCAATCTCGATCCCAAGCTGCGCGAGATCATGCGGTTTGAGATCAAGGACCTCCAAAAGAAGCTGGGCTTGACCATCGTGTACGTCACGCATGACCAGGCGGAAGCCATGGCACTGTCCGACAGGATGCTCGTCATGGACATGGGTGTTGTGCAGCAGGTGGACACCCCGACGAACATGTACAACAACCCAGCGAACAGGTTCGTATTCAGCTTCCTTGGGCTATCCAACTTCGTGCCTGTGGCGCTGCACGATGGGCTGATCTGGCCGGCGCGTTCGGCGAGCAGCAGCCTGGAGTGCGAAATCCCCGAGGATTGGGACGATGACAGAGCTGTGCTTGCCGCCCGTCCCAATGAGATTCAGCTCACGACCGAAGGCGGCTATCGCACCCGGATAAAGAACCGCGTCTTCCTCGGCGACTATGTAGAATACCGCATGGATATCGGCGACACCGAAATCAGAGTTCAAACCCATGAACACAGGGATTTCCAAGCCGGGGATGTGTGCGGCATCCGACTGGGCAAGGTCAAATGGTACCCCGCCGAGGACGAAGTCTCCGACGAGGAAAGGGAACGGCGGAAGGTAATCTAGAGAAGGCAACCTGGGGAAGGTGCTCTGGGGAGACAGTTGTAGGGAACGTACTCTGGGAGATGCACCCAGGGATGCGTCATCGTATGAGCACCCAAGTTGGCGATGCGCGACGAGGACCCGCGGCCTACAGGTGGAGGCGCGCGGGTCCTTACTTGCGGTGCAATTCACGCAGCAAGCTCGGATCACGCAGCAAGCTCGGATACGTACTCGAGAGGCTGCGCACGCTGGGCACACTGCGCACGCTGGGCATTAGGCGAATACGCCGGTTGAGCTGGGCGTTTGATGACCTGTTCGTTTTATGAACGCATTTTCGCAGATGTGTCGCGAATCCGGACGATGGGTGATGCATAACGGAACGTATGGTTGCATAAAGCGAGATGGTGACAAAAAGCGGGGCAGACAGATCCATTTATAAACGATACGTGCCCAGATTTACGGAGGCTGGCGGCGCAGAATGCCGTAATATGGAGTCGAGACTGGGCGGTATTGCCGATATGAGCGCGCCGCCGTGCCTCTATGCAGCTATACGTTCCAATATGCATCAGGTAGTGTCACCAATATGAACGGATCGGCAAAAATGCGTTCAGAATATGAACAGACTAAATCTTACCAGAACGCCCCGCCCGCCTCTTGGGCCCTGACCGGCATCCCGGGGCTGTTCATCTACAGATCTTTCGCAGACGGCAACAGGCACCGAGCTACTCGTATGCGTTCTGCCACAGCTCATGGGCCCATTCCACCAAGTGGTCGATCCGCTCGGACAGCGACGTCTCGGTCAGCGGCGCGCCGTCTGCCGTAGTGTCACTATCCGGTGCAGCTATCGACACAGACAGGGATCCGAACCTTACGATGTCGGCCTGCAGCTCGGCGAAGGTCTGCAGGAAGTCGGGGTCAAGCTTCTTTCCGCTGGCGCCCAAGGCCCATATGAGCGAGGTCATTTCCGTTCTGTCCAGATCCTTGAGGAGCTTCACTGCCGCGACCGCGCTACTATCGACGTTCAGCTCAGACAATCGACGATGCCATTGGGCCTCAAGTTCATCCAGGGGAACGCCTGTGTAGCGCTCAAACGTGTCGAACAGTTCCTTGTGGGCGGATGATCCGGCCTCTGCCGGCTGCCCGATCGGCCCCGTGTTTTCAGGGCAGTGCCTGAAGATGTCAATCAGGGTCGGTCTGCCGTACTCTTCGTCTATGAAGCCCAGCAGTGATGTGGGTACCGAGTAGAGCATCCACTGATTCCACGACAGCCGGCTGTGCACCAAGGTGAGAACCTGGCGGATAGGGGGGAGAATGCCCGCTTCGAGAGCGCCTGCTGCGGTAATGTGCGGCGTGAGCACCCATTGATTGTCCTGAGCGTCATCAGCGTCATCAGCGTCATCAGCGTCATCTGCCGTGGCCTCCCGCAGTCCCCCGGCCCGCTGCAGGCGGTCGCGTCGCGCATACTCTGGAGCCAGCGAGGCGAATCCTTCGGCAAGAGCCGGGTACGTGTTGCGCATATGCAGCATGTGAACAAGGTGCGAGTACTCGTGCACCATGAGGAACGAGTATCGACTGACTTCATCCGGCGTTTGGGGCACTGCTCCGCGCACATCAGTCACCCTGCAGGTCGCCAGCGCGAACGCTCCCGTCGGGGGGGTCACCGACCCGGGTTTGTCGACGGCGTTCAGCCACAGATGCACTGCGGGATGGATGAGGTAACTGCCGAAGAAATCCTCAGCATAGCGCAGCGATTCTGTGGCGGTGTCCAGTAGAAGCAACTGTATCTCCTGGGACGGGCAGATGTCTTCCGGTATCAGCAGTATGACCCAGTCGTTGCCGATGCTAGCGTAACGCGTGACTCTGTCGACGTCGGGCTGCGCAACCGCTGCCACTGGGCCTGCGCCTGCACCTACGCCCCACACCGCTAGCGCGATGGCTGTCGAGGCCAAAGCGACGACGCCCAGCGCTGCCAGCTTCCGTAGACTCCACGCCGGGCCTGCTCGCG
>DAOPWT010000070.1:5560-8499 GCA_035351775.1 Bacillota bacterium | reverse complement strand
GCATGCTTTCATCTGAGGGAGGACCAGTGATGCGTGACAAGTACTACTTCGAAGATGTGGAATCCAAGTGGCAGGAGCAGTGGGAGAAGGAAGGTCTCTATCGCGTCGACGAGACCCCGGATAGACCTAAGTTCTACCAGCTAGAGATGTTCCCGTACCCATCAGGTCGCATTCACATGGGCCATGTACGCAACTACAGCATAGGCGATGTGATGTCAAGGTATCGCCGGATGAACGGCTGGAACGTACTGCACCCCATAGGTTGGGATGCCTTTGGCCTTCCCGCTGAGAACGCCGCGATTCAGCATGGCGCTAACCCGGCCGTCTGGACACGGGAGAACATTGCCCACATGAGAAAGCAGATCAGGCGCATGGGCTACAGCTATGACTGGACGAGAGAGGTCGCGACCAATGACCCTGCTTACTACAAGTGGACGCAATGGCTTTTCATACAGCTGTTCAGAAAGGGCCTTGCGTATCGGAAGTCGCAGAAGGTGAACTGGTGCCCATCATGCGCCACCGTGCTCGCCAACGAGCAGGTGGTAAATGGGGCGTGTGAGCGGTGTGACACTCCTGTTGTCCGGCGCCAGCTGGAGCAGTGGTTCTTTCGCATCACTGATTATGCTGAGCGTCTGCTGCACGATCTGGACGTTATGCCGGATTGGCCGGAGCATGTCAAGACCATGCAGCGCAACTGGATCGGCCGGAGCGAAGGCATGGATCTCGATTTCACGGTGGCGGGCACAGGCGACAAGCTCACCGTGTTCACAACACGCCACGATACCGTGTACGGCGTGACTTACCTGGTGATAGCCGCGGAGCATCCGCTGGTGGAGCGGCTCATTGCAGGAAGGCCCAATGAGGAAGAGCTCAGGCGGTTTGTGTCGGAGGTCATATCCGAGGACGACATAGCACGAACGGCTGAGGATACTGAGAAGGTGGGGATGTCGACAGGCGGATACGCAGTCAACCCCGCTACAGGTGAGCAGGTACCCATCTGGATTGGAAACTACGTGCTCATGGACTACGGCACGGGCGCAGTGATGGGCGTACCCGCCCATGACCAGCGAGATATGGAGTTTGCGCGGAAG
The DNA here is from genome assembly GCA_035351775.1 of Bacillota bacterium. Taxonomy (GTDB): domain Bacteria; phylum Bacillota; class DTU025; order DTU025; family DTU025; genus UBA5389. Next base: position 7,408 of record DAOPWT010000070.1, on the reverse strand, counting down.
TACGGCCTGCCGGTGAAGGCCGTCATAAGCCCGCCTGACGGCACGATCGACGGAGACACGATGGAGCGCGCATATGTAGAAGACGGAGTGCAGATCAACTCGGGCCAATTCGACGGCATGCCGTCTGGCGAGGCCAGGCCGGCTATGGCGCGGTATCTGGAATCATCGGGTAAGGGCAGGCCCACGGTCCACTACAAACTGCGCGACTGGCTCATTTCCCGGCAGCGGTTCTGGGGCGCGCCCATTCCGATCATATACTGCAAGCACTGCGGGCAAGTGCCTGTGCCAGATGCCGATCTGCCGGTGATGCTGCCGACCGGGGTGAAGTTCATGCCCACCGGCCAGTCTCCGCTGCTTGACTGCCCCGACTTTGTCAATACCACGTGCCCTGTGTGCGGGGGACCGGGTCGCCGCGAGACCGATACCATGGATACGTTCGTCTGTTCGTCATGGTACTTCCTCAGATACACGTCGCCAGACTCCCACGATGAGGCCTGGGATAAGGCGAAGGTGGACTACTGGATGCCCGTGGACCAGTACATCGGAGGCGTCGAGCATGCGGTGATGCATCTGATGTACGCTAGGTTCTTCACCATGGTCATGCGCGACCTGGGGTTGGTCAGTGTGGATGAGCCGTTCCAAAACCTGATAACCCAGGGTATGGTGCTCCTCGGCGGGCACAAGATGTCCAAGTCTAAGGGGAACACCGTCGATCCCGATGATATCGTCGGCAAGTACGGGGCCGACACCGCACGCCTGTTTACGCTGTTTGCATCGCCTATCGAGAGAGATCTCGAATGGAGCGATGAGGGCGTCGAGGGGTGTTGGCGGTTCCTGCAGCGCGTGTGGAGGCTGGTCTACCAATGCGTTGAGGGCCCGGGATGCGGCCAGCCGGTCGAAGAACCGACCGACGCTGCGGTCGGCGCGATGTCGGCGAATGGCGATTGTGTTCGGCGTATGCGCAGAGCTGCGCATACTGCGCTCCGGAAAGTGACTGAAGACATCGGAGTCCGCAACGGCCTGAACACCGCGATCGCTGCGATAATGGAATACGTGAACGCTCTATACAGCCTGAAGGATGCCGTGGCCGGCCAAGAGGGTGGCGATCGGGCCATGGCAGAGGCCATGGACTTCCTCATCTTGATGCTGGCCCCGTTCGCTCCGCACATTGCGGAGGAGCTGTGGCACGCTGTTGGCCACGACGGGAGTGTGCACCGTCAACCCTGGCCCACGTACGATCCTGAGGCGCTGGCCGTCGAGAGCGTGGAGATCGCCGTTCAGGTCAACGGCCGGGTGCGCGACAGGATATCTGTGCCTGTAGACGTGACTCGGGATGCGGCTCTTGCTTGTGCGATGGCGAGCCCGCGGGTGGTGGCTGCAATAGGACCGGCGTCAGTTACGAAAACCATACTGGTTCCCGGCAAGTTGCTGAACATCGTGGTTCAGACAGCGTAACCTGGGCGATGCAAAATCACCCTTATGGATCACCCGAATGCATGACGCGCCGGGCTCTTTGCCTGTGTTAGCATACAGACAAGGCCCGGCGTTCCACCACAGTGCCGGCGCGTCAGGGAGGGCTGGCTATGCAAGTATTCGGCCTACGAAGAGCAGGCCTGATTCTTGCCAGTGTTCTGGTGATCGGCCTTGCCATCACTGTGATCGGCCCGGCGCGCCGGCCCCGAGTGGTGGTTTCCGAGGGCCCTGCCGCAGATGAGGCGTGTTCAGTGTCGGAACAGGGCGGGCCTGATCAGCCGGCGTCACGCGCCGAACCAGCTCCCCTTGTTCAGCAGGGCATCATTGTCCACGTGGCCGGCGCAGTGGCGAAGCCCGGTGTGTACTCGCTTGACG
>DAOPWT010000070.1:3833-5460 GCA_035351775.1 Bacillota bacterium | reverse complement strand
GTTCCCAGCGCAGGCTTGATCAACATCAACACTGCGTCTGCAGAGGAACTGCAGGGCCTGCCTGGAGTTGGTCCGGTACTGGCTCAGCGGATCATCGACTATCGATCCGCCAATGGGCCTTTTGCCACTGTCGACGACATCGTGGGCGTCGCGGGCATAGGTCAGGCTAAGCTAGGCAAGATCGCGCCTCAGGCGACGGTACGATAACCGATGCCCCAGTTGGGTGAGGGTTCCGTTCCGCCGGGCAGCGCGCGCTGGTCGCCCATGGTCGCCCCTGCGTTTGCGGGCTCTATGATCGTAGGCCTGCTTTGCGGGTATTGGGAGATTCCTGCTGTTGTATGGATCTGCGCATGGGCGATCTGGATCTCAGTCGCGTCTGTGAATCATCTTGCGCTCAGGCTGTCGCCTCGGTACCGCGCACGCATGGTGTTGGTTGCGGCGATGGTAGGTGCGGCCGGCATTGGGGCCGGGGGCGTGGCCCGTATGGACTCCCTTGCGGAGGTGTCGGTGGCGAGATTCGCCGGCCGCAATGTCATACTCAGAGGCGCCGTGGTGTCGAGCCGCGCAGGGGGTCGCTCGCCGGAGGCTGTGATTGCCGCAAGTTCAGTCGACGCAGATGGATCACACCATCAGGTAGCAGGCAGGGTCAGGGTGTTCTTCCCGCCTGGCGATGTCTCCTGCCGGCTGGCTGAGAGCCTGCGTTACGGCGACATCACTGAGGGCAGCGTTCAGCTTGAACTGGCTTCCCGCCCGATGAACCCGGGCGAGCCCGACCTTAGGGCTGTCTTTCTTCAGAACGGGATTCACGCGTTGGCGAATGTCGACTACACGTCGGTGCGTGTTGTGGGCAGACGCCGGCTCAACCCAGTGGAGCGAGTTGCGCTTTGGGTGCGCGAAGGGATCGTTGCGGCTGCCCGAGCCACGCTTGCGTCCGGGCCGTGCGAGGTATTTCTGGCAATGGCGTTGGGCGATTCGGGCGAACTCGACTATGGCACGCTGGAAAGCTTCAGGAGGGCGGGAGTATCCCACCTTCTGGCTGCGTCGGGGCTGCACGTGAGCTTGGTAGTGGGTATCGCAATGCAGGCCGCTGCGGCGGCGGGCCTGTCGTCGCGCCGCTCGAGTTTGGCAGGGTTCCTCATTGCAGGCGTATACGCTGTAGCGGCCGGATTGCGTCCATCCATAGTGCGCGCGTGGCTGATGTTCGGCCTATCAGCTTTCGCGAGTGCCTGCGGCCGTCGCGTGAGCGCGGTTCACGTGGTGTGCGTCTCAGCGGCGGTTCAGCTCATACTCGACCCGTTGCTTCTGTGGAATGCAGGGTTCCAGATGTCGTACCTGGCCATTATCGCCCTGTTCTATCTTGCACCGTGCTTTGCACGGATTGTGCCTCCCCACTGGCATGCCCCGGCGGCGTCCATGCTCAGGACGCTGCTTGCTTCGACGGCAGTCGGCGCCGCCCTGTTGCCGATTGTGGCGAACATGACGCTTGAGGTCAGCCTGATCGGGCCCATAGCCAACCTGATTGCTGTACCGATGGGCCTTGTGGCCATGACGGCGGGTTTGGGCGGATGCGTCATCTGGCACGTCTGGCCGTGGCTGGGGTCTGTCATGAACGCCGGATCCGAAGCGG
>DAOPWT010000070.1:0-3733 GCA_035351775.1 Bacillota bacterium | reverse complement strand
GCGACGCGAATGAAGGCTCAGTGGTGCTGCGCATCGGCTACCGGCATTTCTCGATGCTGCTAGCCGCAGATGCCGGGGCACGGTTTGAACGACGCATTCTCGATGAGCCGCTGCACCGATCTTCCCTAGCTGCGCAGGTGGTGAAGATAGGGCATCATGGCTCCTCGGGCGGTTCGTCGTCCCGATTTCTTGAGGCCGTGGGCCCGCGGCTTGCCATTGTGTCAGTCGGGCGCAACGGCTACGGGCACCCTAGTCCGGCTGCGGTCAGTCGAATACTGGACTATGGGGCCGAGCTCAGGCGGACTGATACGTGTGGCGCCGTCTCCATCAGCATTGCTTCGCACACAGCAGGGCAGGTAGCGGGCGGTCAAGTGGATTATCGGGCGCGCGACATGCGCAGCGTGTGGGCAAAAGCTCCGTTGTTCAGGAAGCTTGGGGTGTGAGCGTATCGGCCTGTTCTCTGTACCAAAAATCCTGCCAAATCGCAAGATTATCGTAGTACACAACGAGCCCATGGTTTGTGGGAAGGAGTGAGCGGGTATCCGTCGAATACGAGTGGTGCGACGCTATTGAGAGAGGGGGGTGTCCCGGCCTGCCCATCGCAGGCTGGGGAAACAACTTGAAACGTTCTGCCGCAATACTGCTGATTGCCACGTTTATCGTCACCACTCTGGCTATCGGCCCAACGCTCGCGCAGCAAAAGACGACTATCACGTTTTGGCACGCCATGGGCGCGCAGCTCGGCAAGACCATTGACATGCTGGTTGAGCAGTTCAACAGCGAGAACCCGGACGTGTTTGTCAAGGCTGAGTATCAGGGCAACTACGGGGCATTGAGCCAGAAACTGGTAGGGTCTCTGGTGGCCCGCAAACCTCCGACCGTAGCCCAGGTGTACGGCAACTGGGCGGCAGAGTACATAACCTCTAAGGAGCTAGTCCCCGTAGAGAAGTTCATCAAGGGGCCTAACGGTCTTTCCACTCTTGAGATCGACGATATCTGGGAAGGCCTCAGGGCGGGATGCGTCTTCGATGGTGTATGGTATACCATGCCGTTTAACAAGAGTGTCTACGTTTTGGTCTACAACGAAACGGCTTTCAAGGAAGCCGGAATCGCCAAGCCGCCCGCGACCTGGCAGGAGCTGATGACAGCCGCCAGAGCGCTCACGGTCCGGGAAGGCGACAAGATAGTCCGCTACGGCTTCGGCCTCCGTCCTAACGTCGACTACTTCGCCTGCTTCTTCTTCACTGCCGGTGGAACATGGCTGGATGCCGGCGGCAAGGTGAACGTGAACTCGCCCGAGGGGATAAAGGCTCTTCAGTATATGGCGGATCTCCTCAGCAAGTATAAGGCCTCGTACTATGTGCCTGGCTACCTGGATGCCGACTTCGGAGCGGGCAAGGTAGCGATGTACCTCACTACCTCTCCCGGCCTGAGCTACACCGACCAGTCGGTGGCAGGCAAGTTCCAATGGAGCGCTGCTCCTCTGCCGTACATGGAATCCAAGTTCAAGGCGACACCCGTCGCAGGCACTGACCTTGCCATTTTTGCGAAAGCCAGCGACAAGGAGCAGCAGGCTGCATGGAGGTTCGTCAAGTGGCTGGTGGAGCCGAGGCAGACGGCCAAATGGGCAATTGGCACCAGCTACATACCTGTCCGCAAGTCCGCCATGCACCTGGAGATCATGAAGCAGTGGTTTGCGGAGCATCCTCGCGAGGAACAGAGCCTCCAGCAACTGCGCTACATCAAGTACGACCCGAACATCTCTGCCTGGACGAACATAAGGGGCGATATCTCCGAGGCTGTCGAGAAGGTCTTCTTGGGCAAGGCCACGGCCAAAGAGGCTTTGGACGCCGCAGTCGTCAAGGCCAACGCCAGGCTGAAGTAGCCCGACGCCCGGCCTACGTGGAGTCTGCATGATCAAGAATGCCCGGGGACGTCGAGCTTCAACTCCCCGGGCTTCAACTCTGTGGAGGAGACGTCCAATGCGCACACCATTCCGCATCGCCCGTACACGCGCTCTCCCGATGACCTTTGCTGCCATGGCAGCCGTAATCGTGGTTGCGCTGTCGCTCTCGGTCCCGCAGGCGACCTCGGCGGAGGCGCTCGCCGGCAGCTACAACTACTACTTTGGGAACCTCCATTCCCACACTTCCTATTCGGACGGGGTGCTGACGCCATCGGACGCGTTTCGGCATTCCCGCGATGCCGCCAAGATGGATTTTTGCGCCGTCACCGATCACGGATACTACATGCAGGAGGCAACTAACCTGCATCACTGGTTCCTTGCCCAAGAAGAGGCAGATGAGTTCTACGAGCCCGGCAGGTTTGTTACGCTTGTGGGATATGAGTGGACATTCACTGACGGTCACATGAATGGGTTCGCTACGCCCCGGGCCGCCTCTCGCGACACGCAGCGCGACCTGACCGCATTCTTGGCCTTTCTGGCCGAGCATGATGGTATTGGCGTGTTCAACCATCCCAACTACGACATCCAGCCGAACTGGAACGACTTCGAGTATCGTGGGCTCGGCGACAGGCAGGTCTCTTTGATCGAGGTGGGCTCTGGTCCATACAGGCATAATGTCAAGAATGAGCGCGCCTACATACGCGCGTTGGATAGGGGATGGCATGTGGGCGCGGTGAGTAGCCAGGACAACCACAGGGCGGATTGGGGGACGGCTGCCCCCACTCGCACAGGGCTCATTGCGTCCGAACTCACGCGCGAGGCAGTGCTGTCCGCCATGCGCGACATGCGAACATACGCCACTGAAGACTCCAACGTCCGAGCGTTTTTCTCATCCGGCGACGGTGTGATGGGCGATGAGATCACGATTGCCCCGGATGCCGTCATGTCAGGCAAGCCCGTGAAGTTTCGTGTCTATGTGGGGGATCCCGACGAAGCCGACCATCTGGAAGTGGTTCAGATCGTGTCTTGCGGCGGGGAAGTGGTGTGGGAGAGCAGGCCAGAACGGCCCGAGCTGAGCGAGGCGTATGAGGCTGTCGTGTCCCTGACGCCCAAGTCGTCATATGGCTGGTACTACCTTCGCGCGGTTCAGAGCGACGGCGATGTTGTGGTTACCAGCCCTATCTGGGTGACGACCGGCTCGGGCATAACGGTGTGCGACTTTGCCTGCGTCGATACGGTAGTCTGTTCGGGGGTATCCGCCCGGGTGCGGGCAGAGATCATCAACAGGAACGAGCAGGCCATATATGGCGTTACCGCCGTGCTCTACGAGTCGACGCCATCTGGCAGGCGCGCTGTGTCATCGCAGCGCGTTGACCTCAGGGGTTGGGCGGGGACGGATATATGGTTCGACTGGACTCCTGCCGCGCCTGGCCAGACTGGGCTGGAGTTGGAGTTGGCCCTCTTGGGGCACGAGACGCCTCTTGTCTTTTTGGGAGCTCCGGCCCTCGTGCGCAGGGCCGACATCACGCGCGTGCTAATCGACGAGGGCCACAACAACAGGTACACCGGCTACATGGATGGGCTTGTGGCGCTGCTTGCAGCGGCCGACTACAGCCCCCGAACGGGCGAAGAGCCGATAAGCTCGAAAGTGCTTGCCGCGACCGACATCTTGGTGATCAACGTGCCGGAGATCGGATTTGCGTTCACGCCTACCTCTTTCGAGCAGGACGAGCTGGAGGCGATCGCCGCATTCGTAGAAAGGGGAGGCTCCCTGCTCCTTGCGGGCTGGTCTCCGGGTGCAGAGGGAAGCCGCACTTGCGAGCAGCT
>DAOPWT010000069.1:5472-8647 GCA_035351775.1 Bacillota bacterium | reverse complement strand
AGTACGCGGAACCTGCGTACTTGGCGCTCGGTGCGAAGGGCTCATCGTGCGTGGAATGCGGTGATTGCATGTCGCGATGCCCCTTCGGAGTCGACATCGTTGGGCAGATGCGGCGGGCCGTGCGTGTGTTTGGCGCGTAAGCAACGCGCCGGCGCTTGCTGCGCGAAGGGAGCCCGGAGCGAAAGAGGTTGAGAGGAGACCGAACATGAAAGTTCAGATCGGGACGAGCAAGCCGGAGGTGTTCAAGGAGTATTGGCCGGGTCAGTATGAGTTCTTCTCTCATTTCGAGTATGCCTGCGGCATACCGCATGTCCTGTTTGTCATCACAACAGTGAAGGAGAACGGCAAGCCCAATGCGTGTTTTCACTCGTGGAGCGCGTTTGCCGGCGACGAAGGCGGCTTCTTTGCTGTGATGCCCGGGCTAGGGCAGGATACGCATACATACAGTAACATCATGAGAACAGGGGAATTCTGCGTGAACTTCCTGGGGCCTCAGTTCTATGATGCCTGTATGAAGACGATTCATGACAATTCGGATGACGCGGATGAGTTGGCTGCGGGCGGGTTCACCCCCGAGGAATCAGCAGACATATCGGCGCCTCGAATCGTAGAGAGCTTCCTGTCGCTGGAGTGCACCCTCGAGTCGGCAACCGACTTATCCGGGAAGGGAATCACGTCTCTGGTTGTGGGCAGAGTTGTGAGAATCGCAGCCGACGAGAATTACGCTAAGGGGCTGGACGAGAAATACGGTCCAAGTGGGTTCATGTTCAACATCCATGCACCCAAGGACCTGATGACAGGCGAGGGAGATACGACAGCCGTCGGGACGTTGAGCGTCCTCAGAGCAGACCATTAGCCCTTTATAGATGTGCCGGCAACACACTGGCAGTTCTGAGGCCCGAATGTGCGCATTGTGGAGCATATTACCAGATTCACGAGGGCGCTCGCGAATCATGCGAGCGCTCATAATGCATGCCGCGTTTCGCCCTCGGCGCACGAGCCTGCCGCTTCTGAGCTCTACTTCACCGCCGGGGCCAGTTCCTGGAGGTAGGCTGCCCGCGCCAGCAGGAAGTAGACTGTCTGCAGGGCGAGGAAGATGCCGGCGGCGGCCGCTCCGTATTTCCAGACTTCTATCGGCATCATCGGTGTAACGGTCGAGAACGAACGAAGCGCGACCATCTGATGCACAAACGCGACGACCCAGGGGGTGAAGAACATCACAGCCATCTCCCTGGTTACGATTCCGCGGACTTCGCGCCACGACAGACCGATCCGCCGGAGGGCGACGTACCTCGCCTGGTCCTCCTGGAGTTCCAGGAAGAACCTGAAGTACAGCATCGACCCTGCCGCCAGGAAGAAGAGGAAGGCCACGAACATGGCTATGAGCATCGTCATGTGTATTGATGCCATCATCTGCGAGTACTGCTCGATTCGCGACGCATAAGCCACCGGATGCCCAACGGGTATTGCTTTCTTTGCGGTCTGCTCTGCCTTCGCTGCCCGCTTCCAGTTCGAGAGCTCGCAGCTGAACCAGGTCTTCCGGTATTCCGCGGGCAGATCCCGCCCAAGCTCGGCGAACCGGCTGTTGTCGCATACCAGAAGGAAGGTTGATGTCGAGCAGCACCAGGTGTGGGCCTGTGGCAAGAAACTCCGACTTGATATCCTGAAGGCTGGACGGCCTTACAGGCTCGTAGCCATACCTTTGGAGGTAGCTGCCGAGAATATCGGCGATCTTGTCGTCGTCTTCGACTATCATGATCCTGTGCATGGGCGTCCCCCCTTTTCACTTCGTACGTCATAGCATAGGGGAAGGGCGCGAGGGCTCGGCGACCGCGGGGATTACAGCCAAGCCCCGTGGCTGCGTATGATATAATGCTCTTGACCTTGGGAGGGATGCCATAATGTCCGCTATCGGCGACATGATATGGCTATTCACCGGCGGCACCCCCGGAGCGATCCTTTGGTGCGCTGCCGGGCTGCTCCTCTGCGTCACAGTGGCAGGCATTCCTTTTGGAGTGCAGTGCTTCAAGATAGCATCGCTTCAGCTGGCCGCATTATCTTTTGCACCGTTTGGCACCCATGTCGTGTAGACTGCCAGGCTGGCGGCGGTGGCGTTCGCGCGATCGGTGGCGGTGTCGAGCCGTGAGGACTACTGCACGATGGCGAGGAGGAGTGGCCCGGTGAATAACTGCACGCACGGGGGCACGCCCGGGGGCCTCGGCGGGGACGCCGGCAAGGACATCAAGACGAGGGCGCTCAGGGGCATGGCCAAGACTGCTTCGTCTTCTCTCGCCATCATCATTCTGCTGTTTGTGTCGGCCGGCAGATCGGACTGGGCTATGGCATGGGTGTACGCGGGATTGTCACTCATTGGAGTCGTGGCGGGCGCTTTGGCCGCAGGCCCGGCGTTGCTTGCCGAGCGATCCGGGGTTGGGCAGGGGGCCGAGGCGCTCGATGTGGCGATGGCAGTGATCATGGCATGGCTTGGACCCGTCGCGATTGCACTTGTGGCGGGATTCGACTTCCGCTATGGCTGGCAACCGGAGGTTGTGCCCCTGGTTCAGGGAGCCGGCGTAGTGATAGTGGTTCTAGGATACGCGATGACTCTCTGGGCGATGGCAGTGAACAGATTCTTCTCAGGAGTCGTGCGGATTCAGGAAGAGCGCGGGCATGTTGTGGTGAGCCATGGACCTTATGCCCTGGTCCGACATCCAGGGTACGTGGGGGTCATTCTGGCCATGGTAGGGGCGCCTCTGATGCTGGGCTCAGTATGGGCGCTGATTCCTGCCGCCGCCACAGTTGGTGTGATAGTCATCAGAACGGCGCGTGAGGACCTCACTCTTACGCGGTATCTGGCAGGTTATGAAACATATGCTCAGCGAGTGCGTTATCGTCTTCTGCCGGGGATTTGGTAGGACGGCACAGGTTCTGATGCTGTGGGTCGGGTGTGGTCTCTGAAGGCTCTGTCGATCGGAGGGCCCAAGGGCTGATCGGAGATCCCCGGAGGGAATGGCATCAGGAGAGCTCCATGCTCGCCAAAAACCGTGCTCAGCTGGCCTGATGAGGATTGCACGATGTCAAAACGCCTGGAGCTGGCATGTACTCGGATTTTGACGTTACTTTCGGAGATAGCCGCAAAAATTGAGTACATCGATTTCGGATGGCCACCGGACCG
>DAOPWT010000069.1:0-5372 GCA_035351775.1 Bacillota bacterium | reverse complement strand
CGCGCCCGCAACCGAGTCCGGTTCCGGTTGACATCTCGGCAGGGTTGGTGCAATATACTAGTGGCGGCTGACTGACGAGTCAGTCAGCCCGGAGCGCCGGTGCGGCATGCGGATGGCGACACGGCGCACGAAATGGAGCTGAAATGTGTGAGGTCTCTTTCCAGGTTCATTCAGAACCACCCAGTGGCAGTAATCGTCGCGACGATCCTCATAACCCTGCTTGCCGCCCTCAGCGCGACTAGGATCACAGTGAGCACCGCAGTGCGGGACTTCTTCCCGTCAACCGATCCCGAGATAGTGGCGCTTGAACATATCGACGAGATCTTCGGCGGTTCTGAATACGTTCTGATTGCCGCGAAGGCCGATGACGTATTCACTCCTGAAGGCCTGCAGGTTCTTCAGGACATCACTCTGGGCATCGAAGATATCGACGGTGTCCATTCGGTCAGGTCGGTCACCAACATGGTGGAGGTGCAGGGTACTCCATGGGGCCTTGAGGTGGTGGATCTCCTCGCCGAAATGCCGACGGATCAGGGCGAGGCCGACGCTGTTCGACGCCGGATGGAGGAGAACCCGCAGATAGCCGGGGTACTTCTCTCTGAGAGCGGTCGCTATGTACTGGCCCTTGCCCAATTGGACCAGGGAGTCGATGCAGGGGCAGTATCCGGCCGGATTCGGGCAGTAATCGATCAACATCGGAGCGGCATAGCCTTTCACCTGTCGGGTTCTCCTTTTCTCAGCAAGGCGGCGGAGGAGTACTTGCGAGACGATCTGATTAACCTCTTCCCATTTGCTGTAGCGGTGATCATCATAGTTCTTGCCTTGAGCTTCAAGACTGTCAGCGGGGTGCTCTTGCCACTCGTTACGGTTCTGCTGAGCATTGTGTGGACCCTTGGGCTGATGGGCGCAATCGGCGTTCCTCTGACGCAGATGAGCGCCGTGCTACCAGTTGTGTTGCTGTCGTCGGGGAGCGCCTATGGCCTGCACATGATGCACCGGTACTACGAAGAAAACGGCAACGGCAAGGCGAACGGCAAGTCGAACGCAGCTGCGAGCGGCAACGGCTCTGCTGGTCGTGCCCTTGAGTCGGTTGGGGTAGCGATAATCCTTGCGGGTGTGACCACTGTGGCGGGATTCGGATCCAATGTGTTCAGCTCCATGACGCGGATGCGCGAATTCGGCGGGTTAACAGCCATAGGCGTGTGTTTTGCGCTGCTCATCGCCCTTACGTTTCTGCCTGCTGTCCTAACTGTGCTCGACCGGAGGCATGGTTCGAAACACAGTCGGATTGTGCAGACCAGTTCGGCGGCGAAGGGCGGTAACGCGGCACGGGGCGGCCGGAGGTTCCTGGAGAGCGTGGGTGACTACGTGCTGCGAAGGCCCATCGTAGTGGTCATCGCCACATTGGCGTTGGTTGCATGGTCGGCCGGAGGGCTTTCCCGTCTCAAGGTTGACACCGATTTCGCCACCTTCTTCGATGAATCCAGCGTCGCCCGGCGCGATTTCGACCTCATCAGGACAGAGTTCGGCGGCGTAGATACGATTCAGGTGCTGGTTGAGGGCGATATCTTCGATCCGGTCACGCTGCATGCTATGGACAGGGCGCAGCAGGATTTTGAGAAGGGCAGTGGGTTCGGAAAGGCCTTCTCTATTGTAGATGTTGTGAAGCAGGTGTCGTTGGCTCTGCACGAGGACGATCCGGCATGGAACCGCATCCCCGACTCGCGGGAGGAGGTCGCGCAGTACTTGCTGCTCGTGTCGATGTCGGGGGATGTAGGTATCGATCAGATGCTCAGCCTCGATGAAACCCAGGCCAGAATACAGGTGATGGTGGACTCCACTGTGAATGCGTCCAATGCAGGCGGAACGCTCGAACAGGCCCGAAGCATCGTGGCGCGGAATCTGGAGGGTGTGGGCACCATCGAACGCGTGTACCTCACTGGATTGCCGTTCCTGTCAGAGTCGATGGGCAAGCAGATAATGGCGAGCCAGATGAAAAGCCTGCTCTTGGCGGGAATAGCGGTCGCGGTAATTGTGTATTTCACTCTCGGGCGCTCGATCACATCGGCGCTCTGCCTGGGCCCGATAGCGCTGACTATCCTGGCCAACTTCGGGATCATGGGCTGGGCGGGCATCCCGGTCAACTTGGTTACTGCGCTTGTAAGTTCGATAGCCGTCGGAATAGGCATCGACTACAGCATCCACATATACAGCAGATTCTCTGAAGGACTGCGCAGCGGGCTCACGCCGGATGAAGCCATTCACGTTACCATATCGAATACCGGCACAGCTGTAGCGCTGAACGCCCTGTCGGTGGCGGCAGGGTTCATGGTGATGCTGGCGTCCAGATTCCCGCCTGTACGCCAGTTCGGCACGTTGATCGCGGTGACCATGGCCGTGTCGGCGGCCGGCGCCCTGTCGCTGCTGCCGGTGACTCTGCTCGCGGCGAGCAAGTGGAAGCCGGCTCGGGCGCCCGGCGCGAAAGAGCAATGTCTGGGAGAACACCAAGGGACACGACAACGAGCGAGAGGGGAACGGGTATGAGGGAGAGAATGGGCTTTGTGACTTGCGTGGCGACGCTGGCAGCGGCCGTGCTTCTGGCCTTCGCGCTTCTGCCGCCTGCGTACGCTGCCCCCACGGCGCAGCAAGTGCTGGATTCGGTGGAAGGAACCGGGCTGCTGACAGGCAGCGGGCGCGCGGTAATCGAGATGACTATCGAGAAGGGTAAGCAGAAGAAGACGCACCGCCTTGAGGTGTTCCGCGTAGATGACGGGAAGGGAACATCCAAGCAGATGGTGGAGTTCCAGGCGCCTGCAGACGTTCGGGGCACGAAGTTTCTCAGCATCACGCAGCCGGACACCGAGGACCAGATGTGGCTGTACCTGCCCGCGGTAGGCCGCGAGAGGAGGATAGCCGGCAGCGCGGTGCAGGGGCAGTTCATGGGGACTGACTTCACGTTCGAAGAGATATCCATGAACGAGAACACCTGGAAAGCATACACGCCTTCGCTCGGCGCTGATCAGAAGGTCGACGGCAAGCTGTGCCACGTCGTCAAGCTGACTCCGAAGGGTTCGGGCGCCTCGTATACGTCGGTGGTGCTGTATGTTTGGCAGGACACCTCGATCCCGCTCAGGATAGAGTTCTTCGGTAAGGGCAGCAAGCTGCAGAAGGTCATGACCTTCTCCGACATTAAGCCAACAGCCAAGGGCGTGCTGCAGCCCAATACAATCGTCCTTGAGAATACCTCGTCGGGGGGCGTCACCACAGTCAACATAATCGAAACCGACGAACGACCCATCTCCGATGACGTGTTCAGCATGAGATATCTGAGGAAGTAGGGTGAGTTGCTTGAGAACGAAACGTGTACGGAGTCTGCTCAGAACTGCCGCGATGCTCATTGCTGCGCTGTCGGCGCTTGCCGCTGTAGGAGTCGTTGCCGCCGCGCCGGCTGTAAGCGCTCCCGAGTTCTCCGGGAGCGCCGAATACCAGTTCCACTACGGGTTTCAGGCGAAGGAGATAGCCGGCGACTCGCTCAAGCTCAGTCTCGCCCTTGACGGTGGTGTGGGCGCCTTGGCGGGGTATCATCTAGACGCCTGCGCGTCACTATCGACCAAGCCTGAGCTCAAGTCCCAGCTCAAACTGGGTGAAGCCTACCTAGATGTCTCATTGGGCCCCGTAGACGTGAGGCTTGGCAGTCAGTTGGTCAACTGGGGCACAGCCGACGGAATCAACCCCACAAGCATCGTCAACCCTCGCGACTTGCTGTCAGTGACTGACCTGAGCGTCGCCGGCGCTCCCGTTCCGGCGATCGCGGCCACCTACTACTTGGGCAGCACATCAGCCATCACCGGCGTGCTGGTGCTGGACTTCGTGCCGGCGGCCATCCCCGGCCAGCTGGCCGCAGTCGAGCCGGAAGGCAAGCCCAACAGCTTCCGGGACAAGCTGGAGTATGCGATCCGAGGCGAGACGATGCTGGGCGGCCACAATGTGTATGCATCGTATTTCCGCGGGTGGCAGGACCTCCCTGCAGCGTGGCTTGGGGCCACCGGCCTGCCAGACCCTTACCCGCCGTTCGCGCCACACCTGAAATACCGGCGGATTCACCAGTTCGGGCTGGCGACTGCGGGCACATTGGGCGACGCCGCAGTGTGGCTTGAGGGAGCTGTGACGGTGCCCGATAAGCTCGACGAGCTGGACGCGGCGCCTCCGGCGACGATGCCGCTGTCGTCGAATGACCCGTCCTTCCAGATAGTCGCAGGCGCGGACTACACGTTCAGCATAGGCACAGGCCTGTTCGTTTCGGCTCAGCTCATCTACGATAGCGCCAACGTACTGCTGAGCCCTTACACTCAGCCGGGGCAGGCCCGAAAGGCGGGCGTCTATTCGCTGCTCGTGACGCGCTACTCCCTCGCCGATGACCATCAGCTGGAACTGGTGGGCCTCGTGGACCTTGCAGGCAAGGCGGGGCTGGTGATTCCGCGCTACACGTATATGCCGGCGCAGGCAGTGGAGCTTTCGATCGCGGCGATCACAGGCTTCGGCGACAATACGAGCACGTTGGGGTCGGTTGTCCCGGCCGCACGCGGCGTGATTGCGGGCATGAAAGCTAGCTTCTAGCACTTCTTGACAAGGCACATTGAATCTTCGCCCCCATCGATCAGATGGGGGCGAAACCACGTACTGCAGGCAGCGCGCGACATGTGTGGAATATACAAGGAAGACGTGGAATTCACGGCGAATCCCACGTAGCATGTGGACGTCGCGGATGATGAGTGATGAGTGGGGAGAGATTCTTAAATGCCCAACGTGTTTGCGTTCTTGTCCTATATACTGGCAATGACGATCACGCCCGGACCGAATAACATGATGTGTCTTGTCAATGGCAGCAGGTTCGGATTCCGCAAGACGCTCAGCTTCATCGCGGGTATCTTTGCGGGCGTTATCGTGGTGATGACTGCCTGCAGCTACTTCAACATCTCACTATCGCGGTTCGTCCCCAGCTTCCGCCCGTTTGCCGAGGCCCTGGGCGGGCTGTACATGCTGTATCTGGCCGTGCGCGTGCTCAAGACGGATGTGAACACAGCGACGGCTAACAGCCGCAGCGCAACGTTTGTCACCGGCATGGCCATGCAGTTCGTCAACGCGAAGATGCTTCTATACGGCCTGACGGTAACCGCAACCTTCATCACCCCGTACTACCAGTCGCCCGTGATACTGCTGCTGTTCTCCGTCTTCCTCGCCTGCTGCTCGGCTTTGGCGGCCTCTTGCTGGGCGTTGTTCGGCACTACCATTCAGCGGCTGTTCGGTCAGTACAGGAAACCTCTCAACATTGGCTTGGCATTGCTGCTGCTATACGCCGCAGTCTCCATATC
>DAOPWT010000068.1:4145-8661 GCA_035351775.1 Bacillota bacterium | reverse complement strand
ATCCCAGTAGCCTTCGAAATCGTGTTCGGGGGAGGGGATGGGCCGCTCGCCAAGGAAATCGGTGAGCACCTTCCTGACTATTTCGCCATCCACGAAGAGCTCTGCGAAGTGCACGCGTCGGGCCCGCTTTTCGCCCCGGAGCACCTGCAGCATCTCATCGAAGTCGGGTTGGGGTTTGGCCAGCGGAACTCCCAGAGTGTGCAACATCCGATTGTCCACCTTTCGCGGATCGCACGAGCGTAGTAGTGATGACACTGACGCCTACATGCTACATCACGCGTGTCCAGCCGTCAAGCGCCCGGCGGCTGCAACTCAGAGTCGGGATCACGCGAGCCCGAGTAGCCTGGCCGCCGCCCGCGTGGCGCAGCATGCCGCGATCGCCAGGACGGTGGGCATGAGCGCGGCGAGCGCGGTCCAGCGAGCGCTCTTGGTTTCCGCGGCTATGGTGAACAGTGTGGTGCTGCACGGGAAGTGCAGTACTGAGAAGATCATTGTGTTCAGAGCGGTCAGCCACGTCCAGCCGTTTGCGGCGAGGATCCGGCCCAAGGACGCAAGCCCGGTTGTCTCCGTGAGCGCTGTGGACGACGAGTACGCCATGACCAGGATGGGCAGGACGATTTCGTTCGCCGGTAGACCTAGGATGAAGGCTGTGAGGATGAACCCGTCCAGCCCCATCACGCGGGCGGCGGGCTGCAGCGTATGGGCTGTGGACGTCAGGATGCTCGCGCCGGCAGGAGTGGTGATGTTGGCCAGGGCCCACACGATAGCTCCCGCCGGCGCAGCCACGATCAATGCCCGCCGGAGTACCAGGAGCGTGCGGTCGTAAAGTGAGCGCCAAAGCACTCGCGCGACTTGGGGCATGCGGTACGGCGGCAGTTCCAGGATGAAGGAGGACGGTACGCCCCGGAGTACGGTTCGGGAGAGCGCCCACGACATGCCCAACGCGGCCGTCACTCCCAGAAGCACCATGGCTGCCACAAGGAGCGACGCCGTGATCGATCCTGCCGCTATCAAGGATGCCAACGCGATCAGGGTAGGGAATCTTCCGTTGCACGGAGCGAAGTTGTTAGTCAAGATCGCCACCAGGCGTTCGCGCGGCGAGTCGATTATCCTGCATGCCATGACGCCGGCTGCATTGCACCCAAATCCCATGGCCATGGTGAGCGACTGCTTGCCGTGGGCGCCGCACTTTTGGAAGCACCAGTCCATATTGAAGCTGACACGGGCCAAGTAGCCCAGATCTTCAAGCAGTGTGAACAGGGGGAAGAAGATGGCCATGGGAGGCAGCATCACAGAGACTACCCAGGCCATGGTGCGGTATGCCCCGAGAACGATTGCACCATGCAGCCAGTCGGGGGCGTGTGCCGCTCCGAATGCAGCCGACAGCCACGACTCCATACGGAACAGCGCCCTAGCTAGAAGCGCCGACGGGTAGTTCGCCCCTACGAGCGTTATCCAGAACACCCCTCCAAGCAGCGCCAGCATCACGGGAAAGCCCAGCCAGCGCGATGTCAGTACGTCATCAATCCCGGGTCGCATCGCGGTCTTCGACTCCGACATCGATGATGATGTATGGCTCACGACCATGTTTGAGATGGACTTGGCGCGGCAGTAGATCGCTTCCACGATCCTCTCGCGAATCAGCGGATCCGTGTCTAGCAGGCGCAGGGCCACATACCTGCGGCTGACAGCGGGAGGCAGTGTCGGCAGCCTGGACTCAAGCTCTCTTGAGGCGTCCTCAATGTCCGGGGGATAGGCAACGGGTAGTGGTTCGGGCTTCAGGCGTCCGTCAACTAGGTCTGCGAGAGTGAGCTTGAGCTGATCGATACCGCGGCCGCTCGATGCGGCAGTGACTGCCACGGGCACTCCCAATTCGCGCTCAAGCGCTTCGCCATCGACCTGTATGCCGCGACGATTGGCTTCATCTATGAGGTTTACACACACGGCTACCCTGGGAGTCAGCTCGATTATCTGAAGGACCAGGCTCAAGTTGCGCTCGAGGCATCCGGCTTCGACTACCACGACGACGGCGTCCGGGCCTTGCTCGCAGAGGAAGTCGCGGGCTATGGATTCATCCTCTGAACACGCGAGCAGTGAATACGCGCCGGGCAGATCCACGACTACTGCGTGCCTGCCGCCGAGGTCGACCCTGCCGAACGCCAGGTCCACGGTCTTTCCCGGCCAGTTGCCGGTGTGTTGCCGAAGTCCCGTTAAGGCGTTAAACAGGGTGCTCTTGCCGGTATTCGGGTTTCCGGCCAGCGCAATCACGTGTTTGCCGGGGCCGGGATGCGTCGAGAAGCGCTTGGCGGTGCTGCTTTCGGCGCGCCTGTCGGGTCGACTCAGCATTGCTCAGCCTCCGCCTGCGGGTCGGTGATGGGCTCCGCAGCCACGAGTGAGGCATCCTCATGCCGGAGCGCCAGTACGGTGCCTCTGACTCTGTAGGCGGTAGGATCGCCCAGCGGGGCGCGGCGGACCACAGTGACTTGCGTTCCGGGCAGAAAGCCCAGATCAAGGAGACGGTTTCGCACCATTCCGGTTGCGAATATGGAGCGCATCACGCCCGTCTGGCCCACACGTAGGTCGCTCAGGGTTGCGGTTCTGGGCTCGCGGTCATGATTACCGTTCATGCAGACCTCCTAGATGTGGCAGATCGCGCCCGTCTGGTCGCATCGAGCGGCGTCTTGACAGTCTATGTGCCGGATCTGGCGGTTGTGCCGCGGGCAGAGCGCGTAAGGAGAGGGCGCGCTTCTGCCTGTTCAGGTTGGAAGTTGACCTGGGGAATATTATCGCATGGGATTGCGCAATATGCGTTGATATTATTCCGGTACTGTGGCATACTGCTGTTATGAAGGGGGTATAACTCCTTGGCAGCAGGCGAGGTGTCGCAAGATGTCGCGTTTGGAGTACATCAGCGTGAAACAGGCGGCCCAGAAGTGGGGGATCTCTGATCGCCGTGTTCGCGTACTATGCCAACAGGGCAAGATCGCGGGCGCCAGAAAAGAGGGGCGTTCCTATCTGATACCATCAGACGCGCTCAAGCCGGCGGACGGCAGGAGACAGCGAGGAAGGTTCGTGCCGCGCGAATTCGCTGCGCTGTTTGCACGCGTCGACTCGCTGAAGGAGGAACTCGATAGGCGCCGTCCTCTCACGGCAGGCGAGGTCAAGCGACTGCAGGATGAGTTCCTGGTCGAGTTCACCTATAGCTCCAATGCCATTGAGGGAAACACTCTCACGCTCAGAGAGACCGCGTTGGTGCTAGAAGGGATCACGATCAACGGCAAGCCGCTGAAGGACCATCTTGAGGCAGTGGGGCACCGAGACGCTTTTCGGTACGTACAGCAGCTTGTCGCCGACAAGACGCCGTCTTCCGAGAGAGTCATCAAAGAGATCCATTCCTTGGTGCTGCTTGACAAGCCGGGGGACAAGGGCGTGTACCGGCGCATTCCCGTGCGCATCGTGGGCGCGCATCACGAACCGCCGCAGCCGTATCTTGTGCCAGTGGCAATGGAGAGGCTTGTCGCGGAGTTTGCAGAGGACAGACGGCATCCCATCCACAGCGCGGCTCTGTTCCATATGAAGTTCGAGGGGGTTCATCCTTTTGTCGACGGTAATGGACGAACCGGCAGGCTGATCCTGAACCTAGACCTGATGCAGCACGGCTACCCCCCTATCAATGTGAAGTACGTCGACCGGAGACGGTACCATGATTGCTTGTACGCCTATTACAGAGACGATGACGAAGAGCCGATGGTGAGGCTGGTTGCAGAGTATGTGGAGGAGCGGCTGAAGCAGTATCTGGCCGCGCTCGAATGATCGGCAAAAGCGCGTCCGTAGGCCGGGCCGGGCGCGGAAAGAGGCGGAACAGGCGAAGAGGGGGCGGCCAATGCCGTCCCCTCGACTTCGTGTTAGTGGCGATGTGGCCGAATGGTTGTCGGACTCGGCTGCCACCTGGCCGCCGGCTAGAACTTGACACACAGCGACAGCCTGTGGCTGTCAGGCAAGATGCTGTGCGTCTGGTAGGCATAGTCGACACTGAAGAACGGCATCGCGAAGCCGGCGCCGGCCGAGAACGACAGCTTCTCGTCGCGGTAACCTCCGCCTGCGCGCACGGCGAACTTGCCCAGGCGGAACTCGCCCCCGATTCGCGCGTCCATGCCGTCCTTCCAGATCACGTCCGCCGCCAGCAGCAGGTTGTCCATGGGCCTTACTGCGACTCCGGCTCCAAAAGAGCGGTCGAAGGCATCAGTGTGCCCGCTATCATATTTCAATGATCCCAGAACATTGCGGCAGACCGCTCCGAGTCTGAAAACGCCGCTGTCTGTCGCGAAGAGGACCCCGATATCGCCGGTGGCTCCACGCCCCGAGTTGGACGGCAATGCCTGTGAGTAGTACTTGACTGCGCCGCCCATTCCGAATTGGGGCATGACTTTGGCGGCGGCGCCCAGGATTAGGGTCAGGTCCGTGACGCGGAACACGCCGGTGACATTGGCGAATTCGTCAGTCTTGTCGATGTCCG
>DAOPWT010000068.1:0-4045 GCA_035351775.1 Bacillota bacterium | reverse complement strand
GTGACGCGGAACACGCCGGTGACATTGGCGAATTCGTCAGTCTTGTCGATGTCCGAAGCATCTAGCTTCATCGCGCCGGCGCCCACATAGCGCTGGGCATAGCCCACCCCCATGTAGCCCGCGGCCCCAAATTGGTTGGTGTAGAGCGATACGATGTGCCTGCCGTCTATGAAAGCTAGACCCGCCGGGTTATAGTATACCGCCGCCGCGTCGTCAACCACGGCGATATGCGCACCGCCCATGCCCAGCGCCCGGGCGCCCAGGCCAATATCGAGCATCGCCGCAGTGCCCACCGGGTCTTCGGCGGCAATTGTGGTGGCGCCTGCAGCCAGGGCGAACAGAAGCACAAGCGCAAGTGCCATTGGTTTGAATCGCATCATTCAGCCCTCCTAGTATTCAGAGTATGTCCCGTACTATCCGGGAGAGGGGGCGGGCGTCGATCCCGTCGATCGCCCGCCGATCCTCTCCCCCCGGGGCCTGGTCTGCGCTTAGCGGTTCACCACTAGGCGGCCCACTTCCGACTTCTGTGCGTCGCTCACTACGATGTAGAGATAGACGCCATTGGCCAGCGGCCTGCCGCCCGCATGCAGGTTCCACTCGTATGCGTGCATCGATGCCGGCAATGACACGCTGTAGATGAGACGGCCCGCGATATCGTATACATGCAATGTTGCATCGGCAGGAATGTCGTAGTAGAACGTCACGGAGTCGCACGCCGGGTTAGGGGCGGCTATCACTGTGCGGGTGAGCACTACAATGACGAACTCTCCGCTCACAGCTGTCGCGGCTCCATTGTCGGGGTCGGTGGCGGTTATCCTTACTCTGTAGCGACCGCCCGGCTTGACCTGTGACGTATCCCATTCGTACTTGCCGGTGTTCGGCTGGTTAGCCGCTATGCTCTGCCACGTTGAGCCATCTGACTGCAGCGCGTACTCGAGATTGATCTTGAGCTTGGAGGCTTCATCGTCGGGGTCGGTAGCCTCCCACTCGATCATCTGCTTGCCAGTCCATACCACTCCAGCTGTCGGCTTGAGCACCCGCACTTCCGGTGGGAGGTTTGTGATGGTGATCTCGTGCTCAACCGAGTCGGAGAGGTCTCCGTCGTCAGTGACTGTGAGTTTGACGGTGAACTTACCCTTTGCAGCGTACTTGTGTTCAGGGTTCTGGTTCTCGCTTTCAGCGCCGTCGCCGAACTCCCAGTGCCATGCCACGATATCGCCGTCGTCTGTGGTCTCGTCGGTGAACGTCACGACATCGAGCACTGTGGGAGACGAGGGCGTGAAGCTGAACGCCGCCACTGGAGCCGCATTGACTATCTCCACGTCGTGTTCCACGCTGCTTGCAGCGTAGTCATCATCTATCACCGTGAGCCTGACTGTGAAGACGCCGGATGTCGCGTATGTGTGGGTAGGATCGTGCACGGCGCTCGTTGCGCCGTCGCCGAACTCCCAGAAGCACGCGGTTATCTCTGCGTCATCAGTCGACTCGTTGGTGAACGCTACTGCCTCGCCTGCATTGGGCAACTCTGGGGCGAAGCTGAACGCTGCGATTGGCGCTGCGTTGCCCACGGTGATGGTGTGCTCAGCGGTTCCCGTAAGGCCTCCGTTGTCAGTTACGGTGAGCCTGACAGTGAAGTTGCCCTTGGTGGCGTACTTGTGCTCTGGGTTCTGATTATCGCTTGTGGCGCCGTCGCCAAACTCCCAGAGCCATGCCGTGATCGTGCCGTCATCGGTCGACTCGTCGGTGAACTTCACCACATCGCGCCTTGTGGCAGGCGACGGTGTGAAGCTGAACGCGGCCATTGGCGCCAGGTTGATTATTGTGAACTCGCCCGTCGTGAACTCGCTCGATGCACCGGTCGGGTCGGTCACCTTGGCACGCAGGCGGAAGGTATCGCCTCCGGCGCCCACCAGAATGGTGTTCCACTCGAATACGCCGGTGTTCGCCATGCTTTCGCCCAGCGTGTACCATGTCGCTCCGTCGCGTGTCCAGCATAGGTCGATCGCCAGCTCGTCAGCTGCGTTGTCGGGGTCTGTGGCCGTCCATTTTACCTCGGTTACTCCGTGCAGCTCAGCGCCGGCGACGGGGGCCGTGACGGTCACCGCAGGCGGCATGTTGATCACCAGGTGCACGGGTATCGTGGCGAACGGGCGGAACGGGTCGTCGGCCGATACGTAGATGTAGAGTGAGAACTCCCCGGCGATGTTGCTTCCGTCGCCGAGCGTAACTACCACGTCTTGATGGTTGCCCGGCAGCAGGTAGCCTGAGGTCGGGCTGACGTTCAGGATCTTGCCTACAGGCGCCAAGGCGACCGCTAAGCTGTTCTCGACGTATGGGGCGTTGTATGCGACCTGCAAGCCATCAGTGCCTGCGCCGTTCTCGATGCCTACGGTGGCCGATGTGAGATCGCCAACCATCGAGAGGTACTGGTAGATGATGGTGCCGTTAGGCCTGAGTATCGCCTCGAACGTCAGGTCTGCCGTGGAGCCCCACTGAGACATGTTCTTGTACTCCACGATGAACTGGTTGTTCGTTTCGTCATGGTAGTAGTAGACTCGGCCTGCGGTTCCCGGTGTCAGGTCGTCCCAGAATGCGGCTATCAGGTCGTTCGGGCTGGACGGATCGGGTATCGGGGTGTTGGTCCACGTGCTGCTTCCCGTCCCGAACGTAAGGTATCCGTTGGAGCACACCCTCACCTGATTGTGGACCGCTCCGTAGAACGGGAAGGCAAACGGCAGCGGCACGGAGACAATCGTCTCGTCGCTCATTGTGAGGGTCGAGCCAACTCCCGAGATCTCGATCCAGTCGAACTCCGGTCCGTGTGGCTCATTGCTGTCCATCCAGATGTAGCCGAACAGGTCGGGGCCGCCTGCCCCAGCGCCTGCGTATCCCCTGGGTTCCGCCGCGTAGTCGCCCTTTGCGGGAGCCGACTCAGCATAGCGTTTCCACTCGGGGCTATCCGCGAAGCTGGGCGCCACCGACACCCCGAAGCTCATCGGAGCTACGCCGGTGTTGCTCACCGTAAGCGTCGTCTGCTCCTGCTCGCCCACTTGAATCGCCTCGTCGAAAGACGACGGATAGACTTCCAGAATAGGCAGCCATTTCACTGTGACCTTGACTTCAGCTGTAACCTCGACCTCGTTCTCATCGATAACGTGCAGCGTTGCTGTGTATTCGCCCAGCGCGGCGTAGACGTGCTCGGCTTGTAGCTGATGCACCGGCTCGCTTCCATCGCCGAACTCCCACCAGATATCTGTTATCGGCTTGGCGCCCGGTTCTACCGTCGCGTCGAAAGCCACGGTAAGCGGCGGATGGCCGATGTTCGGAGTGGCGGTTGCCCCGGTGATGGTCGGCCCTGCCTCGATGTGGACGATGAGATCCACGAAGAGTGCGGGGCTTGCCGGGTCATTGGTCGTGATCTCCAGGTACTTGCGCACGTCCTGGCCGGGCTTACCGAGTTCAGCGGCCTTGATCGTGACGGCCAGAAGTGCGGTGGTTCCCTGGGCTACAGTGCCGCTTGAGGGCTGGACGCCTATGCCGGCACTCAGCGGCATCTCGGTGTTGACTAGGTACACGTAGCTGTTCTCCTGAGATGTGACCCAGAGGTTGCCGTCATCGTGCAGTGCCAGCCCTGCGCCGGAGTAGTCTCCGTGGTACGGATGCTGGAACTGATGGATCACGGCGAGGGACTCCATGTCGATTCCGTAGATCATGTCGGGAGCGGAGTTCGTGGATATCCACAATACTCCGTCGGGGTGGTATTCCAGCCCGGCGATGCTCACGGGGAAGGAGTACGACGCGATTACGGCTCCGGGGGTACTCCAGCTGGGCCCCATGATGTGGTAGATGATATCCTCGTTCCACCCGCCGATGTAGAAGGTGTCGGTGTCGGCGTCATAGCCCAGGCCGCGCTGTGAGACGTAGGTCCACGCGCCGCCCGAAGTTATGCTGGTCACGACGGCTCCAGTCGCTGGGTCGAGGCCGTAGATCCCGTTGTCGCCGCCCACGTTGACCTGCCATATCAGGTTGCGGTTGGCGTCGTATG
>DAOPWT010000067.1:0-8669 GCA_035351775.1 Bacillota bacterium | reverse complement strand
TGGCCATGTCGGCCGTGGTGAAGTAACCTGCTCTGTACGCCAACAGGCTGGTGGGAGAAGACGTGGCGAGGATGGTCGAGAGAGACGTAGCCATTGCTGCCGGGGCAACCAGCTGCCAAACTGCAGACGAGTCCTGGCCTGGCTGACCCGCCACTAACGAGATCAAGACGGGCATCAGGATCGCAGCTGTGGCCGTATTGCTGGAAAACATGGTCTTAAGCAAGCAGATGCTTGCCGACAGAAGAAGCGCCCGGGGAAACAGAGGCATTCCGATGATAGGAGAGAACAAGATGTTGGCGAGCCATCTTCCAGCGGTCGAACCATGAATGGCCGAACCCAGCGACAGACCTGATGCGACGGTGACGATGGTGCCCATGCCGAGAGAAGACTCGACATCCGCCCATTTCACTCCGCCGGTGCGCAGCGACAGCGCGACTAGCGCGCCCAAGATAGCGCCGAGTGATGGCGACACCCGCATGCCTGTAGCCCTCTCCAGGCTGCCGGCCCCAAGCCATATCCCCCACATTGCCGCCGTTCCGGCGACCACCGACCACTCGTCCCTCGTTAGGGACCGATCGGCATCCGTCCTCTCGGCAGCCATGAGGGCTCCCAGAGCATCCGGTTCGGGAGGAAACATGGTAACAAGAATCGCCCAGGCAGGGATGATCATGAGCAAAGCAGCTGGAAGACCGACAGTCATCCACTGAAGGAAACTGATATCGACTGCCGACAGCTCGCTTAAGAACCCCATTGCCACGACATTAGAGGTCGAACCCGCCGGCGTAGCCACAGCGCCAATCAGGGGGCCCCACGCGCAGGCTATCATGACCGCTTTGCCCAGGTTGGACCGGCCCTTCGGTACCCGGTTGGCCTCGAGCAGGGCCAGCCCAAGGGGTATAATGACTGCCGCAGCCGACAGGTTGCCAATGCACATGGAAAGCGCGGCCCCAGTTACAAGCAGTATGAACACCGCAGTCTTCGGATGATTGCCTACGCGCGCGGCAATGGCCCTCGACATTCTGTCGGCCAGCCCCGAAGACGCGATTGCCCCGGAGATGATCATGATCCCGACAAGGAAGGGGATAACATCGCTCGTCAGGCCGGCCCGAACGGCCTGGTCCCATTGCATGGCGCCAAGCAACGGCAGAAGCGCCACTGCCACAAGGCCGGTGAAAGCAACGGGGAGAGCTTCAGTCGCCCAGAGCAACGCCGCGAAACCCAGGGCGAATAGTGAGGCCCGGCCCCGCCAGTCGAGCTCAACCTCATCTCCAGACGGTGTAGATACCGCCGGAAGCGGCACAAACAGGACTAGGCTGAGCAGAGCGAGCCCAATAGCCGCAACTAGAATACTGCTTTTCTTGCCTGACACACTCCGACATCCTCACTACGGTGACGTACCACGGTGATGTACCGCTGCGACTCTCGCTGGCTGCATCATACCACCATCTCTTCGGGGCTTCAACCTCCGGCGAATCCACGACAGGAAGCTCCGTCGCCTCAAGCGGACGGAGCCTCTGTGCGCAAAGCGCGAAGGAAAGGCTATTTCGGGTTGTACATTCCACGCTGAGACATGTAGTTGAAGATGCCCTCGCCGTGCTGCTGTTCTTCCCTCTGAATGTGCTGAAGCGCCTGACGCACATCGGAGTTGGCAGACTCGAAGACGGCCGTGTCGTAGGCGCCCGAGACGAATTTCTCCGTCATCAACATATCTCCGAGCATCGTCGCGTCTTCCTGATTGGTCATGCCAGCCCCGCCCACCGCACCCTGCAGCTCACCGGCTTCCCCACCCTGCATCTGGATCTGCTGGGCGGGACGCTGCTTCGTGCTCATGTTGGCCGGCTGCCCAGAGAGCAGCTGGCTCACCGTGTCATAGTGGTTCTGCTCCTCAGACGCGTACTGGTTGAACATCTGCTTCAGCTGCGGATCTCGTGTCTGCTGCGCGTAGCTGCTGTATTTTTGGATGCACACCTTTTCGTGGTTCAGCTGGTCGCTCAGAAGTTGCTGTTCCTTCTGCGTAAGTTTGGATCCCATACTATCCACCTCCGGCTTAAGTGTGGTTCGGAAGCGGTCGGTTTATGCGTTGTGCCAGTCGCGGAAACCATCCGCGAAAGTCAGGGGGTGATCCCACTGCCCTGCGCAGTCAGTGAAGGTGAATCACGATGCGTAGCGAATCCGCTATTTGGGAACTCCTACATGATAAAGGATCCTGCTTGGGCAGGGCGTGACTCCAATTGTGCCTGACTCAGTTAGGCAACGACAAACACGGGAGGTTAGGAAGATGGTTAGCGGACCAATACTGGTTGTCATCCTTCTCGGAGCCATAGCCTTCATCGTGTGGGCCACAGGGAAGGCACGGATGAACGCGTTTCTCGTGCTGCTGATCGCAGCTCTCGCGGTAGGGCTCTTGGCGCGCAAACCGCCTCCGGTTCCCCAAGTCAACGAACTGGGGCAGACCGTTCCCGGGCTCATCGACGTCATCGCCACGGGATTCGGCAACACTCTCGCCAGCATCGGCATCGTGATCGTCGCAGGCACGATCATCGGATTTATCCTCGAAAAGACCGGCGGCGCACTGGTTCTGGCCCAGGCCATGCTCAAGCTGGTCGGAAAATCGAGATCGCCTCTGGCGATGGCGCTGGCTGGGTATGTGGTGTCGATCCCGGTCTTCTGCGACTCGGGGTTCGTCATCTTGTCGCCCCTTAACAAGGCTCTATCGCAGTCTAGCGGGATCTCGCTGGGCGTCTTGGGAACAGCTCTCTCAATGGGCCTTTACGCCACGCACACCATGGTTCCGCCGACACCCGGGCCCATAGCCGCAGCCGGCACCCTCGGCGCCGACCTCGGGCTTGTGATCCTGTTTGGGTTGATCGCATCATTGCCCGCAACCATAGCAGGCTGGATCTACGCCACTAGAGTGGGATCCAGATACGACATCAGGCCCAAGTCAGGCGTGACTTACGAAGAACTCGTCAGGAAGTTCGGCCATCTGCCGGGCACCTTTGAGTCGTTTCTTCCCTTGCTCACACCCATAGTGCTCATCGCGTTGCGCTCTGTTGCGATGTTCAAGAGCAACCCGTTGGGCGTAGGGCTCTTCCGCGACATCCTTGTGTTCATCGGTCACCCAATCTTCGCCTTGCTGCTCGGGGTGTACTTCGCCATGCGTCTTGCCCCCAAGATCAACAAGGAAGTATACGGTGACTGGGTGGCAGAGGCCATTGAGGCCTCAGCGGTCATCCTGGTGATCACTGCGGCCGGCGGGGCCTTTGGGGCAGTGCTCAAAGCCACGGGCGTCGGCGAGTACCTCGGAGAGATCCTCTCCAGATACCATCTGGGGATCTTCCTCCCCTTCATCATCGCCGCCGCAATCAAGACGGCTCAGGGATCATCAACAGTGAGCCTGATCACCACCTCGGCGATTGTGGCGCCGCTTCTTGCGAACCTGGGGTTCGATAGCTCCATGGGAAGAGTCCTGGCCACGCTGGCCATCGGGGCCGGCTCAATGGTCGTGTCGCACGCCAATGACTCTTACTTCTGGGTGGTGTCACAATTCTCCGAGATGGACGTAAACACCGCCTACAAGCTGCAGACAGGCGGCACCCTGGTGACCGGCCTTGTTGCAATAGCGACTATCGGGATAATGTCGTTGATCTTCCTCGGCTAAACGGGACTTCCAAAAACCGCGGGGCTTCGCAGGCATCGTGGCGCGCTAGTAGTGCCCAAGAAGCCCCCGGTTCTTCGCAACGCGCTCACACCATGCGAACACCAATATGCCCGCAGCCAAGTAGGCCGCGCCCACCGCGACGGCAGTGAGTATGTCGCCTATGGGCAGGCGCCACAGGCGAACACCTTGGACCATCGTCCTGTAAATGAGGTCATTTCCAAGAGCAAGTGGCAGATACTTCACTCCCGGTACGCGCGTGGGGATCACGAGTAGGCCCACGAACACGAACTGCATTATCTGAAACAACGCCTGTATCCTCTTGAATACCAGCGCCAGCCCGCCAAGGGCAAAGCCTACCCCATAGGCTCCGAGTAGCGTAATGAGCAGCAGGGGAATCAGGCTAACCAGGTCAACTCTGAGCCACCTTCCGGTTGTGGCCATCATCGCAATGAGCAGCAGCATGATGGGAACGAAGCTGAATACGAAGTCAGAGATGATTGTGCACGCGCCCACCCACTTAAACCCGCACGGGGCCAGGTAAAGCTGTTCCAGCGTCCCAGTCTGCGCTTCGCTTATGAGATTCCACGCCAGGTTGGAGAAAGCATAGATCGTAAAGGTCCAGACGAAGAATCCGATAATCGTTCCCTCAAGAGAGCCGTCGAGCGCGCCCGTCTTCACGTAGCCCGACACGCTCTGAAGCCCCGCGAAGATCAGTATGAAGATCATGTACACCGACACTAGGCTCGATACGGAGTTGACTATGTATCGTTTCATCATCGTCCAGTCCCGCCTGAAAACGGCGGCTAGAACGCTCCCTATCATCATGAACGCGCCCTCTCCTCTCTCACGATCTCCAGATACACCTTCTCCAGATCCACCTCTTCATGCGTGATCTCGTCTATGACCGCATCTGCACTGCGCAGGATGTCCATGAGGCGGTATATATCGCCATCTTCGCTCAACGAGACCCGGACCTCCGAGTCCGCGTCCCCGTCGCCATATGCCACCTGTGCGCCTGCAAATTCCTGAGCCAGTTGCTCCTCGAGTGCCTGGGGGGCGGACCCACGCAGGCCGATCCGGTACGCCCTCGTCCGGAAGAGACTCATCAAGTGGCTTACCTTGTCATCGACGACTACCCGGCCAGAGGACATTATTACCACCCGCCCGCACACATCCTGTATGACGTCCATGTCGTGGCTGCTCACGACGAAAGTGCGTTCCTCTTCGCGGGCAAGCTGCTTCAGCACGCTTCGGAGCTCCAGCGAGGTTTCGACGTCAAGGCCCAGTGTGGGCTCATCTAGGAAGACCAAGGGAGTACGTCGGGCCAAGGCACACACTACGCTGGCCTTCTGCTTCATGCCCTGCGAGAGTTTCCTGACTTCGGTATGGCGCTTCTCCTCCAACCCAAAGAGCTTCAGAAGATGGCCGAAATACTTCTGGTCTTCGGAAGACCTGACGCCGTGGAGCGCTGCGAAGAACGATACATTCTCCCACACGCTCATCCTCCAATACAGATTCCGGCTTCCCTCAAGGACCGCGCTCATCTTCTGCAGTATCCGAGGATAGGCTGCCTGAACATCCTGCCCGAGCAACGTGATCTGCCCCGAATCGGGGCGCATCAGACCGAGTATGCACTTGATCGACGTGGTCTTCCCCGCTCCGTTTGGACCCAGAAGGCCCAGGACCTCGCCTCGTTTGACCTCGAAGGAGACACCGTCGACGGCTCGCACCATCGCCCCGCCCCTGTCTCGGAAGACCTTAGTCATCGATTGCACTTGCAGCGCACCATCAGATGTGCTCAACACTGGCGCACCCCCAAACAGTATTGTCGCTGCCCCACCGCCTTCTCTGGGATTCAGCCGCTGGACTTCCCAGCTCTTCCATACACCAATGCTAGACGCTGCCATCAGCATTGTCAATGTCCCGCTCGCCGGGTCGGGCGGCCGTGCATCTGGCGCTGCATGCGCGACATGGGTAGAATAGTCTTGTGCCATAGTGCAGCGAATGTGCAGAACAAGGCGGCATGTTCCTTTGAAGGGGCTGATCTAGTCATGGCAACACATGTCCATAGCCGCAGGCGACCCAGTCGTCAGCGCGACGACAGGATCAATTACGCTATCTTCTTCACGGACTCATTCGGCTACCCCCTTGCGTTTTCGCTGATATCGCCAACGACCATCACACCGCTGCTCCTGACCAAGCTGGGCGCCTCCAACCTGGCGATTGGGATGCTGCCGGCTCTGGCGTCGCTCGGGGCGTTCCTTCCTGGTTTGCTGTCGGCCGCCTACCTTCAGAGGATTCCGGTGAAGAAGCATCTGTTGGTGGTATTCGGCATGATAGAGCGAGTATTCATGCTCTCTGTAACGCTGGGATTGACACTCTTTGCCACAAGCAGGCCGCGTCTTGCCGTGATATGGACGCTCGCCTCCTGGACTATGTCGAGCCTCACGGCGGGATTCATCCTTCCTGCATTCCATTCCATGCTCGCTAAATGCCTTCGGCCTGAAGTGCGTGGGGGAATGATCGGCTGGAGCGGCGCACTTGCCGGGATAGGTGGTGTGTTCGCAGCTCAGGCCGCCGGCGCCGTTCTTTCGCGCATGCCGTTCCCGGTCAACTACTCCGTGCTGTTCATCGCGGCGTTCGTGATCCTTTCAGCCACGATACTGCCGTTCCTCCTTACTCGCGAGCCGGCCGACCAGACTCCGGAAGAGCCCCGCCCTGTAGCGCAATACGCGCGCGACGCGATCAGCACCGTGCAGTCGAACAGGGGGTACTCATTCGCCATACTCGCGCTGTCGGTAATGTCGTTTGCTCTCATGGCAGTATCGTTCTACAGCACACATGCCGTGCGGAACCTGGGCGCCGGCGAGATAGATGTGGCTCGCTTCGCCGCAATCACAGTCGGAGCGAGTGTCGTCAGCTTCCCCGTGCTGGGCAGGATCGCCGACCGGCACGGACACAAGCGGGTTCTGCAGGTCACAGCAGCGGGCTTCGCCGTTGCGGCGGCGCTCGCATTGGCATCGAGCTCGTTGAGCAGCATCTGTATGGTGATGGCGTTTGCAAGCCTGGGCTCCACAGGGCTGGCGGTGAGCCAGAACGTGATATGGGCCGAATTCGCTCCGTCGCATGCCGATGTCCCAATGTACACGGCAGTGTCACTGCTGTTCCTCATGCCGTTCCGCGTCGCGGCTCCGATCATGGCCGGGTGGGTGGCCGATGTATGGGGCTTCCCCGCCATGTTCTGGGCTGCCCTCGCTGCGGGAGTCGCGGCCTTCGCAATCCTCTACGCTGCAGTGCCCGAGCCGCGCAGCTTGCACGGCGCCGCACTAGATGCCTGATCGCCCCGTCGCGCCCCTGCCCTGGCGGTCGCTCATTCCTCGATGCCAAGCCAGGGGCTGCCAAAGAGCCGGTGCTACACTTCGCGCCGCCTGAATATGGCCTGCGCTAGCAGCATGCCCGCGAAGTACAGCAGCAGCGAACCGCCGGCAAAGAGCACGGCATGGACTGGCTCAGGATCCATCATGGCCATGACCAAGGGTTTCACCTTCGCAACAAGGCCCTGTGCAAGCAGCGGTACTAGGTACACCGTTCCCACTGTGATGACCAGGGCGGTACGTGCTGCGCTGGCGCCAAACCTGAAGAACACGACAAGCTCGATTGCCGCAACGGGTAATGTAGCACAGACCAGAAGCACGCCCGACATGATGGACACGGCGCTCTCGCCTGCGCCCGCTTCCATTATGAGCGCCGCCAAAACAGACGCCCCGGCCCAAAGCGCGCCCACGAGCAGCGGAGACACGAACTTCGAAGCGACTATGGCATCAGCCCTCATGGGAAGCGACCGGAGAAATGCAAGTGTCCGGTTCTTCTCCTCGAGCATTGCCGAGTTGAGCGCGAAGAAGGGTACCATCAGACCGGAGTATGTGAACAGCAGGGGAACTGCGTACTCCGCTGAAGCTTGGGACGATCTCCCCATGGCTGCAAGCAGGGCGATGGCACACAGCACAATCGCCGGGAACACGAGCTGTGACCGGTTGATGTAAAAATCCTTCCATATGAGACTGAGCATATCAGTGACCTCCCTTCGCGTATGTCCACAGCAAGTCCTCAATCGACGCCGTCGGGTTTGAGGCACGTGCCCGCTCCAGCATTGCCTCCCGCTCATCGCTCGCCGCCACACGCCCATCCACTATGAAGGTAATGTAGTCGGCCACTCGCTCGAGATCGGAGGTGATGTGCGTAGAGAACAGCACCGATCGGTCGCCATCTGCAACAAACTCCACGAGATCAGACAGGAGCTCACGCCTGACGACAGGATCCAGCCCGCTTGTGGGTTCGTCCAGGATGAGCAGCTCGGGGCGATGCGCCAACGCCAGAGCCATGGCCAGCTTGGCCTTTGTGCCTTTGGATAATGCTCCGATCTTCTTTCGCGGATCTACGTTGTACCTGTGCAGCAACTCCCGGAACCTCGCCTCGTTCCAGGTAGGGTATTGGCGCCCTACGAACTGCGCGGTCCAGCTCACCGTCATGTCGGAGTAGAACTCGTGGTTTTCGGGCACGTACCCGATCCTCTGCTTCACCTCTATCTCATTCGCCGCCATCCGCTGCCCAAGCAGTGTGATGCGCCCGGAATCAGGCCGCGCCAGATCCATTATCAGGCGAATGGTTGTCGTCTTCCCGGCTCCATTCGGGCCCACGAAGCCCATTATGTAGCCGCGGGGAAGAGCAAGTGACACGTTACGTAGGTCGAACCCCGGGTAGCTCTTGCACACCCCATCAAGCGTCAGCACGTTTTCAGACACGCTTTTCACTCCCATCCAGTGCCTGCCGGAACAGGCGGTTGATCTCCTCATCCACAAGTTCAAGCTGACGGGCCACGCGAACCCCCTCTTCCAAATGCTCCATCACCACTTCCTTCTTGAGCCCCATGATGGTCTTCGGATCGAGGTCGGCCACGAACGTGCCCAAACCCGCTCTCGTCACTATCAACCCCTCGGCCTCCAACTCC
>DAOPWT010000066.1:0-8692 GCA_035351775.1 Bacillota bacterium | reverse complement strand
GAACCCAGAGTTCTCTGTACACCCGGAGAGCGGGAGCCCGGGGTGCGTTGACAGCGCCTCGCAGGATCCGTATACTGACTACAGATATAGTTAAGCACTTTGGGACATGCGCCATGTCACGACTTGAAGGGTGGGGTGTGGGTGTGGCAGGGTTGGAGTTACCGCCTTTGGGCGATCAGGAACTTGAGTTGCTGCGGTTCATCACTGAGCGCGCGCCGATCACGGTACGCGAGGCAGTCGAGGGCTACGGCAAGGACCGCGGCCTTGCTCGAACTACGATCCTCACCATGATGGAAAGGCTCAGGGCAAAGGGGTATCTCATCAGGTCCGAACAGGGAACGGCAAACGAGTACTCTCCCCGCCTTTCTCGTTCAGAGCTCATGCGCGGGGTGGTCCGCGGATTTGTGGAGAGGACTCTTGGGGGCACGCTTTCACCTTTTGTGGCGTACCTCACTGACGATGCCGCGGTAAGCCCGGAGGAGCTGGAAGACCTCAAGCGTCTTGTGGAGGAACTCGAGTCGCGGGAGGGAAGGGGCAGGGGTAGGGAATGAGCGCTGTCTTGTACTACTTACTACTGGTAGTCATGCCGCAGAGATGGGCCGGCTCTATGTGGGGCGCGCTATGGCAGGGAAGCGCAGCGCTGGCAGTGGTGTGGATCATATGCAGGGCTTTCCCACGCATCCCCGCCAATACTCGTTGCTGGCTGTGGCGGCTTGGGCTCATGAAACCCTTCCTTCAGCTTCTGGCGGCTCCCCAGATCGATCTGGCTTGCCTGCCGCGTGCCAGAACCGTCCTGGCGAGTGTGGTATCTCAGCGTTTCGCTGCGGATCTGCCCACTCGTTGCGCTTTGCTGATCGAGGCGAGCCGGCCCATGATGGCCCTCTGGAGCGTGGGCGTAGCCGCGGTTGCGGCAAGCGTCCTGGCTGCGCTCGCCAGATCAAGCTCGATAGCGGAACGTTGTGCGCCAATGCATGATGATGAGCTTGGCGAGGTCGTAGCCGAGCTGTGCCTGAGGATAGGAGTCAGCGCACGCCCGGACACGGTAGTCGCCGATTGGGCGTCTGTTCCGATGATCCTGCGGCGGTCGAGAGGGTACGTCATGGTTGTCCCTTCGGATCTGCTGATCTCGGCGCGTCATGAAGACCTGCGATTGGCGCTCGCACACGAGCTGGCGCACATCAAACGGAAGGACTTGGCCTGGAATTGGCTTCCCGCGGCCGCGAAAGCGCTCTTCTTTGTGAACCCGTTGGTATGGGTGGCTGGCCGCGAGCTCGGGATCGCGCAGGAGATGGCGTGCGACGAGATGGCTGTGCGCGCCTCCGGCGCGGGGCTCGCGCGATATGGAGAGCTCCTTCTCACGATGGTCAAGCCGCGACGCAGAGCCGAGCCAACGTGGGCCGTGGCGACGGTCTCCGCAGGCGCGTCCGCCAAGGTGATGCGCAGGCGACTTATCGAGCTCGGGCACGCACAAGATCCGCCCGCGTTGAGGCTGGCAGGATCCGTGGTGGCGCTGCTCATCGTATGCGCCTTGGTGATGCCTTTCCAGATCGTGGAGGCACCGCGCAATGAGGCGAAGTCGCTCGGAGTATCGATGGTCAGAACGCAAGAGACACTCGTCGAAACCTCGGAGCGGACGGCCATGCGAATTGTCGTCGAGCGAAGCGCGGCGGAAAGCCGGGCAAGCCTGCCGTAACACCAATGACGCCCGGCGTAGCGCCGGGCGCCGGTCAACGTTCGAACGCGCACAGAGAGTAAGTTCAGGCTACCACTTCTTCACCCATGGCTCGTACAGCTCATGTTCTGGCCCCATGACTGAGCCGTAAAGGGCATTGGCCGCGGGGCTGAACCCACCCACAAATGCTCTCATGGCGCCCATGCGCTCAAGCCGTCGCAGGCCTTCTGTGAGGAGCGCTCTTCCCAGGCCCAGGCGGCTATGGGCCGGCACGGTGGCCAGCGGCTCAACGTAGGCGCTGCGAGTCACATCGTCAAACCAGATGGTGCAGAAAGCAGCTACTGCCCCGTCAGGCGCGATGGCCACAAGATCCAGGTCGCGCCGCCACTGGCATTCAGCTGCGTTACGCTTTTCGTAGCCCCTCTTGCCCAGGATAGACTGGCGGAGCGAGTTCTGCTCGGGCGACCACACGCAGAGCTTGCGCAATCCGTCAGGGCCAGTGGACGCAAGACGCTCCTCGGCGACCGATAGCATCTCCTCTTCCAGTTCAGCAGTGTGGTAATCGGGATGTATCATCAGATGAGCTTCGCCCGGTCCGCCTTCGGGCATAACGATTGCCACCATTTCCTGCTCCCGGCTGTGTGCGCAGTCAGTCTCCCACAAGAACACAATGTCCTCAAGACGCACTTTGTCGCAGTTGAGGCAGAGATGCCAGCGAGCATAGTCCAGCCGCGCAACGTGCCAACTCCGCTCAAGCCTGCTGTTGGCCCCAAACACCCGGCGCAGGAATTCGCGCATGCGCCAGTAGTCTTCTTCGATCCGGTAGGGCCGGAAGGTCGGCTTCATCAGCTGCAATCACTCCTTGAGCCCTTCTATGGCTGTGACGAAAGACTGTTCGCTCAGGCCGTTGCCTGTTGCTTGACGGATCATCTCGTTCCAATGCCACTTCGCTCCGGGCCCAAGCATCGAGTCGATCAGCCACTGACCGGCCTCCGGCATGCCGGTGAGCGACTTGGCCCCGAAGCGCCGGGCGATTGCCGACTGGAGTTGCATCGACAGTAGGTTGCCGAGCATGTAGTTTTGGTAGTAGACAGGGTAGAGGGCCATGTGTATCTTGGCAGCCCAATCCGGCTCATCGCGCCCGGCGGGCGGCTGGACCAGCTGATAGCGGCTGACCATCTGCCACCATAGGGCGTTCAGGTTCTGGCGCGGGTTTGCGTAGAGGTCGCGCTCGAAGTTGACCATTACCAGGCACCAACGGACGAATATCAGCGACTCAAGGGCCGACGCCCGAGCGGCGGCAACTTCCAGCTCGTGGGCGCGTGCCGGCTCGACGCCTGCGATTTCGGTGAGCCAGCGAGCATCGTAGGTCTGGTCGCCCATGACCATCGCCACCGCTTCGGTTGTGAGCAGGTGGGCATGCTCGCGGAGAAGGTAGGGTAGACCCGGGTGGATGTACTTGAAATACACTCCGTGCCCAAGCTCGTGCAGGAGTGTGCTCATCCAGTCGTGGTTATCGCGCAGGTTGCAGATCACGCGGATGTCGCCTGCGCGGTCCATGTCCTCGCAGTATGCATGTTGATACTTCCCCGGGCGCTCATACAGATCGCTTCGGGAGAGGATATCGCCGACGTCCATCCCTATCCCGTCGTAGAATCGGCGGGCAAGGGCGGGCAAGTCCTGGCCGCAGAAGATGGGATCTAGGTCGACACTGCCGCATGCCGGAGCGCGCTGGAAAAAGGGGTCTGAGTAGTGCCAGGGACCGATCTCGACGGGCTGGACTCCAAACTTAGCCGCCAACGCGCTGTCGAGGCGGGCCTTTTCCGATGCGAACAGGGCGTCGGTCTTTGCGGCAAGTGAGTCGCCAAGTGCGAACAGCCACGTCTCGTCCAGCTCGTCGTGGGCAAGCGACATTGCATAGTAGTCGCGGTAACCCATGCGCCTGGCAGCCCTATTGCGCGCCTCGACCAGCTTGACTACCTTTGGGGCTGCTTCGCGTCCGATCTGTTTGGACGCCTCCCACGCCATGCGGCGCCTCGGGGTGTCGCGCTCTTGGGCAAGCACATTGTTGATGTCGTTTTCGGATGCCGGCTTGCCGTCGAGGTCGGCCCTGAAGTGCACGAAGATCTCGGAGATCTCGCTCTGCAGGTCAGCCTGTTCAGCGATTTCCTCCGGAGTCATCTGGTTTCGTGCATACATCCGGGCGAGCACAGAAACCTCGCGGGCGAGGAGCGGGTCCACCCCGTCAGGTGTTCCGGCCGTCGCCGATTGAGCCTGTTGAGCCTCTCGCAGTATTCGGTAATCGTCGGGCTCCGAAAGCAGCTGGGCAAGGCGCTTCCTAGTCTCTGTGGCAACACGGCGCTGCCCAGAGTCGCCGGTGGTATCGGCGTTCCAGGTCGCCAAGTTGATCACCTTGGTGAGGTCGCTGATGGACTGCACACGGTCGTCAATGAATGCGCGGATATCTGTTGGCAAGTGAAGCACCTCCATGACTGAGAACGTGACATGCCTGCCAATGTCATGCTTAACCGCTTCGTCGCCGAAGCCATTACGATCACTATACCATGTGTCGATCGCGATCCGGTCCGCACTGTGAGCCTATTCCTGTCCTCAGCAACTCAACGTAGACCGTGAATTCCTTCATGACCTCTTCCCAGTCGAGCGACGCGAGGTCGCCTCTATCGAGGTACTCCTGTTCAAGGCCCTTCAGGAAGAGCAGGGCGAACCTGATTAGGCATTGTGCATCCACGTCGGGGCGCAGCTGAGCGAGATCAAGGCCAGCTAGACATGCCTTCATGCCGAAGTCGGTCAACTCAGCCTGCGCCGATCGTATCTCCTGCTTCAGCTCATGGGGGGGATTGGAGACGGCATCCGCGAGGAACAGCCATCCTTTGGGGTCCTCCCTGTACAGCTCCAACTTGATCAGACTAAGCCGAAGCATGCGCTCTACCACGTCGCCGGGCAGTTCGCCCGCGCGTGATAACAGGGCCTCGGTAGTTCTCTGCACTACTTCCCTGAAGACAGTCATGTAGAGGTTCTTCTTGCTGCCGAAATAGTGGAAGAGCAACCCCTTGGAGATCCCGGCCTTCCTCACAATCTCGTTGGTGGACGCCGCCTCATACCCCTTGGTGAACTCCTCGATGCTGGCGCGCATGACTCGCTCTCTCTTCTGTTCGTCGATATGGGGCTTGTGCAATGTGGATCGCCTCGATGCCTTTCTGTTGCTCACTCGGTCAGGACCTGCGCTATTGCCTCGGGCGCCGGGCGCGATATCCGGCGGCCGTCGACTACCGTGAATCGGCTCATTCTGCTCACCTGCATACCTCCTCACTGAATCGGGCGGTCACACAACGCGCAGAGCTTCGGTGGGCTTGAGTGCGCCCGCCGCCCTGGCTGGGATGTACACGGCCGTCATGGTGACAGCCACGCCCAATACGAAAGAGTAGACCAGGACTGCGAGATCGGTTGTGGGATAGAGCCTGGGAGTGATCAGTATCTCACTGCTCATCGCCTGCGTGATGCCCGCGAGGTCGATTCCGACTCTGCCGAACCACAGGTTGAAGAGCGCCCCTAGTAAGGCGCCGCCTGCGCTGCCGGCTACTGCGAGTATCGCGCCTTCGATGGTGAAGAGGCGGCGTATCGACTCCGGAGACAGCCCGAGCGCTGAGAGCATTCCGATTTCGCGCGTCCGCTCCGAAACCACCATGAGCTGCGTATTGAACACCACGAACGATGCAAGGATCACGAGGAAGATGTAGATCAAAGTGTATATGGCCTTGGCCTGGCTGACGAAGCCGATCAGCTCATTGTGCTCGTTCCACGGCACGACGACGAGCTCGCGCAGCGAATCGCCCGCGCCCACGCCCGCGAACGCGTTGGCCATGTTCGCCAGCGCCTGGCCGATCTCGGCCTGAAGCTTCGAGGCAAGCCCGGCGCTCCTACCAAACGCGACTATCTCGGTGACGGCACCGTCCATATCGAGTAGCCCCATGGCCAGGTCAAGCGGGATGTAGGCGGTCGATTCGTCGAGCATCCTCAGGCCGCTTGCCATCTTTCCAGAAATGCGGAATGTGGCGATTCTGAGTGACCCGAAAGACGTAGAGAACAAGGCGTTCACCCGGTCGCCCACCTCGACGCCGAGCTTGGCCATGAGGTCGCGGCCCAAGAGGATCTCCCGGGCGCCGGGTTGGGGCAAACGGCCCGCGCCACGCGCCGCGTCGCCGACCGTGGCTGTGCCGCGGTCTCTCAAGAACTGGCTAAGGCGGACGGCTCTCTCTTCTTGA
Source organism: Bacillota bacterium (assembly GCA_035351775.1). Taxonomy (GTDB): domain Bacteria; phylum Bacillota; class DTU025; order DTU025; family DTU025; genus UBA5389. The sequence continues at coordinate 2,737 of DAOPWT010000066.1, read as the reverse complement.
GCGAAGTCGACTCCGATCCCAACTACCGTCTCCTGAGCGTCCTGGGCATCCCGCGCGCCTGCAGCGGTCAGCATCATCCCGAATCTGATTCTGCCCGTGGCGACTCGGACGCTGGGTAAGCGCCTGATCTCCTCCATGATCGCGTTGGCGGGAACTTCATCATCGCCAACTGGGTAGGACAATGAGAGTAATCTCTCCTTTAGACGGTATTCGGGACGAATGATCCGGACGTGGCCTGAGTCGAGGTTGATGCTGTATGTGAGCCAGGAGCCGACCATGCCGTCGATGACTCCTTTGGCGATGACTACCACGAACACGCCCATGACGATGGCGAGCAGGCTGAGCGCCGTGCGGCCGCGATGTCGCCCAAGATTGCGCCATGCCATCCTGACCAAGTAGCTCATTCCCATGCTGCGACCTCCTTGTAGTCTGCGTGCATGCTTCACAACCGGCGCAGGCTTTCCGCCGGGTCGAGCCATGCCGCCCGCCGGGCAGGGAAGTAGCTTGCCGCCAAAGCTACAGCCAATCCAACTGCCGTCGCCCACAGCATTGTTGTCCAGTTCCATACACCGTACATGCGATCGGCGATGGGGTAGCCTATGTCCAGATCCATATCGCCCAGGAACGCGCGCAGACTCAGCCCCACGTTGACGAAGTAGGCATTGCCGGCAATGGCTGCGACCGTGCCCAACGCGCAACCCAGCAGGCCGAGGCCTCCGCCTTCGATCATGAACACGATTGTGATGTCGCGCTCGTCCATGCCCATAGCCTTGAACATCCCGATCTCGCGCACTCGCTCCAATGTAGATAGGAGAATCGAGTTGACGATACCGATGACTGAGATGATGACCACGAGCCCGAGGAGGATCATGGCGAAGGTTCGCTTGGTCGATCCGATGGTCCGAAATGACGCAGCGTCATGCCAGGTGTACACACGCCAACCTGGATTCCAGCCGGTGACCGACGGTATCGATCGCACAAGGTCGCCCAGGTCGCGTCGGGATGGGCTCTGAAGTGCCGTCCTGGCTCGGATGTGAATCGATGTTGCGCTTCCCGGGGCGCCGACAACCGCCTGCGCTACGTCCAGCGGCAGGAACGCCTGCGACTGGTTGACGCGCGGGTGCGGAGTCTCTACCGTTCCGACCAGTAGCAAGTCCACAGCCTGAAAGGCCATTTGAGCGGTTTGGGTCCTCACGGTGACCATGTCGCCCGGTTCCAGCTGCAACAGGTCCGCGATGCGCTTGCCGAGGACTATGCCCTCTTCACCCGGTTCGAGCCATCTTCCTGAAGACACGAGTTGCGAAAGATGAAAGACCTGAGGATCCGCACCGGGATCAACCCCTACCGCCGAGACCGGCAGTTCGTCGAGCCCTGCTATGAGCGATGCCGGGAAGACCAAGCGAGGGGCCGCGCCGGCAACGCCGGAGAGTTCTGCGATGGCTTGGGCCAGTGCCTGGGCAGACGGGATGGTCTTCTCAAGCGCCGGGCGCGCAGGTGCTTCGAGCGCAGCGTCGCCTTCCCCTGAAGCGCTGACCCACAAATGGCCTGTTTCGAAATCGATCGTGTTGAGCTGGGCATCCCGATCCGCGCCGGCAAGCAGCGAGTCGAACATGACGAAGTACATGATCCCTACGGCGATGGCGGCGGCGGTGAGGATGGTCCGTCTCTTGCGCCGCCACATGTTCTTGGCCGCAAGCCCGAGGTAGAAGCGGAACATGCCGTCTACCTCCTTTCGTCCAGAGCGATCTTGCCGTCGCGCATCTGCACCAGGCGCCTTGCATAGCCGATGACCAGCGGATCATGCGACGAGAACAGGAAGGTGGCGCCCTTCGTCTCGTTCAGCGTTTTCATCAGGGCCAGTATGGCCTCGGAGTTCTCTGAATCGAGGTTGGCGGTGGGCTCGTCGGCCAGGACCAGCCGGGGCTGCTTGACTAGCGCCCTTGCTATGGCGACTCTCTGCTGCTGGCCGCCGGAGAGGTCCATCGGCCGCCGATTCTCCAGCCCCGCCAGGCCCACCTCGGCGAGCATTGACATGACGCTGTCCCGTATCTCGCTATGCGTATGCCTGCCGAGGAGGACCAGCGGGAGCTCGACGTTTTCGTATGCTGTGAGTACCGGCACGAGGTTATAGGTCTGAAAGACGAATCCGATCTTCTCGCGCCTCAGGCCCGCCAGCATGGACGGCGTGTAGCCCGCCACATCGTCGCCGTCGATCGTCAGCCTGCCGCGAGTAGGGCGATCCAAGCAGCCTATGAGGTTCAGGAGAGTGGTCTTGCCCGAGCCCGATGGCCCGGCGACGGCGGTGAACTCCCCGGCTTCCACGTCCAAGTCCACGCCTCTTAGCGCAGGCACGGTCATTCGACCATGAGAATACTCTCGGGTCAGACCCCTTGCTTCGATAAGGGGCATTGCATGCACACCTCATTCCCATGCGACGCGTGAACGCGTTCATGATCATGATACTATGCCGTTGACCATGCGACCAATAGCCGGTTCGCAGGCTCCCGAAGAGCCAGTGTTCACCGGCTGAATGCTGATACAGGCCAATAAAGGAACCCATGGTAATGTACTCCCAAAAGTACTTGGAATGTGGGGAGGATTGATATTCAATGTGAAGAATTCAATCCAATGACTGGGATGGTATACAGTATACAGGGATACAGTACCCAACACTATACGCAGTTTTGGAGTGATTATCGGGATGAAAGCGCCTATGGCTTCGTTCGATCTTGCCAAT
>DAOPWT010000065.1:7074-8782 GCA_035351775.1 Bacillota bacterium | reverse complement strand
TTTTGGAGTGATTATCGGGATGAAAGCGCCTATGGCTTCGTTCGATCTTGCCAATGCCAAAACAATCAGGGAACTGGTCTACGAAACCCTCAGGCAGGCGATTTTCGAAGGCGAGTTGCGGGACGGCGATCGCCTAGTAGAAAAAGAGCTGGCCGAGAGGCTGGGAGTGAGCCGTACGCCTGTTCGCGAAGCGATACGGAAACTGGAGACAGAGGGCTTGGTCGAGTGCCTGCCGAGGAAGGGAGTCTTGGTTCGGGGCATCACGCCTGAAGCCGCTGTCGAGATTTACGCTGTCCGCGAGGCGCTGGAAGCGGCGATTATCCCTTTTGTGATCCAGAACATCACGGCTGAGGAGAAGGCTCGGCTCTACCAGCTTGTGGATGAGATGAGACGGCTCACGGAAGAGGGAAACGGCGGAGAGCTCTTCGGAGTCGTTCAGCAGTTCAACGAGACGCTGGTCAGATCATCAAGAATGCCGCACATGATCAAGCTCATTGACACCTACCAGGAGTACCAGGCCACTTTCAGGAGAGTAACACTGTCCAAGCAGATTCGAAAGCCTACGGCGCTTCAAGAGCACCAGGCAATTCTGAAGGCGATTGACGAGGAAGACGCGGAGCGTGCCGAGCGACTGACTCGCGAGCACCTGAGAGCCGCTCGCGATCAGTACTTATGTGTATTCCAAGCACGGTCCGTCAAGGGCATCGACGAGGCATGACAATGCAGCACTGGGCTCGCGCGGATGGGTTGAGAGGCGAGTCTGACGTTTCACTTGACTGGAGGGAATGTGATGGGCGAGAGCATCACCCGAAAGATCATCTCGGCGCATCTGGTGGAAGGCGAAATGACGCCGGGCTGCGAAATCGCGCTGAGGATCGACCAGACCCTTACGCAGGACGCCACTGGAACCATGGCCTATCTGGAATTTGCCGCCATGGGCATCCCGTCGATCAGGTCCGAACTCGCAGTCAGCTACATAGATCACAACACGCTGCAGGCGGGCTTCGAGAACGCGGACGATCATAGGTTCCTCCGGAGCGCGGCCGCAAGGTTCGGGGCTCATCTGTCGCGCGCCGGCAATGGCATCTGCCACCAGGTTCACCTGGAGCGTTTCGGGGCACCCGGCAAGACGCTGCTGGGTTCAGACAGCCACACCCCTACCTGCGGTGGACTCGGCATGCTGGCCATCGGCGCGGGCGGGCTGGATGTAGCTGCTGCCATGGCCGGATATCCATTCTACTTGCAGATGCCAAAGGTGGCGAACATCCGGCTGCACGGGGAGTTGCCGCCGTGGGTGACAGCGAAGGACGTCATCCTTGAGATCCTGCGCCGGCTCACAGTGAAGGGAGGACTAGGCAAGGTCCTGGAGTACTCCGGCGAAGGGGTATCGCATCTGAGCGTACCGGAGCGGGCGACAATCACCAACATGGGCGCTGAACTGGGTGCAACGTCGTCCATCTTCCCCAGTGACGAGGTGACCAAGAGGTTTCTCGCATCTCAGGCCAGGGTAGATGTGTTTCGGGAGTTGATGCCTGACCCGGACGCAGTCTACGACGAAGTTGTCGAAGTCGATCTCGCGCAGTTGGAACCGCTCGTTGCTCTGCCCCACATGCCCGACAACGTGGTTAGGATCGCCGATGCAGCCGGCAGGCAGGTGGATCAGGTCTTCATCGGGAGCTGCACCAATTCATCGTACGCCGACCTGGTG
>DAOPWT010000065.1:0-6974 GCA_035351775.1 Bacillota bacterium | reverse complement strand
AGCTGTTGACGTGCCTCGGCGATTCCTGGTGGACGACAGCATGATCATCCCTCCTCCCGCGCAGCGCGAACAGATGCAGCTTGTCATGGGCCCCAACATCAAGCCGTTCCCTGCGGCATCGCCGCTGCCCGATGAGATTATGGGTGAGGTACTGCTGAGGTTGGGCGACAACGTCACCACCGACCACATCATGCCGGCGGGCGCCAAGATACTGCCCCTGAGATCGAATATCCCGGCTATATCCATGCATGCATTCGAGAGAGTAGATCCTACCTTCGCACACCGGGCTTTGGCGACCGACGGAGCGATCATTGTGGGCGGGTCCAACTACGGGCAGGGATCCAGCAGAGAGCACGCGGCGATTGCCCCGCTGTACTTGGGGGTTCGGGCGGTACTGGCGAAGTCCTTTGCCAGAATTCACATGCAGAACCTCGTCAACTTCGGGTTGCTGCCGCTCATTCTCGTAAAGGACGAGGATTACGACCAGATCCGGGCCGGCGACCGCTTGGCGCTAGGGCAAATCAGGGAACAGCTGGCCAACGGCGTTCTTTCGGTACGCAACATCACTCGAGACACGGTCTATCCCGTGACGCACGGTCTCTCAAAGCGACAGATCGAGATCGTCCTTGCTGGAGGGCTTCTTAACTACGTCAGGAGACAGACGCCATCAGTGTAGCAGATGACTGAATGCGGCGATGTCGGAGGTGGCATGTGTGCGGCAGTCTACGGTCCTGAGAGAGCTGGTCAAGAGACGGCAGATCCTGGTTGTGCCTGGCGTTCAGGCGGCGCTATTCGCACGGGTGGCGGAGGCCGCCGGCTTTGAGGCCCTGTACGCAACCGGGGCAGGCATTTCCAACCTTCAGCTGGGTCTGCCGGATCTCGGGCTGGCGACGATGACGGAAATCCTCGAAACCGTGCGGCGCATTGTCGCGGTCACGTCTCTGCCCGTCATAGCGGACATCGACAATGGCTACGGGGGTCCGATCAACGTCTATCGGTGTGTGAGCGAGTTCACGCGGGCAGGGGTTGCCGGCGTTCAGCTGGAGGACCAGGCGGCGCCCAGAAGGTGTGGCCATTTTCGTGGAAAGACGGTGATAACCCAAAGCGAGATGGTTCAGAAGATCAGAGCCGCCCGCGACGGTTCCATCGATGACGACCTGGTGCTGATTGCGCGTACAGACTCGATTGCCCCTTGCGGGCTGGAGGACGCTCTTGAGCGAGCGCAGGCATACGGAGAGGCCGGAGCAGATCTGATCTTCGTGGAGGCGCCCGAGACTTTGGAACAGCTGGCGTTGCTCCCCAAGCGCGTGGGGTTTCCTCTAGTTGCCAACATGGTTGAGGGCGGCAAAACGCCTCTTGTGAGCGCTCCTGAACTGGAGGAGATGGGCTATAGGATGGTTCTGTTCGCCAATGCCACTCTCAAGTCTGCAGTAAAGGGGGTGCAGCGCGTTCTGGCAGGACTTAGGATCCATGGCTCAACGGCGGGGTTGGCAGCTGAGATGATCAGCATGGAGTTGAGAAACGAGCTGACTGGCTTGAAAGGATTCGAGGAGCTTGAGAGGGAGTATGGGGACAACCCGTCTGAAAGCAGGCGGTACACAAAAATCGAGGAGGGAACAACGCGATGAGAGTAACCAGGCGTATCCTGAGGGCCGTTTTTGTGACGCTGTGCGCGGCTATGATGATTGTGGGTCCCGGTTACATGGCAGGCGCAACGATGAAGACCTGGAAGCCCACGGGCACCATCGAGATCATAGCGCCTGCCAACCCCGGCGGCGGCTGGGACATGCTGGCTAGGATCATGCAGAGGACGCTGACCGAAGGTAAACTGGTTGACAGGCCCATCATCATCACTCACAAACCTGGAGGCGGTGGCGCCACCGGATGGACTTACCTCAACCGCCATCAGGGATCAGGCAACTACCTGGCGGTGAACTCTAGCTTGATCCTGTTCAACAACCTTCTGGGCTCCAGCGAACTCACCTTCAAGGACTTCAGTGTATTGGCGAACCTGGAGACTGAGTGGGAGGCAGTTGTTGTCAGCGCTGATTCGCCGTACAAGACAGGCAAGGAGTTCTTTGAGGCACTGAAGGCCAATCCTGCGAAGATGCCTATTGGAGTCGGGCCGAGCTTGGGCAATGACGACCATGTTCAGTTCCTGATGCTTGCCACGGCGTACGGCATTCCCGCAAAGAGCATCAACTTTGTCGTCTACCCCGGCGCGGGCGGCGAGCTCGTTCCCGCTCTGCTCGGTGGGCACATCAAGGGCCTCACTATCGGCCTTGGCGAAGTCCTGGAGCAGTACAAGGCCGGCAAGATGCGCATCCTGGGTGTTTCCTCAGAGGAAAGACTTGAGGAATTGCCGGACGTTCCAACGTGGAAGGAGCAAGGCATTGACCTCGTGTTTGCTCACTGGCGTGGGGTGATGGGGCCCAAGGGCATGACTTTGGAGCAGGTTGCCTACTGGGAAGATGTGATCGGCAAGATGGTTAAGCATCCGCTCTGGCTGGAGCAGCTGGCGAACATGGAGCAGTATCCGTTCTACATGAACGCGGCGAAGTACGAGGAGTTCCTGGCGGAACAGACTGCCTCCATGAAGACGCTACTCACCGAAGTTGGGTTGGTTAAGTAGCCTGGAAGCGCAGCGTGAGACCACGGGCGTGATGTCCCGTGGTCTCACGCAGCCAATACTTCGCGCAGGAGGTGTTGCAGTTGACCAGAAATCTGACTGCCGGGCTCATCCCGGTAGTCCTCGGCGTCGTCTACTTGTTCATGACTCTGCGATTGCCAGACGTCAGTATCGGCGATCCTCTGGGGCCGAGACTGTTTCCCATGATAGTCGGGATAGGCTCGCTGGTCTGTGGTGTTCTGCTGGTAGCAGGTGAAATCCGGGCCGCGAAAGGCGGCGCCAGGCAGCGGGCAGACGAGGAGACTGCTGTGGAGCGTTCCGCGAGAAAAGCGCTGTATGGGAAGATCGGCCTGACTATTCTGGCCGGGGTGGTGTACGGCTTTATCCTTGACACTGTGGGCTACCTGATCTCCACCTTCGTGTTCATGATGATCCTCATGTGTCTTGTGAACACCATCAGACGGATGGTCGAGAACACCGTCGTCTCGATTGGCTTTTCCGTGGTGACCTATGTCCTGTTTGCGACGATTTTCCAGGTAAGCCTGCCGCGAGGGATACTTGCATTCTAGGAGGGGGAGGTGAACTTACAATTGGGGACGTTTAGCTACCTGATGCTCGGTTTTCGCCAGGCGATTACCCCCATCAACCTGGTATGGCTGACCGCCGGCGGGTTGCTGGGCACCATCATCGGCATGCTGCCCGGGCTGGGGCCGGCCACTGGGATAGCAGTGCTGATTCCGATAACGTACGGTATGAATCCCGCTACGGCCCTGATCACTATGGCGGCAATCTATTATGGGGCAATGTTCGGCGGTTCACGGTCCTCCATCATGCTCAACATCCCTGGGTGCGCCTCGTCGATTGTCACGTGTTTTGACGGCTACCCGATGACGCAGAAAGGCGAAGCCGGCAAGGCGCTGGCTACGAGTGCCATAGCTTCCTTTGTCGGCGGCTTGATCAGCGTTGTGATGATGACCTTCTTGACCATGCCTGTGGCCAATGCGGCGCTCAAGTTCGGCCCGGCCGAAATGTTCTCTGTGATGCTGTTTGCGTTGACGGCAACCGTGGCGCTGTCACAGGGGAGTATCGTGAAGGGGTTTGCGTCGCTCGCGATTGGGTTCATGCTGAGCACCATAGGGATTGACGCTCAGACCGGCCTGCAGAGGTTCACGCTGGGAATCACCGAGCTGCAGGATGGGGTGGATTTCCTTGTGGTCATGATAGGCCTCTACGCAGTCGCTGAGGTATTCCGAAACTACTCGGCAATTGACAGGAAGTATGAGATCAGTACCAAGAGCATCGGCAAAGTGTTCATGACCCGGGAGGACTTCAGAAAGTCTCTCATGCCGATGCTCCGAAGCACTCCGCTCGGGTTCATAGTAGGCGTGTTGCCAGGCATGGGAGGATCCATCGCCACCATGATGGCCTACGCCATGGAAAAACAGATAAGCAAGCATCCAGAGGAGTTCGGCAAGGGCGCTATCGAGGGAGTGGCTGCGCCTGAAGCAGCCAACAACGCTGCATCTTCCGGGGCAATGGTTCCGCTTCTGACCATGGGCATCCCCGGCTCGGGCACCACGGCCGTCATGTTGGGGGCGCTCATGATGCTCGGGGTCCGTCCTGGTCCGCTGCTGTTCCAGCAGCACCCCGAAGTCGCCTGGGGCGTCATAGCTTCGATGATCGTCGGCAACGTCATCCTGATCATTATCAACCTGCCGCTGGTAGTGCCGCTAGTGAAACTCCTGAACATCCCTCAGCGGATTCTGCTGCCGATCATCATGGGCCTGGCTTTCATGGGCACCTACCCCATCAACTACAGCACCTTTGACTTCTTCTTGCTGTCGCTGTTTGGGCTAGTGGGCTACGGAATGTCTAGGCTGGATATTCCTATTCCCCCTCTAGTGCTCGCCCTGATTCTTGGATCAAACACTGAGCAGTCCTTAAGACGGGCACTGACTATTGCCAATGGCAATCCAATGACGTTTCTCCAGAAGCCCATTTCGCTGGCGTTCATCGTCTTGACTGTTCTGTCGCTGGTGTATTCGTTCATGAGGGAGGCCAAAGCCAAGCGCAAACGTGCCGGGGCCGTCTCTGCATAGCCCGAGACCTGCACACATCAGATCAGCGCTGTGAGGTATGCTCGTATGCTAGTCAAGATACCCTGTGTCGTCATGCGTGGGGGCACTAGTCGCGGCCTGTTTTTTCGGCGCGAGAACCTGCCGGAAGACCAAAGCGCCTGGGCGCAGCTGTTCTGCACCGCCATGGGGACGCCCGACCCGAAGCAGGTAGACGGCCTGGGAGGGGGGACGTCTTCCACTAGCAAGGTGGTAGTCGTAAGCAAGTCCGAACGCCCGGGCATAGACGTGGATTACGTGTTTGTTCAAGTTGGCGTGGACAAGATGACGGCAGACATCGGCGGCGACTGCGGGAACCTCTCCGCCGCCGTTGGCCCATTCGCTATCGATGAGGGTCTGGCCCCAGCTGTTGAGCCTGATTCGATAGTCAACATGTTCAACACAAGTACCGGCAAGAGGCACCGGGCGAAGGTTAAGGTTCGCTCAGGCAAGTTCGACCCGGAAGGCGAGTGTTCCGTGTCCGGACTGGTCCAGAGAGGCTCGGCGATCATCATTGACTATCTTGATCCAGCCGGCGCCATGACCGGGCGTCTGCTTCCGACTGGGCGAGCGGTGGATCGGGCCAGTGTCGACGGAAAGGAGTATCGGATGACCGTTGTGGATTGTACGAATCCCTATGTGTTCGTTCTAGCCGACGAACTGGGGATGACCGGCGCTGAGCTGCCGTCTCAAATCGACTCCGGCGCCGAACTCCGGATTCTGCAGGACATCAGAGATCAGGCGGCTGAGCGAATCGGCCTGGGGGGACAGTCGTTTCCCAAAGTCGCTGTGGTAGGGCGCCCGCTGTCCGTTGGGCCTAGCACGGATGACCTTGTTGTCAGGACGATTTCGCTGGGCAGAGCGCACAAGACCATCCCGCTGACCGCCGCGCTCTGCCTGGCCGCCGCGGCCCGGATCCCCGGCACTCTGCCTTGGAGCCTGATGCCGAACGGATCACACGTGTACGACGGTGAGACAACCCTTAGCATCGCGCATCCTGAAGGCTCCATCGCAGTGTCGGTGGATGCTAGAGCTTCAGAGCAGGACGGAATCGCGGTCACGAGAGTGACCGGTGTGCGAACCGCCCGCAGAATAATGGAAGGATTCGTGTACATCTGAGTGCGGAGGAGTGAAACGAGGAATGGGCCAGAAGATCACGGTTGAGGCGGGCGTTATGAGAGTCCCCGACAGTCCCATAATCCCGTTCATTGAAGGAGACGGGACAGGTCCGGATATCTGGCGCGCCACTCGCAGGGTGGTTGAATCCGCTGTTTACAGAGCCTATGGGCAGTCCAGGCAGATAGAATGGGAGGAAATACTCGCCGGCGAGAAGGCGTTCAAGACCACCGGCGAGTGGCTGCCGCAGGCTACGCTCGATGCAGTGAGGGATCACCTTGTCGCCATAAAGGGACCGCTGGCGACACCTGTCGGAGGGGGGTTCCGCAGCCTGAACGTGACCATGCGCCAGGCACTGGATCTGTATGCCTGCATCCGTCCCATCCGATGGTTTGAAGGTGTACCTAGCCCGGTTCGGCATCCTGAAAAGGTCAATGTGGTCGTCTTTCGGGAGAACACCGAGGATACCTACGCCGGTTTCGAGTGGAGTGCGGGCAGCCCGGAGGCCCTGCGCCTGAGGGAATTCTTGGCTTGCGAACTCGGGTGTCGCGTTCCTGAAGACGCCGGCCTTGGGATCAAGCCGATCAGCAGGACAGCTACGAGACGGATCATGAGGAAGGCTCTCCGGCATGCTCTAGACAGCGCACAGCGAGTCGTCACAGTGGTACACAAGGGCAATATCATGAAGTTCACTGAGGGCAGCTTCCGCCAGTGGTGCTATGAGCTGGCTCAGGATGAGTACGGCGAGGTGGTCGTAACCGAGGCCGAACTTGCCTCTTCCGGTCTTCCGCTTCCGGGCGGAAAGATCCTAGTCAACGACAGGATTGCCGACAACATGTTCCAGCAAGTGCTGACGCGCACCGATGAGTACAGGGTCCTTGTAATGCCCAACCTGAACGGGGACTACTTCTCAGATGCTCTCGCAGCTCAGGTAGGAGGGCTCGGCATGGCGCCGGGCGCAAACATCGGGGATCATGTGGCTCTGTTCGAAGCGACTCATGGGACTGCGCCCAAATACGCAGGCCTGGACAAGGTCAACCCTGGATCCCTGATTCTCTCTGCAGTCATGATGCTTGAGTACATGATGTGGAAGGAAGCGGCCGAGGCGATCGTGC
>DAOPWT010000064.1:5957-8799 GCA_035351775.1 Bacillota bacterium | reverse complement strand
CGATTTCGCCGACGTACAGCTCCTGCCGAAGGCCTCTTGAAGGTAGCTCGCCGAGCCGCCCGTGCGAAGGATAGGGCCCAGCGTATGCAGAATCATCAGAGTGTTGTGTGCGTGTGGCGCCGGGGCTGGTTATCCGGCAGTAACAGGACTGTGCAATGGGGGAATGAGATGTGGAACGCTATGCGACCATTGTGGGCACTGGCATGTATCTTCCCGAGATTGAGGTGCCGAATGCGCATCTTGCTGAGCACTTCGAGAAGGTGATGCCCGGAGCGGGCATGGGAGCGGTGGTCGGCAAGTTTGAGACTGCTACTGGCATAAGGCGCAGATGGTATGCGCCGCGTGATTGGGCTACGTCCGATCTTGCGGTTCGCGCGGGCCGGCGGGCGCTGGACGCAGCGGGCTTGGATCCTTGCGACATCGATCTCATCATCTTGGGCACCGACAGCCCAGACTACATTACCCCTGCTACATCGGTTGTGGTCCAGCATAAGCTGGGCGCGCGTAGCGCCGGCACGTATGACGTGGGCTGCGCATGTGCGTCTTTCCCTACTGCGGTCGCTGCCGCTGCCGGGCAACTGGTTACGAATACTTGGATGAAGTACGTCCTCGTGATTGGCGCCTACATGATGAGCAAGCTGGCCGCTGACGACGATGTGACGCGCTTCTACTACGGGGACGGGGCCGGAGCGGCGGTGATGGCCGTCGATAGCAAGCCTGGATTCATAACTGCCTCCTACAACGCCGATGGTGCCTACCACAAAAACTGGGGTATCTACTCCGGCGGCACTTTTGAGCCTGCTACGTGCGGGTCTGTTCAGGCCGGACGGACGCAGGTGAGGTTTGTCGATAAGTACCCGCCTGAGGTGAACCACGAAGGATGGCCCAAGATCGTTCGCCACTTGGCCGAGCGCGGCGGCTTTCAGCTTGAGGACATAGATATGGCCATCTTTACACAGGTCCGCTTGGCGTCCATCAAGGTGGTCATGGACGATCTGGGCCTTCCCATGGACAAGGCTCACTGGATCATGGAGGACTGGGGTTACACGGGTTCTGCCTGCGTCCCCATGGCGCTTGACGATGCAGTGCGCAAGGGCAGGATACACTCGGGCGATTTGGTGGTGCTCGTGGGATCGGGTGTGGGCTATAACCAGGCAGGTGTGGCGCTGCGAATGCCGTAGTCCGCTTCAAGAATGATCGGAGGTGCACTTATGGCAATGGGCAACCTAGAGGGTGTTCATTCGGACTTCATTGACCTGGAAGGCGCGAGGCGCATCAGGTTTCATGTGCTGACTGCCGGGGAGAGCGAAGGCGAACCGGTCGTGTTCATACACGGCAATGCGTCATCCGCAACCTTCTGGCAGGAGGCGATGGTCCGCCTTCCGCGGCGGTTCCGATCCATCGCCCCCGACATGAGGGGCTATGGCCTTACCGAGCCGCTGCCTGTGGATGCCACGCGCGGAGTGCGCGATTGGTCCGATGATCTGCATGCGCTGATCGAGTCGATGAACTTGAGGCTTGTTCATCTCGTGGGCTGGTCTATGGGGGGCGGTATTTCGCTCCAGTATCTCCTTGACCACCCGGAGATGGTGGCTAGCGTGACATTGGTCTCTACGGTTTCGCCCTATGGGTTTTCGGGAACCCGTGGAGCAGACGGCGAGCCGTGCTTTCCGGATTATGCAGGTGCGGGCGCGGGCGGGGTCAACCCCGAGTTCATAGCGCAGATGAAGGCGGAGAACCGGGAGTCGGGTGACAGCCCCATGCTGCCGCGGAATGTGCTCAACTTCACGTACTGGAAACCTCCTTTCCGGGCCGCGCGGGAGGAGGAGTTCCTCACGTCATTACTTCAGACGGCTATCGGGGACCGCAACTACCCCGGTGACTGGGCTCCCTCACCCAATTGGCCTGGGTTTGCCCCCGGGCCGAATGGCGTGCTCAACGCCTTTTCGCCCAAGTACTTCGATGTCAGCGGGATCTGGGATATCGCCCTCAAACCGCCCATACTGTGGGTTCGTGGCTCTCGTGACCAGCTCGTGTCGGACACGTCTTTGTGGGATATCGCTTACCTCGGAAAGCTGGGATTAGTGCCCGGCTGGCCCGGTGATGATGTGTACCCGCCACAGCCCATGCTGGCGCAGACGCGAGCGGTCTTGGAAGAGTACAAGTTGAAAGGCGGTTGCTATTGGGAAGTGGTCTTTGCCGGCTGCGGCCATTCGCCGCATGTAGAGAAGGCCGATGAGTTCGCGCGGGCTCTGACGGAGCACATCAGCGCGTGCCCGCGGGAGACGAATCAGTAGTGGAGACTCTCGCGCAGTAGGCCCGAACTGGTCAATGCTGCTTCCACTTCGACCTGAACGGGCACGTCGGGCAACAACTCGTACCAACGTTCGCCGACGCCTGCCCTCCAGACCTGGGGCAGGCGCCGGTAGATGGCGTTGCCGAGGCCCACGAAATCCGACTTGTACTGTTTGGATCGGGCCAGCGCGTGCTCGATGTCCTCCCGGACGCATTGAGCCAGGCGCGATCGCAGGTGTTGTAGGGATTCCGGGTCGGCGAAATTGACCCCGGCCTGTCCCTGGTCCAGCCCGGTCTGGGCCTGAACATGTCCTTCTACCTTGGCTCTGATGAGCATTGACACGTCTCCATCTACGCAGCGCGGGGTGATGGTGGACTCAACATGGGTGATGTGTATGCTCACAAGGCCTCCGGCAGGCGACTGAACTGAGATCGGAGCGTGCTGGCTTCTGCTCCGGGCGAAGTTTGCGCCCCGCGATTCGTGGCCGTCGAGCCATCCGATCATCTTGTCGCGATGGAAGGCTGCCGAACCCATATGAGTCACTGG
>DAOPWT010000064.1:1577-5857 GCA_035351775.1 Bacillota bacterium | reverse complement strand
ATGGGGGCTATGCCGCGCCTTGCCAGTCTTTCTGAGATGAGGAGCACTTCTATGTTCGACACTGTCATCTCCCGGCTGAGCGCCGGCGATAGGTTCGATAGGGCATCGAACGGAGTACGGCCTTTGGCGCAGTTGGTCCAAAAGGGCGCTGATCCGGCCGGTTGGGAGGTGGGCCCGACGCCGGCCTTGGCAGCCATGGGGTTGGCGAACTGCGCGATTGCCACGTAGTCCCCATCCTCGTCTATGTCGAAACCGAGCGCCACGGCGAACACCATATCATCTGGTTCCTTCCGGTCCCAGCAGCCTGCGGCAGAAAATGCCATGAACAGCGCAGCCAGCGCGGCGATGAGTCTCATCGGCCTTGCCTCCCGAAGTGGCGACGTACCAGATGTCTTGCGACATGGGAGGCCCACATGAGCGCGTACGGAACTCCGGCGGTCAATGCGATGAGCAGGGGAAAGCCAGGTGGTCGAAAGAAACCGACGAGCTCAAATGCGTCTTTGTAGGCGTACATCGCGTGCAACGCCACCAGCGCCCCGAATGCAGGCACTACCTTTCGCGACTCCTGGATCCTGAGGATCTGCGCCATCGCCCGGCTTCCGCAGTACACCATGGTGGACCCCCCGGCAAACAACCCTAACCCCCATGCGACCGTGCCCAGAATCTCAATCCGCTCGATGGTACGGGTGGGCTTGACTGACCGTGCCATCTTGAGGAATGGAAAGAGCGATTTCGAGCTGAGACTGGCACCGAGCACGCCCACGAGCACGGCTGCGACTACCGCGAGCACTGCGCTCGACACAGCCGCCGCCACGACCGCGCTGCGCACTCTCTGGTCTTTGGGTGTAAGCTGTGGAAAGAGCATTCCCACCGACACCCACTGAAGCCCGATGCTAAGTGGTGTCCATACGCTGGAGAAGATGGGGCCGGGGCCGCGGGCCAGCGCCGGCTGGAGGTTCTGTACATTGACGCTGGGCGCTGCCCCGAGCAATGTGAGCGCGATGAACGCTACGAAGAAGGGCAGGAATGCTTCGGCGGCGCGCCCGATCGGCTCGATACCGAACCACGCAGCCAGAGAGGCCAGGAAGACCATGGCCAATGTCGTGAACCAGATGGGTGTATTGGGCATGAACGCCACACGCATCAGCTCGGCGTAAATGCGGATGTCGGTGGCTGCAATGAGCAGGAAGTGCCAGGAGATAGCGAGAGAGACGACGGTTCCGAAGAACCGCCCGAGCAACATACGCGAGTAGTCAATGACGGTGAGCTTCGGATACCTGGCCGCCAGGCCGGCAACGACCCATGCTGCGAGCGTGAGCAGCAGCCCTGCGATTAGCCCGGCTGCCCATGCGTCCTGGGCGGCGCTGCCCGTGGTGATTAGCGGGACAAAGGATATCACTACGGTCGTTCGCATCATGAAGAGTATGCCTGCAAGCTGTCGGGTGGACATGACCTCTGCTGTCTTTGCCATTCTCATTGTCCCCTTGTATTGTCGCTGGGCCCCTCAGGCTTCATCTGCTGCAGCCCCTCGCTTTCGGGGCTTGCGCCGGGGCGCGGCATCTGCCCTCGTGGCGCGCGTATGGGCTCGCGCCCGCCCACAAGCTTGGGCCGCATCGTCTTTGCCCAGTGCCAGGTGCGGAATAGGTAGTCTCTCCAGCCCCCCCTGACAAATGGGGCGACCGGCGAAAGATAGGGGTGCCCGAAACTGCGCCGGCTGGCTAGGATCAGCACAACCATGATGATGCCATATTGCACCCCGAACAGACCGATGCTGCCTCCGGCCACGATAAACGCAAATCGCAGCAGCCGCGCGGATATGTCGAAGGAGAATGTAGGCAGGATAAACGAGGCTATTGCCGTAGTGGCGACCACGATTATGACCGAAGGCGATACCAGCCCTGCATTGATGGCGGCCTCCCCGAGCACAAGCGCTCCGACTATTGTGACAGCCGACCCCACAGCGCGCGGGAGGCGCAGGCCGGCCTCGCGCAGCAGTTCGAAGGTGAGCTCCATGAGGAAGACTTCCACGATTACGGGGAATGGCACGCCGGCCCGATCGCCTACGATTCTGAGCAGCAGCGATGTAGGTAGAAGTTCATGATGGAATGTTAGGATCGCTACGAACGCGCCTGGAAGCAGGATGGATGCCCAGAACGCGACTACTCGCAGCACTGAAATGACGAACACGATTGGTACCGGTTCGTAGTAGTCGTCGGCTGACTGGAAGAGCATGCCATAGTCTGTCGGCGCCACCAGGGCGAACGGGGAGTTCTGCACCATGATCGCAACGCGCCCCTCCAGCAGGTTCCCAACAACCCTATCAGGCCTTTCGGTGCGCAGTATCAGCGGGAAGAACGACAGATGGGTGTCTTGTATAAAGTCCTCTACAGGCCCGGTACCTAGCACTGAGTCGGTTTCGATGCGCTGGATGCGCTGACGCACTTCGGCCAGGAGCTCCTCGCTTGCTAGGCCCTTGATGTAGGCGATCACCAGTCTAGTGTGGGTGAGATGCCCCAGGTTGGTCTCTTCAATCCACAGATTGGGTGTGCGGATCCACTGCCGGAGCATGGCGAGGTTGGTTGTGAGGTCCTCTATGAAGCCTTGCCGAGGTCCGCGCAGTGTTGTGTCGGTGGGCGGTTCTTCGATGGGCCGGGTCTTGAACGACTGAGCGCTACAGGCCAGCCCCTGGTTGTGGCCGTCTGCGAGGATTACCGCAAGCCCGTCGCTAAGCGCGCCCCAAAGTTGTGTGAAGGACGCAACTGTCGCGACATGGGAGGAACGGAGCAAGCTGGCGCCGAGCTGGTTGATCAGGTCTTGCGCTCGGGTGGCGCCGGCCGACGACAGGGTGCGCACGACGCCTTCGACGCGCTCCTCGTCGACGATGCCCTGAAGGTGAATGACAGCGGCATAGAGCGAGGCATCGGTCACGATATGCCTGACTGTGATGTCCGGCGACGGCCCGGCGGCTAGTGCGAGGATGCGCAAGTTTTCGGCCAGGCGCCTGTCGAGCGTGAGCCTGTCGGTGACGGCTTTGCGCGCCCCCACATCCAGAGAGTCGTCGGCTAGCAGCTCTGGGTCGATTCGGTTTCGGCCGGAGGAGGGGGACGAACGGTCGGTCGACGCGCCAAAGCCGCCGTGTCTGCGGCGTCCTTTAAGGCGAGATATGAGTGCCCGGACGAGGTCAGTCGCCAAGCTCCGCCCGTCTCCTCCCTCAGGTGCGCTGATCGTGCCTCAGCTTAGCGTCTCCAATGGAGTCGGGCTGCTATTCAGAGATATCTGTCGATGCCTGTATGGGCGGCATTTCCGCGCTATCCCAGCCACCTTGGGTCGAGATAGGTCTTTCCGATGAGTGCAGGCACTTTCTGGTACTCCTTGACCATCACCTTGTAGTTCAGGGACATTATCGCCGTGCGCCTGAGCCAGGCCAGTTCGGCTTGTTCTGCGTCGACGCCAACGATGAGGTAGTCGACTCCATGGTCGATGGCCATGTTGTTGGCCTGCGCAAGCAGCGACCTTACCTCGTCTTCGCGGCCTGGGCCAGTCACAAGGTCCAGTACATTCCAGACGGTGATGGCCTCGCCCGGAGAGGGTACTTTTGGCAGAGGGACGAAGCGCGAAAGGCCGCGCACCACCGAACCTGCGAGTTCATACCCACGCGGCATGGCGGCGACCCGCCTAATGTAGTGGCGCGAGACGTCCCAAACCTTAAGCGACGATTCTCCACACTCAAGGCGTGCCATGAGATAGTGATCGTAGAGACTCTGCATATGATCGAAGTCATTCACGATGGGTAGCAGGTTGAAGCCGGCATAATGCGCGCTGAGGGCTGTGTACTCCTCGCGCGCATCGATCCTGCGCGTGGCCTTGACTTCACGGAGCGGCCTTCTGCGGCGGAACGTCGGGATCGTGAAGAATCGTTTCTCACCGCGGCCCTCGGCGCCCATTCGCGAGGCGATGCTGTAGGAACGACTATTGTCCTCTTTGATCAGGCCGAAGACGAACTCTATACCCTGGTCCATCAGGCGTTCTTCGAGACCCTTCCATAAAAAGAACATGGCTCGGGATAAGCCCTTGTTGGCCTCGGGGTTGGAGCGCAGGTCGAACATATAGGCGCCCAGATGCTCCTGCCCCGCCACGATCAGGCGCTGAACGGCTGCCGCCACGACCCCGTGCAGTGCGCCTGTGGCCTCGTTCTCGCCCACTAGCAGAATGGTGTTGTCAAATTGCCGCGCGCGACTGAAGAAGCTGTCGCGCTCGTCTATGAGGCGGACTCTGTCGCC
>DAOPWT010000064.1:0-1477 GCA_035351775.1 Bacillota bacterium | reverse complement strand
TGCGAAATGGCGTCAGGGTTCTGCAGGCCAAATATTGCCACCGGGAACAGGAGCAGAAAGAGGAGGTTGATACCCAACCCCCACTTGATGGCCCGAACGATCGACTTCGGATCGTGGGCCAGCCCGCGGACTACTTCAGGCACGATCGACTGCGACATCGACGTGAACACCCCAACAGGCAGAGCGGCAAGCATGGGCGAGGCCGCGAATCTTGTGAGCCTCGACACCTCGAATTCCGGGTGAATGGCCGACACCAAGGTGAACGTGAGCAGGACACCGCCCATCAGAAGACTGGATACTCCCTGTGCGGCACCGATCGCCTTCAGCCCGACCCATACTACCGCCATGCCGGGCGCGAGGAATAACAGGCCGCCCAGCCAGGACGGAATGTGAAGCAAAGATGCGATGATCTGGCCTCCGCCCATTACATAGGCCGTCAGCGATGGGATGGCAAGGCCGACAGTGAGCACCGAGACGAGCGCTACGTAAAGCCGACCGAACCGACCGCCGAACATGTAGGTTCGAATCAGCCCTACTAGCTGCCCGGGACTCCTGGTGCGCAGCATGATCTCAACGATATAGAGATGAGAGATGACTGAGAACAAGGTAGTAACCAGGGAGATCAGGACAGCGCCGAAGTAGCCGGACGCCCTGGCTGCGTATGGCAGCGACAGTATGGCTGCTCCTACATTTCCGCCCACGATTATCATTACTGCTTCTGTAAAGGTGAGTTGCCGGAAATGCAGAGCGCCTTGCTGAAACTCGGCCTCCAGCTGTGCCGACATGTGTCCGCCTCCTGTTTGACTATGAATATGAGCTGTGTAGATGTTCAGGCATCATACTTGTGAGATTACACAGACTTCGCAATTATCCTGTTAGGCGATATTGGCGTTTCGTGCATTTCCGGGCATTATCCCCAGATGCGCTTGACGCTTCGCCATAGTAAACATGCAACTCTATGAATACCGAGATTTATCGCGCCAACGGCACCGCAAAATGTCGGTTAATATGGAACGATTTAGTTGACACTCACGGGAGAACCTTGTTATGCTTCGAGTGAACTCTTAATTGCTCAGCAGTTGCCAAGCTCCCACCTTGTCGGCCTTTCAGATGGCATTGGAGGTATGTGGGATGTTCCATTTCGCCATGTCCACTGTGTCGATGAGCGTGTGCATCACCCTGACAATTGCTGTAATCGCTCACGCAACGCTGAATTATGGGACGCCGGCGCCACGCCCGTTTTTGATCTACTCTGGCGCGGTTGCTGCGGCCAGCAGCGTTACAGTCATCGGCCTGGCGCTGGTGGCTCGCCTGTCGATTACTCAGACGCTCATGCTCACTATGGCATTCGCAGTCGTACTTGCCCTGCTATGCGAGTATGCAGGCGTCGATGTTCGTGTGGCGCCCGTCTACTTGGCCGCCCGGGCTGCCGGAGCCGGCGAGAAGTACGATCGGGTAGGCATGGTCAACAGCGTTA
>DAOPWT010000063.1:0-9012 GCA_035351775.1 Bacillota bacterium | reverse complement strand
AGCCTGCCGATGACGTTGTTCATGTGCGCCACGTCGTTTATCTCCACAGTCATGTTGATCAGGGCCATCCGGTTGCGCAAGGTCCTGGCGTTCACCGCGCTCACATGCGCCTTCATCTCCAGCACTGCGTTCATTACGCCTGTGAGCAGCCCTGGGCTGTCGCTGGCTTCCATCTCGATTTCTACAGGATAAGACGTGGCGTTGCCCGTGTCCCAGCTTACATCTACCTGCCTGCCCTCATCCTCCCCCATCATTGCAGAGATGTTGGGGCAGTCCTCTCTATGCACCGACACTCCGCGCCCGCGGGTGATATAGCCCACAATCGGATCGCCCGGCACGGGATTGCAGCACCTGGCGAACCTGACTAGTACACCGTCGATCCCCCTGACCACCACTCCGTGGGTTGACCGCGACGGCCGCGCGGCCCCAGCCAGAGGTCGCGCCGCCTCCTCAAACACCGACTCGGGGCTCTTCTCCGCAGCCTTTTCGGGAACCAGCTTGCCCACTACCATCGCAGCCGACAGCTTGCCGTAGCCAATGGAAGCAAGCAGATCGTCGGCGTTTTGGTAGCTGAACTTGTGTGCCGCCTCGGCGAGGCGCTCTTCCTTGAGGTTGGCATGAACCTCGTGTCCCATGCGGCGCAGATCCCTCTCGAGCATCTCCTTGCCACGCTCAATCGACTCCTCGCGCCGCTGCTCCTTGAACCACTGCCTGATCTTGCCCTTGGCCTTGGATGTCTTGGCGATGTTAAGCCAATCTCGGCTGGGCCCGGTCTGCGCCTTGTTGGTCACAATCTCTACGATGTCGCCCGTCGCGAGCAGTGTCCCTAGCGGGACCATCCTGCCGTTCACCCGCGCGCCTGCACACCTGTTGCCGATGTCGGTATGGACTGCATAGGCGAAGTCTATGGGGGTAGACCCCGCCGGAAGCGTCTTCACATCGCCCTTCGGGGTGAACACGTACACCTCGTCTGAGAACAGGTCAACTTTGAGCGTTTCGACAAACTCGGTACCATTGTGCGTCTCCTTTTGCCAGTCGAGGATCTGTCGCAACCAGGTGATCTTGTCCTCAAAGTCGCCGCCTCCGGCGCCGCCGTCTTTATAGCGCCAGTGGGCCGCTATCCCGTACTCTGCCGTGCGGTGCATCTCCCATGTTCGGATCTGGATCTCAAGCGGCTCGCCGCGCGGCCCGATGACCGTTGTATGCAGCGATTGATACATGTTGGACTTGGGCATAGCCACATAGTCCTTAAACCGCCCGGGAATCGGCTTCCATATACTATGGACGGCCCCGAGTACCGCGTAGCACTCGCGCAGCGTGCCCACGATCACACGTAGCCCCATGAGGTCCCATATCTCACTGAAGTCCTTGCCCTGCTTGATCATCTTCTGGTAGATGCTGTAGAAGTGCTTGGGACGGCCCTGTATCTCGGCGGGGACTCCGATCTCCTCAAGGGCCGCAGACAGAGTCTGCCTGGCTTCTTCGATATACCCCTCTCGCTCCTGCCTCTTGGTGGCTACCTTCTCTACCAGCTCATAGTAGACGCCGGGTTCCAGGTACCGAAGGGCCAGATCCTCAAGTTCCCATTTGATCCTCCACATGCCGAGCCTGTGGGCGAGCGGAGCATATATCTCGACAGTCTCGCCGGCGACGCGCTTCTGCTTGTCCAGTTGGCACTCTCTCAGAGTTCGCATGTTGTGAAGCCTGTCGGCCAGCTTGATCAGGATCACTCGGATGTCTTTGGCCATCGCCACAAACATCTTGCGCAGGCTCTCGGCCTGCTGCTCCTCGCGGGTCTTAAAGTCCATCCGCGAAAGCTTGGTGACTCCGTCTACCAGCCCAGCCACCTCTGTGCCAAACGCCGAGGCCAGTTCCTCATAGTGCTTTCCGGTGTCCTCTACAACATCGTGGAGCAGGCCGGAGGCGATGGTGTTGGGATCAAGATCCATGTCGGCCAGGATGAAAGCTACAGCAGCCGGATGGTCGAAGTACGGTTCGCCGGATTCGCGGATCTGCCCATGGTGTGCCTGCTCGGCATAGTCCCAAGCGCGTTCGACAATGCTGACGTCAACATCGGGCCTTGTAGCCCTGACCCGTTCGATCAGCTTAGTCAGTGTTCGGTCAGACCGCCTAATCCCCACCCCTTCGCCCCCCATTCACCCAGTCAATGATCTGCAGATACTCGACGGGCGCTCATCCTATACCCGACCGCCTTATGTCCTTCAGGTTCATCTCCGCATACGCCCTGCCGTTCCACTCATTCACGTCCAGCGAGTAAGCTACGTCTACTTCAGCGGAGTTCCGGGCGATGTCGGAATAGCGCTGGGCCATCCTGAAACCTATTGCGCTCACCACCGCATCTCCCCGACCCAGTTTCAGCTTGAGGTGCCTGCCGTCAGCCCCCACACTCCGCTGCTCGAGCACGAGCATGTTGCGCGTCACAAATACCGGGCTCGGGTTTCCCAGGCCGTGCGGTTCCAATGCCGCGAGCTGGCGCGCCAAGGTATCGGTAATCTCTGCTTCCATCAGTTCCCCATCATAGTACAGCTTGGGAATGAGATCCGCCTCGGTCAGCCGCTCGTGCCCTATCCTGTTCATGCGCTCCCTGAACGCCTCGATATCATCCGCTCGTATAGACAGCCCCGCCGCCTGCGCATGCCCGCCGTACTTCAACAGTAGGTCAGAACATTCCGTCAAGGCGGAGAAGAGGTTGAACCCGGGGATACTCCGGGCGGACCCGCGTCCTACGTCGCCCTCCAGTGCCACTAGCACAGTAGGCCTGTAAGTCATCTCGGCGATCTTGGATGCTACTATGCCTATTACGCCGCTGTGCCACTCTCCGGAGCCAAGTACAATAGCCCGCGTAGACTGGGTGTTCATCTTGCTTACAGGCTCCCACACCTGCCGGAGGATGGAAACCTCGATTTCCTGACGTTTTCGGTTCTCCTCATCAAGCATCGAAGCGAGCTCCGACGCCTCCTGCCGGGAGTCAGTAAGGAAGAGCCTGGCGCCGAGGCTGGGGTCGCCCAAGCGGCCTGCGGCATTCACCCGGGGCCCCAACGTGAAGCTGACGTTGCCTGCCTTAATCTCGCGGCCGGTGAGCCCAGCCACGTCCAGCAGGCTCTGAATGCCAAGGTTCGTCGAACGGCTCATCATCGCCAGGCCCAACTTGGCAATGATCCTGTTCTCATCGAGCAGCGGAACGACGTCCGCTATGGTGCCCAGGGCCACAAGGTCGAGATAGCCGTGGGGATCGGCCGCGCCGTCGGGCCTGCCGGCAAGGCGCCAGAGAGCCTGGCACAGCTTGAATGCCACGCCCACCCCGGCCAGTTCCTTGAAGGGGTAGTCGGAGTCATGACGCTTGGGGTTGACCACGGCAGCGCACCGGGGCACGCCCGCGCCGGCCTCATGATGGTCCGTAATAATCAAATCTACGCCACACGATCGAGCCGCCTCCGCCTCGTCGAATGCACCTATTCCACAGTCGGCAGTGACGAGGAGCGCCACTCGGTCCTCTGCGGCCTTCTGAATCGCCTCAGTGCTCAGGCCATACCCTTCAATCAGACGATTGGGGATGTAGTAGTCCACATCAGCTCCGCACGCACGGAGCACTGACACCACAAGCGACACGGACGATATGCCGTCCACATCATAGTCGCCGTATATTCTGACTTTCTCGCCTCGGCGAACCGCGTCCAGCAGTCGTCCGGCAGCAGCCTGCATATCGGGGAGCGCAAATGGATCGTGCATGTTGGCGATGTCCGGCTCAAGAAAGAGCCTGGCGCTTCTCTCATCCACAATGCCCCTGTTTGCTAGGACCCCGGCCATGCCCAGCGAGATGCCGCAACGCGCGGACAGTTCTGCTGCGATTCGCGCATCTGCCGCGACTCGCTCCCACGTTCTCTTCTTCTGCGACATCCACTCTCCACCCTAATCAGGGACTATTCGACCTGACAGCCGTTTGCCCTTCTGTATGCTTATAGTATCACGTTTGCACCTTGCTGCGCTCGTCCTTCACGAGTTTCGCCAGTACATCCCGGTCAAACTCGTCTACGATGTAGAGTGTGCCGTGGGCAATCTCGGTGAGCCGGCGCAGGAAGCTCTTGTTCGGAGCGAGCCCGATACACGTAAAGGGAATGCTGTTCTCGGCGATCTGCTCTGCCGCGGTAAGGGCATCGCGTGCAGGATCGCCGGTCCATTGGTTCATCGTGGGTATCCCGTCCGTCAACAGCACCAGCATGGCCGGCGCATGACGTGCCGTTCCCAGAAGTCGCACAGCCTCCACAATGCCGGCAGCTAGGGGGGTAAGCCCTGCAGGCCTCACCGTGGATAAGCCTTGCTCCAGAGCCCGGTGCGAACGCGCTCGTATGACGTGCGGCGTCACGCTGCGATCCTGGAATGTCAACACGCTCACGCGGTCCCGGCAGGTGAGGAACATGTACCTGGCCAAGTGCTTCGCGGCCTGGATGCGTTTCCCCGCCATGCTGGCGCTGGCATCAATCAGCAGGCACACATCAACCCTTAGGCGCCTGCGTGCCTGTTCGATCCGGACATCGCACGGCTCAACCGGCCCTCGCCGCCCCTGCTGCGAACAGCGAACGGCCCACTGGCTGATGGTCCCGGGCACCGATATCGCGCCCCTGAAGTCGGCCTCTTCAGCCGACATGATTGTGCGCGACTCCCTGACTGATGCGCCCCGGGCTCTGCCCCGCGAGAAGTCGCTCTTATCGAGGGGAATGGCGCGAGGGCGCCCGCTTCGCCTGATTACCTTTCGCATCTGCGTCTCTATCTCGCGTGCGAACCGCCGGAGAAAGAAGACCAGATGCCTTCCTTTGTCAGTCAATGCCAGAGAAGCTCCGTCGCCGCTCAGTATCTCCAATGCGCGCAGGCGGGAGAGCATCGCCTCGGCATCCCCGTACTCGCGTTCGAGTAGTGCATAGGGATTATCGCGCCGGCGTGACGCGGCCACGCACTCCAGGAAACTGGCCAGGCTTGACACAGAACCGAAGTCGGCCGCCGCGTCTAGCGCGTCTTTCATCATGGCGCAGTCATCAGTGAGACTGGCCGGCGGAGCATGTTCCTGCAGCAGCGAGTCTGTGGGAGCCGAATAAGGGGACAGGTCGACTGGAGTCCCCCCGGGGTCAGCGTCATTGACGATGCGGTCCAGTCGCCTGAGTTCCGCCCCCTGCCCCTGTATTACCTGCTCCGCATCGCGCACTAGGTAATAGAGTAACCCCGAGGCCTCATGCCCCATGAGCGCAGCCAGATGTACATGCCCTCTATGAGCCGTCATGAGAGACTGTTTCCGACCGTATTTGAGGCTGCCGGTTATCCTGCCTCCGCCTGTAGCAGTCTGCACGTCGATGAAATCCGCCAAGGCTGCCGAGGACGAAGAGCCCACGCATCCTTCACGCGTGAACTCGTCAACCGCCCGCCTAGCTGCCTGAGCGAGGGCGTAATGGCTGATGTCGGCCAACGAATGGAAGATGTCGATATGAACTACCTCATCAGCAGCGCTGCGATGGTAGAAGACCCGTCCGGCATCTGCAGCACACTTCACTTGCGCCTCATCCGCGCGCGCGGGATCGATGACGTGCACTCGGCGCGAGACCAGAGCGGTCTCGCCCACACGCACCCCGAGCCCGCGGTTTAGTCGACAATTGACTTCGGCGGCGAACGCTGCAAGCTCGTCAGGCCTCAAATCAGATCTTCCTCAGCGAACACAATCTTGGGCCCAACTTGGGTAATGGGTCGGGCAATACCGGGAGGGCATACCTCACTGATCGTACTATCCAACGTGCGGCGGAAGTCCGTCCCGTCCCCGTCGCCTGCCCCGCCGCCTGCCTGTGCCCTCGAACCTGTGCGTCGTCGCCCGCAGGCGCCGGTCCCTGACCCAACGCCGCCGGCGTAACCGCCCCCGCGGCTGTCCACTGAATCGCCATCGGAACCATCCGCCCCATAGCGACGCCGCCGAACCTCGCGCTCCGTACCACGCGAGCCACCGCTGTGTTCAGAGCGCATGTGCTCGAAGAGCTTGTGCAGTATTGCGCGAAGCCCCACCCCGCCATGGGAAGAACCATAGTCCGCATCATTGCTGCTGCCGCCGTCGCCGCCGGCGCTGCCTCCGCGTGCGCAGTCGCTGCCCTGGTCGGCCCGATCTTGGCCGCCGTCACGGCCCGACCGCATCTCCCCAGCCCCCTGCGGATCTGGGCGCCCGGGCGCTCCCCCGCATCCGGGCATGAGAGCGCCGACGTTTCTGCCGTGAACTGACTTCTCCTGCATGGCGTCGACGTACCTGAGGATGTTGGCGAGGGCTGCTACTTCCACACGATGGCGCAAAACCATGCCGAGAACCGCTCTTAGGTCCTCGATCGACACCCGACTCCTGCCCACCAGTGCGGCCCTGCAGCGCGCGGCTGTCCTGGCTGCCTCTATTGCACGTATGCTTTCGATGTCGAAATCCACGTAGATACTGGCAAGCAGTTCTACCATCTCATCGGGGAAGAGCACTCGCGGCGCAAGCAGTGCTGCAGCGGCCATGCGGCCCGGCCAGCATCCGACCGCCGGGACGTCCGGCGCTCGCAGCGGAGCGTCGAAGTCGTCGCACTCCAAGATCCTGCGGATCATGCCAGGTTCACACGCCCGCCCCATCTCAACTGAGAGATCGAACCGGTCTGACAGCTGACGCCGGACATCCTCAAGCGGACCGGGGTCCTCATCAGGGTTGGATGCCGCCCACACGCCCATCTCCAGCGGGAGCGACACTACCGGCAGGCCGGCTTCTTCAATCTGCACCCTGCCGGGCTTGGTACCCATCGCGTCAAGAAGCACGTCGGTGAGCTCAGGCGAGGTATCTGCGAGCCTATTGATTTCATCGATGAAGACTATTCCGCGGTTCGCTCGGGGTATGGTGCCCAGAAGCAGAGCAGCCTGCGGCTGATCGCGGTCGACCACGCGGGCCAAGTCAATGCTGCCCACGACCGTTCCAAGCCTTGCCGAGTGGGAGATCTCGAGGAAAGGCATGGGCACAAATTCGGAGCCCGTCTCGCGCAAGCTAGCAGGGGGCACACTTTTGTGGTCGGGGCAGTGTGGCGCCCACGGCCGGCAGTTGTGATCACACCCCGTGACTCTCTCGATCATCGGCAGGATGCCCGCGGCGGCGCGCATGATGGTGGTCTTGCCGGTTCCCCTGACCCCCTCAGCGTGCACATGCACCGGACGCCCTGCCAAGGTAGATACGATAGATATCTCGATCGCAGCGAACAGCGCTGAGTTGCCTTCGTGTTTGACGAGGCTCTCATACGAGCGCAAAACGAACCCCTCCGCATCGGTGCAGTGTCCAGAGTAGTATTGCACCGTGCGGAGGGTTTGATTCTGCTAGCTGGGACTTTGCTCGCGCCGCACGCCTAGAGAAGGCATGCACCGTTTATCTCCAGCTTGAACTCGCATTCAAGAACTGAAGCTGCTTTCCTGCACATGGTCATCCGGGTCAGAAAGATCTCGAAATACTCCATTACCGGACAGATGCCGGTATCGATGGTCAGCGTGAGCGTGATCACCCGTTTCTCGACATCCACGTCCAGAAAAGACCGCTCAGCTGCGTACGACACCCTATCGTGGATATCCATGGTGGGGATGTCCTTCTTCCGGACCCGGGTGCGGTGCACGTCGCTTTTGTCGGCAAGTATCACAGCAGCCGAGATCTCGTTTACCGGATGCCCATATTCCTCCTCATGATTGCCAACGGCCGCCATGATCACCGCTATCTCGACTGGGTCCATCCCCATTCGTGACAGGATAGACATGGCCATCAGAGCGCTGCTCTGCCCATGATGATCGCGGGATACCACGTTCCCGATGTCGTGGAGGTAGCCGGCGATGCCGGCTAGTTCAGCCGAGCGCGCAGGATACCCAAGTCGGTCCAGCACATTGTGGGCGATGTTGGATACCAGGCTCACATGGCGAAAGCCATGCTCCGTGTACCCCATGGCCTCCAGGTTCTGGCCCGCTCTTCTGACAAACGCATCAACTTCCGGATCCTGCTTGACCTGCTTCAGACTTATCAACGCTATGATTTCCTCCGTAAGCCGTTCCCTACATATAGTCCAAGGAGAACTGATCCACTGGGCCGAACGGTATGAACAGAGTCCATTCGATGTTCTTCCACTGCTTGCCCTGGAATGTGGGATCGGAGGCCCAGAACGGGAATATCGCGTAGGTACGCATGGACGACCCTCGGGCAAGAGGCGTCTCCGGCGTCTCGGCCGGTGTCGCCGCAAAGTATTTCTGCCGTGTGCTGCCATCCGCGGTCACGACGTAGAATGCCTCGAGCGAAGGGTATATGTAGCACTTCTCTGGGCCGCTGACGTTCTCGATCAAAAGGTCGATCTTGACTTCAGGCGGCGCCTCGAGCAGCCCGATCACACTCACGCGCACCCCCGAGATCTCCTGCGATCGAGAGAACAAGCCCTTCCTGTACGAAAGCGACACCCACTCCGAGCCCATCATGCGGTCGTCCACGACCTTGAAGGCGCCCGCAATGTCGCGAAGTTTCAGGTATCTCAGACGTGTTTGGCCGTCCTTGTTGGTGAAGTACACCTTGGCGCGAATGCTCTCGCCCATGGCAGCCGACTCTACCCTCATTATCGACTGGATACCGTCGGTTTGGCCCGCCCGCGCCGCCACATATTCCACCCACGAAAGAGCGGCCTCGGCTGAAATCTGGCTGAGCCGCTTCCAATCGCCTTTCTGAAACGCCGTCACAAACTCGCCCGCCACCTGTTCGGCCTGCGACAGGCCCGATGCGGCTGGTACGGAGGCCGCAATGCCCAAAGGCGAAATCGCAAGCAGGATTAACACAGCCAGCGCACTCAGTGCAGGTCTGGCCCCGTGAAACAGCTTAGTATACATATGTATGCCCTCCTGCGAACGTCTGGCCAGCAGGCGCTATCCTGCTGCCTGGTCCTTCTCTTTGGGCTGGTTGTCTTTGCCGATTACTTCCTGCACAGCCCA
>DAOPWT010000062.1:7203-9177 GCA_035351775.1 Bacillota bacterium | reverse complement strand
TTCGTGGGCACCATGTTAAGGAAGGTATCGACGACGCTGGGCATAGGTTTTGGCGTGTACGTGCCGACCTCGCCGACAACGTATCCGGCGCTCGGATCGAACACCAATGAAAGCAGGATTGCGAGAGTGATCGCGATGGCCGTGGTGACCAGGAAGTAGATCAGGGTCTTGCCGCCCACACGGCCAAGTTTCTTGAGATCGCCGATGCTGCTTGCGCCGACTACCAGCGAGCAGAAGACCATGGGGACGATCAGCATCTTGATAAGCCTAATGAACAGGTCGCCTAGCGGCTTGATCACCGCTATGGATGGCCCCACGATGAGGCCGACAATCGCGCCCAGGACGAATCCGATCAGAATCTTTACCCAGAGTTTCATCCAGTACTTGCCCTCCCTCTTGGTTTGGTCCTGTCTTCTCCACAACTACCAGCACCAGTCCGCTGCCTCGGGTCCTGAGGGTCATTTACTGAGCATACTCTCATCTGTTCGCCCGGCCTATCGTCCGCAGTGAAGCACGCCATCGCTCGGTCGGCAGAACCGGTGTGTTGGGATCACCTCCCGCAAGCTCTTTTTACCGCACCTAGGATTTCCGGGTACAGCCAATGACTTCGGGCGACGCCTCGACAACGTTCGGTCCCAAAGCCATACATACGCCGACACTCGATGTTTCATTTATGCCAGCATATTCAACAGAAGTACTTCAGACTCCTTCTTTGCAGCGCGAAACCCAGCATGGCAACATTCGGGCCGGCAGTGTAGAATTAGCTATCGGGATGCTGCATTAACTGACGGTGCCGTGGGAGCACTGTACACTGACTTCGCAGTTCAGCGGGAGGATTGATCATGCAGAAGATATACACCGGGAAGACCAAAGACGTGTTCTTGCAAGGCGACGGCAGCGTCTTGCTTCGCTTCAAAGACACCGTAACAGGCGTAGGCAATACGATTGATTCCGGAGCCAATGAGGTAATCGGCGAAGTGACCGGGAAGGGACGCTCCTCCTTCAGGCTGACATTGCATTTCTTCGAGCTCCTTCGCAAGGCCGGAATACCCACACACTTCATCAGTGCTGGTCCCGATGCCAACACGGTCATCGCCAGGCTGGCGCGGTCTTTCAGGCTCGAGGTGATATGTCGCATGAAAGCTTGGGGCAGCTTTGTGCGTCGCTATGGCAACTATGTGAGCGAAGGCGAATCTCTTCCGCCGCTGGTTGAGTTCACCTTGAAGGATGATGAGCGAGGCGACCCTCTCATTACAGAGGATGCACTGGTCGCTCTGAATATCGTCTCCAGAGAGGCCATAGATTACATGAGGGTCACCGCGCGCCAGGCGACGTCGCTGATTGCGGGGCACTTAAGCGAGCGAGGGCTGGAACTGATCGACATTAAGTACGAGTTCGGCGAGGTCGACGGCCAGACCATGATTATCGACGAAGTGTCAGGCGACAGCATGCGGGTTGCCTGCAACGGGCGAATTCTGCTCCAGACTGAGCTGGAGGAAGCTCTTCTAGGCAAGGCGTAGACACGCCTGCCGGTGTAGTTGCCTCAGTTCTCAGGTTGAAAGGGGAGATCTCATTGAGAAGGAGACTTGTTCTAGCGCTGCTGCTTGTGGCCCTTATGGCGGTCCCGGGTTCGGCGCACGCCACCGCTCGCCGCTTCGACGCGGGTCTGTTCATCCCGGTTATCGGGAATATCGTCACCGCTGAGGATGTAGATGCAGATGCAGGCCAGCCCATCGACATCACGCGAACGTTCGCATCGGGAGTACCCTACATAGTACTGTGGATGAACACAGTTGGGGCATATGAAGGCGCTCCGCTGCTGATCAAGGTCACGCGCCTCGACTGTGACGAGGCTGAGTCGGACACGTGGGATTTCGAAATGCGGGGCTCCGAATCCGATGTAGGTTGGGTCTTCCTCGAGCCCGGCCAGGGCAATACCGATCCTGCTACAGGCGGATGGAGTGACGGTTGGTA
>DAOPWT010000062.1:3629-7103 GCA_035351775.1 Bacillota bacterium | reverse complement strand
TCTATTCGGCCCTGGTTCATGACTACGATCCTGTCGGATATGGCCATGGCCTCTGATTGGTCGTGGGTGACGTAGATGGCCGTAATCGACAGGCTGGTCTGGATCCGACGTATCTCCTCACGCATCTGCTCACGCAGCTTGGCGTCGAGGTTGGACAGCGGTTCGTCGAACAGCAGCACCTGCGGTTCCACCACCAACGCACGAGCAAGAGCGACACGCTGCTGCTGGCCGCCTGAGAGCTGCCCGGGCTGGCGCGACTCGAAACCGGTGAGCCCCACGAGATCCATGATTCTCTTGATCCGGCTCTGCTTGTCCTGTTTGGCCAGGTCACGGAATCTCAACCCGTAGGCGACGTTCTCTCCCACCGTCATGTGTGGAAAGAGGGCGTAGCTCTGGAACACCATCGCAGTATCGCGATTGTTCGGAGGCAGGGAGGTTACATCTCGGTCGCCAATGAAAACCCGACCTGAGGTGGGGTTCTCGAATCCTGCGACCATGCGCAGGGTAGTGGTCTTGCCGCAGCCGGACGGGCCCAGGAAAGTGACTAGTTCACCTGGGTTGATAGTGAGTGTGACGTTATCTGCCGCCACTACCTGCTGCTTCTCCGGGCCGATGAATACCTTGGTCAAGTTGTTGAGGGTCACGCTTTTGGCGTTTGAAGCCATACTCGAACCACCTACCTCGGCAACATGCCCGCGGGACGATGTTCCTTGCCCACGAGCACGCGCATGATCGCGAAGGCTACCATGACAATGATGATCAGGAATATCGAAAGGGCGCTGGCCGCGCCCAGACGCATGATCTCGGTCTGAGCCAGAGTAAGGGCCGTGAGGTGATTCCAGCGGGCCGATACCAGGAATATCACGGCTGAAACCGCAGTCATGCTGCGGACAAAGCTGTACGATAGCCCGGCCAGGAGCGCCGGCCTTACGAGCGGCAGCGTGATGTGCCCGAAGGTATAGCCACTGCTCGCGCCCAGGTTCCTCGATGCCTCCTCGATTGCCGGGTCTATCTGCTGCAGCGAGGCTACGCCCGCTTCGATGCCTACAGGCATTTCGCGGAAGACGAAACAGAGCATGATGATTAGCCCAGTTCCGGTCAGCAGCAGCGGAGGCCGGTTGAACGCGAGGATGTAGCCGATGCCCACGACCGTGCCGGGCACTGCGTAACCCAGCATTGAGATGAAGCCGAGCAATCCCTTGCCCGGGAACCGCTTTCGCACGACCAGGAAAGCGATGATCATGGCAAGAAAACCGGTGATAGGCGTGGCGCCTGCTGCCATGAGGACTGTGGACTTGATGCTGTTACTGCCTACATCCCACGCGTACTTGAAGTGCTCAAGAGTGGGAGTCCAGTTGACTCCCCAGAGCTTGACGAACGCACCGCCGATCACCACTGAGTAGAACATGATCGTGGCGAGTGCGGTGATCCAGCATACCACTTCACAGAAGACCGCCACGCCTCTTGACACCATGGGGATAGTATGCATGCTGGGCTTGCCCGTCACTGTGACATACGAGCGCCTCGATACCCAGTAGCGCTCCACCAGGAACGCTGTGAGGGCGGGGAAAAGAAGCAAAATGGCCAGCGCGGATCCCCTTGGCATGTTGTACATACCTGTAAACTGCAGATACGCCTGTACCGACAGCACATCGTACTTGCCCGCCAGCACCATGGGGTTAGCGAAGTCGGCCAGTGAGGTGACGAAGACCAACAGCCATGAGCTTGCGAGCCCCGGTGTCGACAGGGGAAGTGTTATCGTCGTAAACACAGACCACCGCGATGCGCCCAGGTTGAGCGCGCCATCCTCGAGGTCGGCATTGATGGCCTTGAGAACGCCGTCCAAAACCATATACGCTATGGGGAACATGCCGAGCGTCTGAACCAGCACCAGGCTCCACAGCCCGTACACATTGAAGTTGGTCCGGCCGAATATTCCCCGGGTTATGAGGCCGTTCCGCCCGAACAGCAGGATCACGCTGAGGCAGAACATGAATGGCGGAGAGATGATGGGCAGCAGTGCCATCTGCCGGATGAAACCCGGATGCCTGACGTCGGCCCTGTTGAGCCCAAAAGCGAATATGAAACCCACGACCGTGGACGTAGTGGCCGATATGGCACCCAGCCTCAGCGAGTTGGTGAATGACCGGGTGAGCCATTTCTGACTGAATATATAGCGGTAGGTGTCAAGGCTGAGCACGCCTCGAGGCGCTATGCTGAGCCAGAAAACCTTCCACACCGGCCAGACCACGAAAACCGAAAGCAGCAGCACGATTGCTGCAAGCGTTGCCAGAAGGATGGGATCGCGGGCCAGGGCTTTGACGTCGGCTATGGTATCCCGCGTCCGAGATGTGCGGGGGCGTGGCTGTTCTATTGCCATCTGACTAAAGCTGACCTCCTTCCACGCCTGTCAACGAAACGAGGGGCGCCCGCACTTGGCGCAGGGCATCCCCCCGCTTCGCGTAAACACGAATATGGCCTTACCGGGTGCTGTAGATCTGGTTGTTCCACTTATCGACCAACCGCTCGCGCTCGTTGGCCGCCCACTGGTCGTCCTGGTCGATCGTGTTCACCTGAGTGAACGGTATGGCGCCTTTCATGAGCGGGACCTCGACAAACGGAACGGTGCAGGTGCTGGCGTATATCTTGGCCGCCTCCGCCGTTAGGGCCCAGTCGTACAGCTTCTTGGCGTTTTCCATCTGCTTGCCGCCCTTGACCAGCGAGATCGAGGCGACTTCGTAGCCAGTGCCCTCAGACGGGAAGGTGATCTTGATATCGTAGCCCTGGGTGACCAGCTTGACCTGGTCGTGGGCGTAGCCGATCCCTATCGCGCACTCGCCCAGCGCGGCGCTCTTGCCAGGCGCCGAGCCTGATTTCGTGTATTGGGCAATGTTCTTATCCAGCTCTTTCAAGTAAGCGAAAGCCTTCTGCTCGCCCCAGAGTTGGACCAGGGTAGCGATGACATTGTAGGCCGTGCCGGACGTGCCGGGGTTGGCCATCTGGATCTCGTTGCGGAAGACAGGCTTGGTAAGGTCGGCCCAGCTCGTTGGGGCTTCCGCCTTGAGCTGCTTCAGTCGGTCGACACTGCATGCGAACGACAGTGCGCCGGCGTAGATGCCTGTCCAGTAGTTGTTCTTGTCGCGGAACTTAGCGGGAATGTTCTTGGCGTTGGGGGATAGATATGGTGTGGTCAGCCCCTTGTTGGCGGCTTCGATATGGCCCAGCCCGACTCCACCAAACCACATGCTGGCCTGGGGATTTGAAGCCTCTGCCTCAAGACGGGCGACGCACTCGCCTGTGGCCAGACGAACCCACTCGACCTTGATGCCGGTCTTCTTTTCGAAGGCCGCGAAAACCTCCCTGGCCAACGGCTCATCGAGGGTCGTATAGACTACAACCTTCTCGGCGCTCATCGTGGGCACTACGAGCATAACGGCCAGAACCAGAACCATGGCGACAATCGATAGGAAACGT